>DATFEI010000212.1:0-3722 GCA_035251315.1 Burkholderiales bacterium | reverse complement strand
GCGCGCGCGGGCAACGTGAGCTCGGAGATCGAGGCGCGCGCCGCCGGAGTAGCGGGGCAAGGGGCCATGGACACCCTCCGCTAGTAAGCCCCATTTATTCTATGGTCAGCGGGAACGCCGCAGCGCGGCGCGTTATCCAATGCGTACATCATCACTGCTTCATTCTGAAACGGAGGTTGTCATGGCGCGTCTCGTGAAGCGAACGCCGCAAGAGCCCACCCGCTACGTTATCGACGGCAAAGACGTGTGGTTGTGCAAGTGCGGGCTGTCGAAGAATCAGCCCTACTGCGACAGCTCGCACAAACTCACGAAGGGTGAAGAAGCCGGCAAGTTATACTGGTACGACGACGCTGGCAGACGCCACGAAGTGCGGGACGATTTCCCCGGCATCCGTACCTTCTGATGCGCCTTGAGCTGTAGCGCTCTAGAACGCATCGGTAGCCAGCGCCGCTAGCACGAGGTCCGGGTCACTCCTTAGCGCTTTGCCCATTTTTTCCGCTCTACGGTCTGCTCCTCGATTTCGTAGAACTCGTTCAAACCAACGAGCGTCTCGATGTCTTTTCGAGCGGTGATGCACTGCTCCTGCGTAAGGCCGGTGTAGCCGCCAGTACGCTTGATTTCCTGGTAGGCAAGCTTCGCGAAGTGGAAGCTCGCTAGCAGATACGTGAGAGCGTCGATTGCCGCCTTGTAGCCCATGTTCGCGAGCTGCTGAGCGGTGGGAAGGGGCCGGCCATCGCGGTTGCCCCGACTAATGACGTAGACCAGCGGAATCTTGGCCAGCTTGGGCGCCTTCCTCATCTCCTCGTCGTTGCGCGGGAAGAGAAGGCCCATGTCGGCGCCAACCTCCGCCGCCATGTTCACCCGCGCGATGGCTTCCTTCAGTCCTTCGAAGCGGCAGGTATCCGTGCGCGCGATGATGACGAAGTCCGGATCGGACCTGTCGCGCTGCTTGCACGCGAAGCGGATCTTATCGACGAACGCCTTGCGCGGCACCGCGTGAGCCACGTACTTGTGGTAATGGGCGCGCTTGGGATAAAGCTGGTCTTCGATATGCGTGCCAGCGATGCCGGCACGAATGAACTCCCGCACGGTGCGCATGGTGTGCAACGGCTCGCCGAATCCCGCTCCGCCGTCGACGACGAGCGGGATATCGATCGCGGCGGCGACGTCGCCTGCCACCCGCAACTGCTCGTCCATGGTCAGCATCGGCTCGGACGTGCAGCGCGAACCGCCGGTGACAAAGCCGCCCGTATAAACGCAGTCGAAGCCGATCTTCTCTAGCAGGCGCCCGCCGAGAGGGTCGTAAGCGACCGGCATGTAGACGAATTGCTTCTTCTTGAGGAGCTTTCGTAGCGCTGTGGTCTTTTTCATGGCGTTCTCCCGGCTATATTCTAGATATGCCCAAGAACGATCCATTCGACGTCATCGTCGTAGGCGCTGGCAACGCTGCGTTGTGTGCCGCGATCTCCGCGAAGGAACAGGGCGCGGCAAGCGTGCTTGTGCTGGAGAAGGCGCCGATCGAGGAGCGCGGCGGCAACTCGCTTTTCACCGCAGGCGGCTTCCGCTTCGTGCACGAGGGGCTCGATGACCTGCGCGGCGACATCCTGGACGACCTGTCCGAAGCCGAAGCGAGCCAGATCGTCCTGCCGGTCCTGCGCAAGGAGGATTACCTCGACGACCTGCGACGCGTAACCGACGGTCAGACTGACGACACGCTCTCCGAGCTGCTCGTCGGCCGCTCGCGCGAAACGATGAGCTGGATGCGCCGCAACCGCGTGCGCTTCATTCCGATGTTCGGCCGACAGTCCTTCAAGGTCGACGGCAAGCACCAGTTCTACGGGGGGGTGAACATCGAAGCGGTAGGCGGCGGCTGGGGCCTAGTCGACCAGCTCATCAAGCAGGCTGAGCGCCGCGGCGTCGAGATCCGCTATGGGACCGGCCTGAGAAGGCTGCTGCAGAACCGCTCGGGCGAGGTCTGCGGCGTGCACGTCATGGGGCCCGACGGCTACGCGGACATCTACGGCAGGAACGTCGTGCTCGCCTGCGGCGGCTTCGAGGCGAACCCCGAAATGCGCGTGCGCTATTACGGACCGGGCTGGGAATCCTGCCGGGTACGTGGCACGCGCTACAACACCGGCGACGGTCTGCGCGCTGCCCTCGAGATCGACGCGCAGGCCTTCGGCGGCTGGTCAACGTGCCACGCGGTGCAGTGGGACATCAGCGCGCCGCCCTTCGGCGACCGCGTGGTGCTTGACAACTTCCAGAAGCACTCGTACCCCATCGGCATCATCGTGAATCTGAACGGCGAGCGCTTCGTCGACGAGGGCGCCGACTACCGTAACCACACCTACGCCAAGTACGGCCGCGAGGTGATGAAGCAGCCCAAGCGCACCGCGGTGCAGATCTTCGACGCCAAGACCATCGGCATGGTGCGCGACGAGTACCGCATCAAGCAGGTGACCAAGGCCGAGGCGCCGACGCTGGAAGAGCTTGCGGCGAAGATCGGGATTGATGCAGACGGCCTCGCGCGCACGGTGCGCCAGTTCAACGCCGCCTGCCGCCCGGGCAAATACAACCCCGCCGTCCTCGACGGCGTGTCGACCGAGGGCCTCACGCCGCCGAAGTCGAACTGGGCGCTGCCGATCGACCAGCCGCCCTACACCGGCTTCGTCGTCACCTGCGGCATCACCTTCTCGTTCGGCGGCCTGCGCATCAACGAGCGCTGCGAGGTACAGGATACGAGCGACCGCAGCATCCCGGGGCTCTATGCCGCCGGCGAGATCGTGGGCGGCATCTTCTACGAGAACTACCTCGGCGGCGCGGGCCTCATGTCGGGCGCCGTGTTCGGCCGCATCGCCGGCGCGAGCGCCGCTCATCGCCGCACCTGAGCCGTCGTCCCCGCGACTGCGGGGACCCATGTTGCTTTTTCTTGAAAGAGAAAACGGGGTTCCCGCCTTCGCGGGAACGACGAGTTGACGCTCAGCTATTCTGGCTTGACGCTCGCTATTCCGGCTTGATGTTGGCCGCGCGGATCACGCGCGCCCACTTCTCGATCTCGCGCTGGATGTGGCTCGCGAACTGCTCGGGCGTGCCGCCCACGGGAGGGCTGGCGAGCCCCAGCAGGCGATCGCGCACCTCGGGCAGCGCCAGGCTCTTCTGCGCGGCGGCGTTCAGCGCCTGGATGACCGCCGGCGGCGTGCCGGCGGGGGCCACCAGGCCGAGGAAGCCGCCGGCCTCGAAGCCGGGCACGCCGGACTCGTCGATGGTCGGCACATCGGGCAGGCCCTCGAAGCGCTTCGCCGCGCCGATGCCGAGCGGCTTGAGCTTCCCGGACTTGAGGTGTGAAAGCATCGCCGCGACGTCGGCGAAGATGATGTTCACCTGTCCGCCGAGGAGGTCGTTCACCGCCGGCGCCGCGCCCTTGTACGGAACGTGCAGGAGGTCGACCCCGGCCATGAGCTTGAAAAGCTCCGCGGTCAGGTGCGCCGAGCTGCCGGTGCCATAAGAGGCATAGGTCACCTGTCCGGGCTTCGCTTTCGCGAGCGCCAGCAGCTCGCGCACGTTGTTCGCCGGGACGGAGGGATGCGCGGCGAGAAGGTGGTTGTTCACGACCATGAGCACCACGGGCGCGAAGTCGCGCGAGAAGGACCAGGAGAGGTTCGGCACGAGCGTGGTGTTGATCGCCGTCGAGGCGCTCGCCACGAGCAGCGTGTAGCCGTCGG
>DATFEI010000203.1:0-11754 GCA_035251315.1 Burkholderiales bacterium | reverse complement strand
GAGCATCGCGAGGTCGCGCGCGAGGCCGAACATCAGCGCGCCAGCGCCCGCGATGCAGAAGAGCGCGGCGGTGCAGCGCCGCGGGCCGAAGCGATCGAGCGCGACGCCGAGCGGGAGTTGTGCGGCGGCGAACGAAAGGAAGTAGGCGCTGGTGAGCAGGCCGAGGTCGGACGGCGCGAGCGCGAAGTCCTGCACCAGGTCCTTCGCAATCACCGCGTTCACGTAGCGGTAGAAGTACGAGAGGTAATAGCCCGCCGCGAAGGGACAGAACACCACAAGCATCGCGTTCACGGGTACGCTAGCCGCCATGAAGAAGCGGCTCATCGTCGGGATCACCGGTGCGACCGGAGCGGTCTACGGCGTCGAAATACTGAAAACTCTTGGGGAGAATCCGCAGTGGGAGAGTCATCTCATTCTCTCCGATGCCGGGGCGCTCAACGCCTGGCACGAGCTCAAGCTGAAGCGCAAGGAGCTCGAGAAGCTTGCCGATGTCGCCTACCACCCGAAGGACATCGCCGCGACCATCTCGAGTGGCTCGTACCTCACCGAGGGCATGGTGATTGCGCCATGCTCGATGAAGACGCTCGCCGCCGTGGCGCACGCGCATGCCGACGACCTCGTGTCGCGCGCCGCCGACGTGGTGCTGAAGGAGCGCCGCCGGCTCGTGCTGCTGCCGCGCGAGACGCCGCTCAACCTCGCGCATCTGCGCAACATGGTCGCGGTCACGGAAATGGGCGGGATCGTATTTCCGCCGGTGCCGGCTTTCTATGCCGCACCCAAATCGCTCGATGACCTGGTCGCGCACACGTGCGCGCGTGTGCTCGACCTCTTCGGCGTGCACTCCCCTAGGCTCGCGCGCTGGCAGGGGATGAAAGGAATTCCCGAAGAGCGCGGTTGAAAGCCTCGGGCTGCTCGATGTTCGCGATGTGCGAGGCTTGCGGGATCACCACGAGCTTCGCGCCCGGAACGTTTTCTCCGATGTAGCGCGTGCCCGGCGCGGCGGCGTCCTGCTCGCCGGTAATGGCGAGCACCGGCAGCTTGATGCTCTTGAGCTTCGCAGTCGTGTTGAGGCCCATGATCGCGCGGCCGCAGCCTACGTAGCCGGCTACCGGCGTGCGAGCGATCTGCTCGGCGATCTTCCTCGCCGCGGCGCTGGAGCGGAACGGCGGCGTGAACCAGCGCTCGAGGGTCGAGTCCACAAGCGCGGCCATGCCCTTTGTTTCGGCGATGCGGATGCGTTCCTCCCATTGCGTGACGGCCTCGGGCGGCTGAGTGTGGGTAGTGTCGGCGAGCGCCATGCGCTCGAACGGCCCGCGGCCGCGGATAGCGATCGTCTGGCCGATCATGCCGCCGATCGACAGCCCGCAGTAGACCGCGCTCGTGATCTTGAGGGAAGCGGCAAGACCGAGAACATCGTCGGCCAGCATGTCGAATGTGTAGGGGCCTGCCGGGGCGCTCGTCACCCCGTGACCCCGCATGTCATAGGCGAGGATGCGATGGCTTCCCTTGAACGCCTCGATCTGCGGATCCCACATGCGCAGGCTGCAGGCGAGCGAATGGCTGAGAACGAGCCATGGCGCGCCTTCCTTGCCGTGCAGCTCGTAGTGAATCTCAATGCCGTTGACCTTGGCCTTCATGTCGCCTCCATGTTGAGCGGAATGAGCATCTCGTCCTCGCTGGTGCCGCCGTGATTGCCGATGTGCAGGTGGCGTGACTCGCCCGGCGTCCAGTCCTTCACCGCGTAGCGGCCGCGCATGACGAGCGCGACGTCGCCGATGCGCTCGGCGAAGCGCGGATGCGGCGCGCCCGGCCCGAACCAGCCCTGGTCCAAGAGCGCCTTGCTGCGCAGGACGTCGGCGCGTTCGCCCAGCCATTCCTTCGCATGTCGAATAAAAAGATCAGGATCGTGAACATGGCAGTAGGCGACCCGCCGTTCACCGCAGAGCGGGAAGCGCAACTGGCTCGCGAGGCTCGAGGGCAGCTCCAGCGATTCTTCGGGCGCCACGTCGATGAAGCCGTGATCGGCGGTGGCGATGATGAGCGACTCGGTGCCGGCGAGCCGCGCGACCATCTCCCCGAACGCGGCATCGATCCTGCTGAATTGCTCGAACGCTTCGGCGCTTTCCGCGCCGTAGCGGTGCGACACCATGTCGTACACCGGCGAGTACGCGTACACGAACTTCCGCGCATCGGTCGACTTTACTGCCGCTTCGATGGCTGTAACCAGCTCGTCGAGGGTCTCGTACGCAATGCGCTGCGCGCCACGGCAGTGGCGGATGTTGTACTCGGAATCGATGATGTCTTTGCATGTGACAACCACCGATTGCACGGGGAGCTGCTCGAATACGCTGTTCGAAATGTAGATCTGTTCAGGTGTTACTCCGCGGCGCGCGAGCGGCAGGTAGTCGCCGCGGCTCCTGAAAGGAAGCGCCGCGCTCACGCACCCCGCTTCGCCGAAATAGGTGAACCAGCCGGTGAGGCCGTGCTCGAGCGGCGTGCGCCCGGTGTAAGAGGTGGTAATCGCCGACGCGGTTGTCGAGGGAAACACCGACGTCAGCGAGCCGCGGCGACGGCGCGCGAGCTCGCTGCCCGCGCCGCGGCGCACGAGATAGTTGTCGCCGAGGCCGTCCACGATGAGGAGCACGATGTTTCGCGCGTCGCCCAGTTCGCTCGCGGGAAGGTTTGCAAGCGCGGGATGCAGCGGCGCGCCGCCGCGCGCCGCGACGATCGAGGCGATCAGATTGACGAGACTGCCACCGGAATAATCGGGTCGCATGACCTCGGGTCGTACAGCCCGATTTTAGGCGTACAATTAATGCATGCGGCACGAAGTTCACCTGCACGCCGACATCCCGATCCTCGAAGGCGTTTCGCGGCGCCAGCTCGAGCAGTCGTTCGCGCCTCTGCTCGAGTATCTCGACGCCGACGGCCTCGCCGACGTGAAAAGCCTCGAGCCTGACGAGCCTGGCATCAAGTACGACGAGAAGGAGCTCATCCTCACCGTGTGCTGGACCGGCGAGATCGGGCGCAGCTTCCACGGTGCGCTCGAAGCGACGCTCGAGAGCCTCGGACCGTATTGCTACGAGGCCGTCGAGGTCGATCTCACGCTCTACCACGAGAACGGCGAGCAGGAATCGAAGCTGCTCTTCGTCGGTCCGACGGCGCACGCTATCCACGAGGCGCAGCGCCGGTGCATGGTCGAAGATGTCGCGGCGATCCTCGCGCGCCAGTTCGGCAAGGAACAAGTGGCGCAGGTGACGGCGCTCGTGAACGAGCTCTTCGACCGCGACTGGAAAGAAAAGGCTTCGCAGCAGAAGAAGCCAGAGCGCGCCTTCGAAAACTACACTCGCCCTTCGCGCAAAAACCTGCATTAAGAACCACAGGGGATTTCTCTGACGGGGAATCTCAAGACTTTCAGAGAAGGCCATGGCAGGGCCTAAGTATCCGTCCCTCGATACGCTCGCGTTGCATGCGGGCCAGTCGCCCGACCCTGCGACCGGCAGCCGCGCGGTGCCGATCTACCAGACGACCTCTTACGTCTTCCGCGACACGGAGCACGCGGCTTCGCTCTTCAACATGGAGCGTGCCGGGCACGTCTATTCGCGCATCTCCAACCCGACCGTAGCGGTACTCGAAGAGCGCATGGCCGCGCTCGAGGGCGGGGTCGGCGCGATCGCCACCGCTTCGGGCCAGGCGGCGCTGCACCTCGCGATCGCGACCCTCATGGGTGCCGGCGGGCACATCGTCGCCTCCACCGCGCTCTACGGCGGCTCGCACAACCTCCTCGCCTACACCCTCAAGCGCTTCGGCATCGAGACCACATTTGTCAGCCCAAGATCGCTTTCACAGTGGAAACAGGCGATTGGGCCGCAAACGCGGCTTCTTTTCGGTGAAACGCTCGGAAACCCGGGCCTGGACGTCCTCGACATCCCGTCGGTCGCGCAGATCGCGCACGCGGCCAAGGTGCCGCTCCTGGTCGACGCGACCTTCACCACCCCGGTGCTGATGAAGCCCTTCGCGCTCGGCGCGGATCTGCTTTACCACTCGGCGACCAAGTTCCTCGGCGGGCACGGCGTCGCGATCGCCGGCGTGCTGGTCGATTCCGGGCGCTTCGACTGGGAGGCCTCGGGCAAATTCGAGACGCTGACCGCGCCGTACGCCGGATTTCACGGAATGGATTTCGAGGAGGAGTCGGGCACTCGGGCGTTCCTCTTGCGCGCACGCCGCGAGGGCCTGCGCGACTTCGGCGCTTGCATGGCACCGATGACCGCTTTCCAGATCCTCCAGGGCATCGAGACGCTGCACCTCAGGATGCCGCGGCATGTCGAAAATACCCGGAAGGTCGTCGCGTTTCTTTCGAAGAATCCTGCTGTGGAAAAGGTGATCTATCCCGAGCTGCCCGACCATCCGGACTACGAGCTCGCGAAGAAGCTCCTACCCCATGGCTGCGGCGCGGTGTTCACCTTCGAGATCAAGGGCGGCAGGCCCGCGGGCAAGCGCTTCATCGAGTCGCTGCGGCTTTTTTCGCACCTCGCCAACGTGGGCGACGCGAAGTCTCTCGTCATCCATCCCGCCACCACCACGCACTACCGCATGAGCGACGAGGATTTGAGGAAGGCGGGCATCACCGCCGGCACGGTGCGACTTTCGATCGGCCTCGAGGATCCGCAGGACCTGATCGAGGACCTCGAGCGCGCGTTGAAGGCGGCAACTCGCGCCTCGTAAGGTGAACTTCGCGCAGTGATCTTCGAGCTCGACGGCAAGCGGGCCTTCGCTTACACCGCGGCGCACGATCTCGACCCGGCGAAGCCCACCGTCGCGTTCGTTCACGGCGCGGGGCTGGATCACTCCTGGTTCGGGCTGCAAAGCCGCTACTTCGGCTACCACGGTCGTAACGTCCTTGCGCTCGATTTCCCGGGACATGGCCGCAGTGAAGGCCCGCCACTTCCTACCATTCAGGCAATGGCCGACTGGCTTTCAAAAGTCCTAAACCTTTTGAAGATTCAAAAAGCGAACATCGTGGGGCATTCCATGGGCTCGCTCGTCTCGCTGGAGTTCGCCGCGCGTCATCCGGAGCAGTGCGAGCGCATCGCGCTGATCGCCACGGGCTTTCCGATGAAGGTCGCCGAGCCGTTCCTGGAGGCCGCGCGCAACAACGACTACGCCGCCTTCGACATGCAGACGATCTGGGGCCACGCGCCGCAGATCGCGCTCGGCGCCAATCCCAACCCTGGCATGTGGATGTACGGCGATTCGCTTGCGCGCCTCGAGCGGCTCGCGCCGGGCGTGCTTTACAACGACCTCAAGGCGTGCAACGACTACGGCTCCGGCGCCGAAAGCGCCCTAAAAGTGAACTGCCCCGTGCTCTTCATCCTGGGCCGGCGCGACGTGATGACGCCGCCGAGGGCGGTGAAGCTCCTCCAGGAAAAGATTCCCGGCGCAAGGACGGTCGAGGTCGCTCCGTCCGGGCACTCGCTGATGGCCGAAGCGCCCGATGCGACGCTCGATGCCCTGATCGAGTTCATTTCCAGTGGGTAGAAGCCACGAACCAGACGCTGAGCGCGCCGAACGCGATCATCGCGGCGGCGATTACGACGAACACCCCCTGCAGCGACGCGACCATCAGCCCGCCGGCGATCACGATCGCCAGCCGCACCGTGCCGGCGAGTATTGGCCGCAGCACGCGCCCCGCGCCCTGCGAGGCGAAGTAAAGCGCGATCCCCGCGGCGAGCAGCGGGTAGAACGGCGCTACGGTGCGCAGGTAGCTCGAGCCGTGCTCGAGCACCGCGGCGTCGCTGCTGAAGAGCCCCACCCAGGCGAGCGGAAAGATCGATACGGCGACCCCGATCACGAGGCTGATGCAAGCGGCGAAGCCCCCGCCGACCCAGGCAATGCGCTTCGCGCGTGCAGCGCGGCCGGCGCCGACATGTGTGCCGACGAGCACGACGAGCGCCTGGCCGACTGCGAATACCAGCGGGATCTGCAGGAGCTCTAGTCGAAGCCCGACCCCGTAGCCGGCAAGCGCCGCCGTGCCATGGCGCCCGACGAAGCCGGTAAGGATAACGGCTGTCAGCACGGTTTGAACCGCCGAAAGCGTCGAGATCCCGCCCACGCGCAGGATCTCACGGAACAGCCGCCATTCGAGCTTCCAGTCCTCGCGCCGGGGCGAGAGCAGGCTCGAGCGCCGCACGATCAGCCCCATGACGAAAGCCGCGATCCCAAAAGTCGTTACGTAGGCGATTCCCGCGCCCGCGATGCCGATGCGTGAGACGAGAATTCCTGAGAGCGGCAGGTGCACGAGCGCCGCGCCGATCAGCGCGAGCGCGGGGGTGAGCATGTTGCCGCTCCCGCGCAGCACGCTCGAAAGCGTGTTGGCGATCCAGACCACGATCGCGCCGCCGAAGACGATGCTCGAGTAGCGCAGCGCGTGCTCGAGGGTTTCGCCCCGGCCGCCGAGCAGCTCGTAGATCGATTCTCCAGGTAACAGGACCAGGATCGTGAAGGCGGCGCCCATCGCTGCGGCGATGACGAGCGCATGCACGACCAGTCGCCGGGCGGCGGCCGCGTCCCCGGAGCCCAGAGCGCGCGCGATCGCCGAAGACACCCCGCCGCCCATCGCGCCAGCGGAAGTCATCTGCAGCAGCATGAGGAGCGGGAAGACGAGCGCGAGGCCGGCGAGCGGCCCGGTGCCGAGGCGGCCGACGAAGTACGTATCGCCGACCGACACCAGCGACTGGAATGCGACCAGCAACACGCCGGGCGCCGACAGGCGCGCGAGCGTCGGCACAATCGGCGCGGCGAGCAGCCGTTCGGTGCGCGCATTCACGGAGGGCGCCGCGTTCATGGGGCGCGCCATTGTATGATCGCGCGCTTGCCCGCAGGAGGATGACGCCGTGATCGAGCTCCTTCAGGACCCTCAAGTCTGGATCGCCTTCTTCACGCTCACCGCGCTCGAGCTCGTGCTCGGCATCGACAACATCATCTTCATCTCGATCCTGGTCGACAAGCTGCCGCCGGCGCAGCGTGACCGCGCGCGGCGCATCGGCCTCGGCGCCGCGATGCTGATGCGCATCGGCCTGCTGCTCGTCCTTGCCTGGATCATCGGCCTCACCGAGCCTCTGTTCACCGTGTTCAACGAAGGAATCTCGGGGCGCGACCTGATCCTGGTCGGCGGCGGGCTCTTCCTTTTGTGGAAGAGCGTGATGGAGATTCACCAGCTGCTCGAAGGCGAGGAGGGCGAGCGCTCGGCTGCCGTGCGCGCCAGCTTCTCTGCCGTGATCGGCCAGATCATGGTGATCGACCTCATCTTTTCGCTGGACTCGATCATCACCGCGGTCGGGATGGTGCCGTGGATCGAGGTGATGATCGCTGCGGTGATCGCGTCGGTGGCGCTAATGATGGTATTCGCCGGGCCGATTGGCCGCTTCGTCTCGGCGCACCCGACGATCAAGATGCTCGCGCTCTCTTTCCTCGTCCTGATCGGCGTGCTGCTGATCGCGGCCGGCTTCGACCACGACGTGCCCAAGGGCTACGTATACTTTGCGCTCGCTTTCTCCGTCGCGGTGGAGATGCTCAACATCCGCCTGCGCAAGCGCTCCAAGCCCGTGCACCTGCACGAGCCCTACAGCCGCGGCTGATCGGCCGGGCGCGGGAAGCGCGGGCGAAGCATCGCGCCGAGCGCCCAGCCGAGCGCGACGCCGAGCGTGTTCGCGTACATGTCGAAGATGTCGTAGCTGCGGTAGGCGATGGCGCCTTGCAGGAATTCGAGCGCCACGCCCATGGCGACGAACACGCCCGCGTGCGCCAGGCGGCTGCGCAGCGCGACGTGCAGCTGCGTGAACCAGAGCATCAGCAGCCCGTAGGCGGCGAAATGGCCCAGCTTGTCGCCGTGGGCGATGCCGAGCTCGGGCGGCGACGGCATGAGCGACAGCCACACGATCGCCGCGGCCCATGCCCAGCCGGCAGCGACCAGCACGTTCCTCATCACAGCAACTTTAGCTGAGCCCCGGCACGCGACGTCAAGACGGGCGGACGAAAGCGCGTGCAGTCGAGCTGCGGCGCCTCTCTTCGATTCAGGCCGAAGCGCCGGCACGCGAGGTCGAAGCGCTTCTCGATCAGCTCGGCGTAGTTCCCCGTGCCCGACATCCGCGTGCCGAAGCATGGATCGTTGTCGCGGCCGCCCCGCATCTGGCGCACGATGCTCATCACGTGCTCCGCGCGCTGCGGGTAGTGCGCGGCAAGCCACTCCTTAAAAACGGTTTTCAGCTCGTAAGGCAGGCGTAGGATGACGTACGCGGCTTCCTTCGCGCCCGCCGCAGCGGCCGCCTCGAGCACGTGCTCCATCGTCTTGTCGTTGAGCGCCGGGATCAGCGCCGCGATCATCACCCCGCAGGGAACTCCGTTCTCGTTCAGTCGTCTGACGACGTCCATGCGCCGCTGCGGGCTCGCGGCGCGAGGCTCGAGCTTGCGCGCAAGCTCGCGGTCGAGCGAGCCGATGGATACGAATACTTTCGCGAGGCTCTTTGAAGCGAGATCCTTCAGCAGATCCAGGTCTCGTTCGATCAGCGCCGACTTGGTCACCATGGTGACCGGGTGCTCGCACTCGGCCAGCAGCTCGAGGATCTGCCGGGTAACGCGGTACTTCCGCTCGATCGGCTGATAGCAATCGGTATTCGCGCCGAGCGCGATGGGACTCGGCTTGTAGCCGGGTTTCGCCAGCTCCTCGCGCAGCCGCTCCGCGGCGTTGGTCTTTGCGAAAAGCCTGGTCTCGAAATCCAGGCCCGGCGAGAGCTCGAGATAGGCGTGGCTCGGCCTGGCATAGCAGTAGACACAGCCATGCTCGCATCCTCTATACGGATTGATGGACTGCGAAAACCCGACATCCGGCGAGTCGTTGTGCGAGATGATCGAGCGCGCGCTCTCGATGGCGACGGTGGTCTTCAGCTCCCGGCTGTCTGCCTCCTCCGGCGTCCAGCCATCGTCGAACGCTTCGCGCGCCACCGTTTCGAAACGGCCCTGCACGAAAGAGCGCGCTCCACGAAGATAGCGGGGGTCGTCCTTCATGTCCGATACTGTATATACGAACAGTACGCGGCGCAATGTCGCGCTGCTGGCCGCGTGCCAGGCGCTGCTCTTCACCAATAACTCGACGCTGATTGCCATCAACGGCCTGGCGGGCCTGGCGCTTGCGCCGCACGTGGGCCTCGCGACGCTGCCCGTCACCGGCTGGGTGCTCGGCGGCGCGATCGGCACCATGCCGGCATCGCTGCACATGAAGCGCGTCGGACGTCAGCGAGGGCTTACCACTGGCACGATCTGGGGGATCGTGGGAGCGCTTATCTGCGGCACGGCGATCTGGGCGCAGAGCTTCTGGTTGCTCTGCTTCGGTACCCTCGTGTTCGGCGTCTACAACGCCTACGGCCAGTATTACCGCTTCGCCGCGGCCGACGTCGCGAGCCGCGACTTCAAGAACACCGCGATCTCGCTCGTGGTCGCCGGCGGCCTGGTCGGCGGGATCCTCGGGCCGACCACTAGCCGCTATACGATCGGGCTCATCGCGCCGAAGTTCATGGGGGCATACCTGGTACTGATCGGCTTCGCGGTGGCGACGATGATCCTGCTGCGCTTCATCCGCATTCCGACGCCGGGGCCGTCCGAGCGCTCGGCGACCGGGCGGCCGTTGTGGGAGATCGCGGCGCAGCCAAAATACCTTATAGCGGTGGCGGCGGGTGCGATCGGCTACGGGGTGATGAATTTCCTGATGACCTCGACTCCGATCGCCATGCAGGTCTGCGGCCATCCCTACGGCGACGCCGCTTTCGTGATTTCCTCGCACATCATCGGCATGTTCGCGCCGTCGTTCGTCACCGGGCGATTGATCCGGAGCTTCGGCGCCCTGCAGGTGATGTTCGCGGGCGCGCTGCTCAACTTCGCCGCCATCGGCATCGCCCTCGCCGGCATCGCCGTGGCGAATTTCTGGTGGTCGCTCGTGATCCTTGGAGTGGGCTGGAACTTCCTCTACATTGGCGGCACGACGCTACTCACCGAATCCTACCGCCCGGAGGAGCGGGCAAAGGCGCAAGGCCTGAACGAGCAGGCTATTTTCACCATGATGGCGATCTCTTCGCTTACCTCCGGGCTTACCGTCACTACCGCCGGCTGGGAGCGCGTCAACCTGTTCGCGCTGCCGCTCGTCGCCGCGGTCGCCATAGCGATCGCGTGGTTCGCGCTGCGCAGCCGCGCCCGCAAGGCGGGTGCGGCGTGAGCCAGCCCGCGCCCGCGGAGGTCGGCGCCCCGCTTGAGCAGGTCGACACGCCGGCGCTCATTCTGGATCTGTCCGCCTTCGAGAGAAATCAACGCACGCTGTTCGAAGCCGTGAAAGGGCGCGGCGTTCGGGTGCGGCCGCATGCCAAGACGCACAAATGCCCCGAGGTCGGGAAGCGGCAGCTCGCGATGGGTGCCGTCGGCATGTGTTGCCAGAAGGTGTCTGAAGCCGAGGCGATGGTCAACGGCGGGATCGCCGACGTCCTGATCTCGAACGAGATCGTGGGCGCGCGTAAGCTCGAGCGGCTCGCCGCGCTTTCGCACCGGGCGAGGATCGGAGTCTGCGTCGACAACGCCGAGAACCTTCAAGCCATCGCGGCGACCGGCGCCAAGCTGGAGGTTTACATCGAAATCGATGTCGGGATGCGCCGTTGCGGCGTGGCTCCGGGCGAACCGGCCGTTGCGCTCGCAAGAAGGATCCTCGAGCACAAGCATTTGCGCTTCGCAGGGCTTCAGGCCTACCAGGGCCGTGCGCAGCACATCCGCAGCATGGAGGAGCGCCATCGCGCGATCGAGGTCGCAGCGCAGCACGTCCAGCACACGAAGCGATTGCTGGCGCAGGCAGGCATCGCCTGTCCGCGCGTCAGCGGCGCGGGCAGCGGCACTTTCATGCTCGAGGTCGAGGCCGGCGTATGGGACGAAATCCAGCCCGGCTCGTACGCCTTCATGGACGCCGACTACGCCCGGAACGAATGGGCCGCGCCGCTACCGCGCTTCGAGCACGCTCTTTTCGTGCTCGCCACCGTCATGAGCCGGCCTTCGGCCGGCGTTGCCATCGTCGACGCCGGCCTCAAAGCCTCGAGCGTCGACTCCGGCATGCCGGCGGTGTGGCAAAGGAAGGAGCTGAAATACACCCACGCATCCGACGAGCACGGATGGATCGAAGGCACTCCGAGCCCGGCGCTCGGCGAGAAGCTGCTCCTCGTGCCCGGGCACTGCGACCCGACGATCAACTTGTACGACTGGTACGTCGTGGTCAAAGACGGTTTCGTCGTCGACCTCTGGCCAATCACGGCCAGAGGAGCTGTCTTTTAGCTATGGACCAGTCCAAGCCGATCCTTCCAGTCGCGATCGGAGTTCCTATCTGGCGGTATGCCGCGCTTGTCGTACTCTTCGCAGGTTCACTTCTCTGGATCTTGAGCCTTGACCCGATTGGCCAGAATACTGGATACCACTCATTCGCTGACACGCGCGAATTCTTCGGGATCGCGAATTTCCTCGACGTTGCTACGAACTTGCCTTTCCTTCTCAGCGGGCTCATGGGCCTGCCGTTTTGTTTCCGAGCCGAAGTTCTCGTGATGCTTCAAAGACGAAAGCGCGCAGCGCCAGCAGAGTAGGAGCAATCCGATGACGCCGGATGCAATAGTGGAGATCACCACCGATGTCCTCCAGGCATTTGCTGATGCGTGGAATCGGCACGACGTTGATGCG
>DATFEI010000043.1:0-4732 GCA_035251315.1 Burkholderiales bacterium | reverse complement strand
GTCATCGACCTCACTCGCGTCCGTGCCGGTCCAACTGCAGTTCGTCAGCTCGCCGATTGGGGCGCGTGGGTGATCAAGATCGAGATGCCCGCAGGCCTCGACGAAGGCGAAGGCCCGGGCGGGCCGCGCGAGGGCTCGGATTTCCAGAACGTGCACCGCAACAAGCGCGGCATGACGCTGAACCTCAAGTCGCCCGAAGGCGTGGCGATTCTGAAGAAACTCGTTGCGGGCGCCGACGTGCTCGTCGAGAACTATCGGCCGGACGTGAAGGACCGCCTCGGCATCGGCTATGCGGTGATGGCGGAAGTGAATCCGCGCCTCATCTACGCGAGCATCTCGGGCTACGGCGAGGACGGGCCGTATCGCGTGCGCCCGGGGTTCGACCAGATCGCGCAGGGCATGGGTGGGCTCATGTCGATCACCGGCCTGCCGGGTCAGGGCCCGGTGCGCGTCGGCATTCCGATCGCCGATCTCTGCGCGGGCATTTTTTGCGCTTACGGCATCGCGGTGGCGCTGATCGAGCGCGAGAAGTCGGGCAAGGGACAGTGGGTGAAGTCATCGCTCCTGCAGGCGCAGCTTTTCATGCTCGACTTCCAGGCGGCGCGCTGGCTGATGAAAGGCGAGGTGCCGAAGCAGGCGGGCAACAATCATCCGACGTCGATTCCGACCGGGGTCTACAAGACGAGCGACGGCTACATGAACCTCGCCGTCACCGGAACCAAGATCTGGGACCGAATGTGCCAGGCGATAGGGCAGCCGGCGCTCGCCGAGCATCCGGACTACGCCACCGGCGCGCTGCGCTCCAAGAACCGCGACAAGCTGCACGATGAGCTCGACCAGCACTTCATGAGGCGCGACACCGCCCAGTGGATCGAGATCCTGAACAAAGCCGGTGTGCCTTGCGGCCCGATCTACTCGATCGACCAGGCTTTCGCCGACCCGCAGCTGACGAGCCTCGGCATGGTGCAGAAGGTGGGCGAGGTTCCTTACCTCGGCCAGCCGGTAACGCTCTCGCGCACGCCGAGCGCGGTGGTTGCTCATCCGCCCAAGCTCGGCGAGCACACCGCCGAAGTGCTGCGCGAGCTCGGCTACGAGGATGAGAGGATTGACGAACTGCGCGAGAAGGGAATCGTTTGATGCCCAGCGAAAAGATGCTTTGCAGGAAGGAAAACGGGGTCGGCTGGATGATCCTCAACAACCCCGCGCGCCACAACGCGATCTCGCTCGAGATGTGGGACGCCGCGCTGGAGATCATGCAGGATTTCCGCGCCGACCCTTCAGTGCGCGTCATGGTCCTGACCGGAGCCGGCGGCAAAGCCTTCGCCTCGGGCGCGGATATCTCCAAGTTCAAGGACGAGCGGCAGGAAGCCGCCGCGGTAGCGCATTACCAGGCAACGACGCAGAAGGCGTACGACGCGATCATCGGCATGCCGATTCCCACCATCGCCATGATTCGCGGCTACTGCATTGGCGGCGGCACCGCGGTCGCGGTGTGCTGCGACATCCGCATCTGCACCGAGAACGCCAAGTTCGGCGTGCCCGCCGCGAAGCTCGGCCTGGGCTACGGCATGAACCGCGCCAAGCCGCTCGTCGACCTGATAGGCCCGGCGTACGCCAAGGAAATGTTCTTCACCGGGCGCCAGTTCAGCGCGCAGGAAGCCGAGAAAATGGGCCTCGTCAACCGCGTCGTGCCGGATGACCAGCTCGAATCGGTCGTGAATGAACTGGCAAAAACCATCGCTGAAAATGCTCCGCTGACCGTCAAATGCGCCAAGCTCGTGATCGGCGAAGTTCTGAAGGACTCTGACCAGCGCGACCTTGCGGCAGCCGAGCGCGCAGTGGAGGCCTGCTTCAAGAGCGCCGACTACAAGGAGGGGCAGGCGGCCTTCATGGAAAAGCGCAAGCCGAAATTCATCGGTGCCTGAGCCCTCCAACTCCAATTCGAATTCGGGGTCAGGGTCAGAATTCGTTTTTACGTACGTGAAAACAGAATTGTGACCCTGACCCCGAATTCGAAACGGGTTAGGGCTTTGTCCCCATCATTTAGGGCTTCGTCCCCGAACGAGCTTTCGTTGGTATTTGTAGATCTCCGTATGGTCGGCGTCGCGCGGCAGCTTTTTCTGCGCTGCGCGCCAGTGCTTTAGTGTCTCTTTGAGGAACGGGGTGTTCAGCTTGAGTCCCCGCGCCAACTCCGCGGCGATACCCACATCCTTGGTCATGAGCGCGAGCTTGAAGCCCGAGTCGAAAGCCCCGGTCAGGATGTCCTGGGGGATCTTGCGCGCGGTAGTGCTGTTGCGGCCGGTCGAGGCATTGATTGCGGCGATCATCGGCTTCGGGTCGAGCCCCAAACGCTGCGCGATCAGTAGCGCCTCGAACCCCGCGAGCGTGCCTGCGGCACCGAGATAATTGTTTAGCGCCTTCACGGCATGCCCGGCGCCGAGCGGACCGACGTGGAAAATATCGCTTCCCAGCCGCTTCAACACAGGGAGCACCTTTCTGAAGGCTTGCTTGTCTCCTCCCGCCATGATCGCGAGCGTGCCGTCCTTTGCCTTGAATCGTGCGCCAGACACCGGTGCATCAACCATCGCAATCTTGTTTCGGGCTAATGCACGGCCAAGAGCGCGCGTACCCGCTGGCTCTGAGGAGCTCATGTCGATCACCACCGCGCCGGGCTTGAGCGAGGGCAGGGCGTCCAGCACCGCTTCGCGCACTGCATCGCCGTCGGGCAGCATGGTGATGACGGCATCGGCGCCGCGCGCGGCCTCGCGGGCAGATCTGCAGTTCCCTTTCCCGTTCAAATCATAGGATCTGACGGCATACCTTCCTGCAAGGTTGGCGGCCATGAGCTCGCCCATGACGCCGAGGCCGATGAAGGCGACGGTCCTCAACCCTGGAATACTTCTTTCGCGCAGCGGAACGCGACCACGGCGGCGGGGACACCGCAGTAGATGGCGACCTGGAGGAACACTTCCTTGATCTCAGCCTTGGTCAGGCCGTTGTTGAGCGCCCCGCGGATGTGGAGCTTGAGCTCGTGCTCCTTGCCGAGCGCACACAGCATGCCGAGGTTGAGGATAGAGCGCGTCTTGCGCGGCAGGCCGGGGCGGTTCCAGATGTCATTCCAGCAGTAAGTGTTGAGGAGCTCGACGAATTCGCGGCTGAAGTCGTCCACTCCCGCCATCGCCTTGTCGACGTAGGCGGGACCGAGCACCTCGCGACGGGTCTCGAGCCCCGCGTCATAGCGTTCCTGGTGATTGCGCTTGTCCATGTCTCCTCCGTAGGAAATAATCGATTATATGAACATCAAATCTCTGCACCATGTCGCGTATCGCTGCAAGGACGCGAAAGAGACTGCCGATTTCTACACCCGGGTGCTGGGCCTCGAGTACGCGATGGCGATGGCCGAAGACCACGTGCCGAGCACGGGCGAGTACTCGCCCTATATGCACATCTTCTTTCGCATGGATGATGGCAGCTATGTCGCGTTTTTCGAGGTCCCGGAGTCGCCGCCGATGGGCCGCGACCAGAACACGCCGCTTTGGGTGCAGCACCTCGCGCTGCGCGTGCCCGACGAAAAGGCGCTGATGGCCTACAAAGCCAGACTCGAGAACCTTGGAATCGAGGTGGTCGGACCAACGGATCACACGATCTGCAAGTCGATCTATTTCTTTGATCCTAACGGACATCGGCTGGAGCTCGCCGTGGATACCACGACGCCGGAGATGAAAAAACGGCTCGCCGCCGTAAGCGACGAGATGCTCCAGGAGTGGTCGAAGACCAAGAAGGCGCCGCATCACGCTGACTGGGTGCACAAGCGGTGAGGCTCGAAGTTGCACCCGAATGGGTGCACGTGCAGTACGCCGAGCAAGCAAGGTTCACCGAGGTCTACGGTTTCGCCGGCACGCAGGGTGCCGTGAACTGCGAAGGAGTGCGCTTCGTACCGAAAGGCAGGCGCTCGAAGACTCTCGCCGTCTTCATGCACCCCTCCTCCACGCTTCAGCTCCTGCCGATGCCGCAGGCGCTGGCAAGCGCCGGCGTGCACGTCTTGTGCGCGGGCTCGCGCTTCGCGAAGAATGACACCCCGCTCATCATGGAGAAGGTGCTCCTCGATCTCGGCGCCTACATCTGCCGCGCCAGGGAGGAGTGGGGTTACGACAAGATCGTGCTCTGCGGCTGGTCGGGCGGAGGGTCGCTCGCGCTGTTCTATCAGTCCCAGGCCGAAAAACCTTCGATCACCGAAACGCCGGCCGGCGATCCGGTGGACCTGGACGGTCTGATCCCGGCCGACGCGATGATTTTCCAGGCTGCGCACCTTTCGCGTGCGCGCATGCTGTCGGAATGGATCGATCCATCGGTCACCGATGAGGCGAACCCTGACGAGCGTGATCCCGAGCTCGACATCTATAACCCTCGGTGTCCCAACCAGCCGCCCTACTCGAAGGATTTCGTGGAGACGTTTCGCTTCGCACAGCTTCGCAGGATGCGGCGGAGGACGCAGTGGGTAAAAGAGACTTTACGAAAGCTCAAGGGCGATGAGATGGAGCGCGGCTTCGTGACCTACCGGACGATGTGCGATGTGCGCTTCATGGATCCTGCGGTCGACCCGAACGACCGCAAGCCACGCTGGTGCTACCTCGGCAAGCCGGAGACCGCGAACACCGGGCCCGTGGGGATCGGCCGCTTCTCGACGCTGCGCGCGTGGCTTTCCCAGTGGTCGATCGACGACTCGAACGCC
>DATFEI010000120.1:0-4954 GCA_035251315.1 Burkholderiales bacterium | reverse complement strand
TGCGCGCGCCCCATTCAGCACCTGCGCGATATGGATGAACTTGAGGCCGAGCCCGAGGCGCTCGGCGCAGCCTTTCTGGTGCATCATGCAAGAGGGATCCGGCGTGACGATGTACTCCGCGCCGGCGGCGAGGTGGTCGTTCACCTTGTCGTAGCCCATGCGCGCGGATACGGGCTCCTCGGTCACCGCAAACGTGCCGCCGAAGCCGCAGCACTCGTCGGGACGCGTGGGCTTGACGATCTGCACTCCCTTCACCTTGGAAAGCAGGGCGAGCGGCTTGGAGAACGCCGGCCCGGCGATCTCGGAGGTGCTCGCGAGGTTCAGGCCGCGCAGGCTGGCGCAGCCGATGTGCAGTCCGACCTTGTGCGGGAACTTCGCCCACGGGAATTCGCGCACCTTGAGCACGTCGTGCAGGAATTCGGTGAGCTCAAAGGTGCCGGTGTGCAGCTTTGCCTTATCGCGCACGTGATGCGTACAGCTGCCCGACGGCGTGACGACGTAGTCGAACTTTGCGAAGTTCTTGACGAAGAGGCGCTCTACCGGCGCCGCGTCCTCGTGGCAGCCGCTGTTCGCCATCGGCTGGCCGCAGCAGGTCTGGTCGAGCGGGTACGACACCTTCATCCCCAGACGCTCGAGCAGCTCGAGCGTCGCGACGCCAATCTCAGGGAAGAAGGCGTCGACGTAGCACGGGATGAAAAGGCCGACTTTCATCCCGTGCCGCTGCCGCTTGCTTGCTACTGCGCGTACGCCTTGAGAATCGGGTCCCAGCGTTTCACTTCGCTCTCGACGAGCTTCTGCAGCGCCTCCGGAGAGCGCCCGGCCTTGTCGGGAATCACGCTGCCGAGGTCGAGCAGGCGCTTGCGGGTCGCCGCATCGTCGAGCGCGGCGACCAGCGTCGCGTTCAGCTTGGCGGCCACGTCCTTAGGCATGCCCTTGGGCGCGAACAGCGCGTTCCAGGCGCTCACCTGGTACGCCGGCAGGCCTGCTTCCTTCGTCGTCGGGACGTCGGGCAGTGCGGGCGAGCGCTCGGCGGTGGCGATGGCGTAGGCCCTGATGCTGCCGCCCTTTATCTGCTCGACCAGGTTGACGATCTGATCGCACATGTAGTCCACCTGCCCGCCGACGAGGTCGTTGAGCGCGGGGCCGGTGCCGCGATAGGCGGCGACGATGCTCTTCGCGCCGAGCTGCGAGGTGAGAAGCGTGCAGGTCGTGAACGACACCGAGCCCACGCCGGCGTGCGCCTGCTTCACCTTGGCGGCGGGATCCTTCACCTTGGCGAGGAATTCTTTCAGGTTCGCGGCCGGGAAGTCCTTGCGCGCGACGATCAGGATGGGCGTGCCGGCGACGAGGCCGAGCGGCGTGAAGTCCTTCGCCGGGTCGTACTTGAGGTTCTTGTACAGCGCAGGCGCCGCGCCGTGGGTGCCCATGTGGCCCATCATGATGGTGTAGCCGTCGGGCTTCGCCTGCGCGCCGCGCGTGATGCCGGTGGTGCCCCCGGCGCCCGCCACGTTCTCTACCACGAACTGCTGGCCGAGCGCTTTCGAGAAGTATTCGCCGGTGATGCGGGCGATGATGTCGGTCGGCCCGCCCGCCGCGAACGGCACGATGATCGTGACCGGGCGGGACGGATACGCTTGCGAGAGGGATGCGGTTGAGAAGAGCGCCAATGCAGCGGCGCAGGCGAGGCGTTTCACGTTATGCATCGTTTTCTCCTGAAATTTCATTCCTGGAAAGCTTTTTGGCGGCTGCGGGCGACCGCGGGCAGCACCGCGATCAGGATGACCGCGGCGGCCAGCACGAGCAGCACGGCGGCGACCGGGCGCTCGACGAAGGTCATGAAGCTGCCCTCGGAAAGCGCGAGCGCCTGGCGCATCTTTTCCTCCATCAGCCTGCCGAGCACGAAGCCGAGCAGCATCGGCGCCGGCTCCAGGCCGAGCTTGATGAAGACATAGCCGACCAGCCCGAAGAACGCGGTGAAATAGACGTCGTACGGGTTGTTGTTGATCGAGTAGATGCCGATCGCGCAGAAGAGCAGGATCGTGGTGAACATCAGGCGGTACGGCACCTTGAGCAGCCGCACCCACAGCCCGATCAGCGGCAGGTTGATGATGAGGAGCAGGAGGTTGCCGATCCACATCGAGGCGATCATTCCCCAGAACAGGCTCGGGTACTTCGTGATGACCTGCGGCCCGGGGATCAGCCCGTGGATGGTCATCGCGCCCACCATCAGCGCCATCACCGCGTTGGGCGGGATGCCGAGCGTGAGCAGAGGAATGAAGGAAGTCTGCGCGCCCGCGTTATTGCCGGCCTCCGGCCCGGCCACGCCCTCGATCGCCCCTCTGCCGAAGCGCGACGGATCTTTCGCCAGCTTCTTCTCCAGGGCGTAGGAAGCGAACGGGCCGAGCACCGCGCCGTTACCGGGCAGGATGCCGAGCACCGAGCCGATGCCGGTGGCGCGCACGATCGGGCCAACGCAGCGCTTCAGCTCCGCGCGCGTCGGCAGCAGGCGGCCGATCTGCGCGATCGCCACGTTGCGCGATTCCGGATTCTCGAGGTTCCTCAGGATCTCGGCGATGCCGAAGAGACCCATGGCGAGCACGGCGAAGTCGACGCCGTCGGAGAGCTCCGGGATACCGAGCGTCAGGCGCTCCTGCCCGGTCTCGAGGTCGGTTCCGACCGTGGAGAGAAGCAGGCCGAGCACCACCATGATGACCGCCTTCAGGACCGAGCCGCGCGCGAGCACGATCGCGAGCCCAAGCCCGAACACCATCAGGCCGAAATACTCCGCGGGACCGAAGAGCAGCGCAAGCCGGGTAAGCGGCACGCCGATCGCGGCGATGATAAGCGTGGCAACGGTGCCGGCGAAGAACGATCCGATCGCGGCTATTCCGAGCGCGGCCCCGGCGCGGCCCTGCTTCGCCATCTCGTGGCCGTCGAGCGCCGTCACCACCGCCGTGACCTCGCCGGGCATGTTGACAAGGATGGCAGTGGTTGAGCCGCCGTACTGCGCCCCGTAGTAGATGCCGGCGAGCATGATGAGCGCGCCGGTCGGATCGACCTTCAGGGTAAGCGGCATCAGCATCGCGATCGTGGCGATGGGGCCGACCCCGGGCAGCACGCCGATCAGCGTACCGACGAGGCAGCCGACGAAGCCGAGGAAAAGGTTGCTGGGAGAAAGTGCTGTAGCGAAGCCGAGAGCAAGATTGCTCAAGAGCTCCATGTCAGTAACCCACCAGCCAGGGAGCCAGGGGGATAGGAAGCCCAAGCGCGTATTTGAAAAGCGCGATGCAGAAAAGCGTCATCAGAATCCCGTAGATCAGCGTCTCGCGCCAGCGCACCTCGCTCGAGGCGAACGCCGCCGCGGCGATCGCGAGCGGCCCGGCGACCGCGAGGCCGAGGGGGCGCACTGCAATGCCGAAGAGCACCAGCCCGCCAAGGACGAACAGCGGCCCGCGCACCGACCAGCGACCCATGCTCTCGCTCCTCACAGAATGCAGCATCAGCAGCATGCCGAGCCCGCCCAGCAGCACCGCGAGGCCTTTGGGCAGGGTCCCGGGTCCCATGCCGCCCGCCGCGGCGGTCGGCAAGTGACGCGCTTGCCAGTACGCGAAGACCGCGACCGCGAGGATCGCCAGGCCGCCGAGAAAATCCTGTCGCAGGAGCTTTGCGCGCATGAACGCCATTCTTCTGACCGATCACCCCTCGGTTTTGATCCACATCAATAAGCATCACGATGGCCCGAGGCACCATACCGCCATGTACAAGCATATCCTGCTTCCCACGGACGGCTCCAGGCTCGCCGGCAAAGGCGCGGCCGAGGGCGTGCGGCTCGCCAAGGCGCTCGGCGCGAAGGTCACCGGCATCTACGTGGCCGCCCCCTTTTACACGCCGCCGACCTATCTCGAAGGCGGCGTGTATGTCCCCGGCGTTTCACCAAAGATGTACCGCAAGCACAGTGAAGCGCTGGCAAAAAAGGCGCTGGCGCCAGTAGAAGCGGCCGCCAGAAAAGCGCGCGTGCGCTGCGCGAGCCGGATGCTCACCGCGGCCAGGCCGAGCGACGGCATCCTGAAGGCGGCGCGGGCGCTGGGATGCGACGCGATCGCGATGTCCTCGCGCTGCCGACGTGGCCTGGGCGCGGTTCTCCTCGGCAGCGAGACGCGCCGCGTCCTGCTCAGCTCAAAGGTTCCGGTCGTCGTCTTTCGTTAAGTACGGCCTTCGAGCGGGATCCAGCGCCGGTTCTCGGGACCGCAGGAAATGCGCGCCGATCGAGCCGAGCGAAGCCATCAGCCGGTCGGCGATATGCTGCGCACCTTCCTTGCGTCCTGCTTTTCCGGCTCCAGCGTGCCGAGCACCGACACGCCGGTGCGCACCACATCCATCGGATGCGCGCTCTCGGGGATGCACTCGAGCGCTACTTCAGCATCTGCGGCAGCGCCCTCAGGGTTCTGAGGTGCTTCTTGTAGTGTCCCAGCTCCTCCAGCGTGGGCAGCCTCCCGTGCACCAGCAGGTAGGCAATCTCCTCGAAATGCTTCACATCGCGGAAGCTCTTTTGCTTGCCGCTGGAAATACCTAGGTAGAGCCGCGCTCGGCGAACTTGGCGTCATTACCGCGTTCTGCTCGGATACGCCGTCAGGCTTCTAGCGCGATTTGTCGGCGTAGCTCGCGGTAGCGGCTCTCGGTCTCCTTGCCGAAGAGCGGATCCTTGCCCGCGGGCGCGGCGGCTTTCACCGCGTCCCAATCTTCCGGGCCGAGATGCTGCGCGGCGAGCGTGAGCACGTCTTCCTCTTCTCGCGCGATGTGATTGCCGTAGTAGACGAGATAGGTCGCCGCGGCAGCCTCGACTTCCTCGCGCGGCACATAGGACCCATCGAGAATCTGGTCGATCTGTCGCAGCAGCGTCTCGCCCGATTGCGCGATCACGCGGTGCTCCTGCGCGAGACGCGCGAGCTGCAGC
>DATFEI010000236.1:0-22375 GCA_035251315.1 Burkholderiales bacterium | reverse complement strand
ATCAGGCCGCGGCCCGAGCCGCGCTCGGCGAGCTGCTTCGCGAGCGTGGCGACGATGCGGGCGCCGGTCGCGGCGAAGGGATGACCGAGCGCCACGCTGGAACCCTTGGGGTTGAGCTTCGTACGGTCGATTCTTCCCAGGGCAGAAGTTCTTTTCAATCTGGTACGACAGTATTCATCGGACTCCCAAGCCTTGAGCGTGCACAGGACCTGCGCCGCGAAGGCTTCGTGGATCTCGTAGATATCGAAGTCCTGCAGCTTGAGCCCGGCGCGATCGAGCATGCGCGGCACGGCGTACGCCGGCGCCATCAGCATGCCCTCCTTCGGCCCCGCCATGCCGACAAAGTCGACGGCCGCCGTTTCGGTGAACGTGACGTGCGCCTGGACAGGGATTTTTCTTGAAGAAGCCCATTGATCGGATGAGAGTAGCACGGCGGCGGCGCCGTCGGTGAGCGGAGAGCTATTTCCCGCGGTCAGGGTGCCGGCCGGGCTCGGATCGAAGGCGCTCTTGAGCGAGGCGAGCTTCTCGAGCGAAGTGTCGCCGCGCACGTTGTTGTCTCGCGTGAGGTCGTTGAACGGGACGACCAGGTCATCGAAGAAACCGCCTTGCCACGCCGCCGCCGCGTTGCGATGGCTCGCGAGCGCGAGCTCGTCCTGCTCGCGTCGCCCGATAGACCATTCCTTCGCCATCTCCTCGCAGTGCTGGCCCATCGAGAGCCCGGTGCGCGGCTCGGCGATTCCGGGCGCCTTGGGCGCGAGGTCGCGCGGGCGCAGATGCCCGATGCTCGCGACTTTGCCGGTCCACGATTTATTCCTTGCAAGGCCAAGCACGGCGCGCTGCAGCCCGGTGCTGTAGGAGAGCGGGATGTCGCTCGCGCTGTCTGCGCCGCCCGCGATGGCCGAATCAATCTCGCCGAGCGCGATGCGGTTGGCGAGCTGCGCCACCGCGGAAAGGCTCGTGCCGCACGCGCGCTGCAGGTCGTAGGCAGGCGTCGTGGGATCAAGCCCGCTGCCGAGGGTGCATTCGCGCGCGAGGTTCCAGTCGCGCGAATGCTTGATCACGGCGCCGGCGGCGACCTCCCCGATCTTCTCGTTTTGCAAACCATATTTGTCTATCAAGGCTTTCATCGCGGCCGTGAGCATGTCCTGGTTGCCCGCTTCCATGAAGGCCCCGCTCGCGCGCGCGAACGGAATGCGGAGGCCGCCGAGGACGGCGACGCGTCGGGTTGTCGTAGGCATGCGAGGACTTTAATCCAAGGTGGGGTCTGACCCCGATTTTCGGTACATTAGGACCGATGGACGAGGCCCTGCTGCTGGCGAGGGTGCAGTTCGGGCTGAACATCGCCTTCCACATCCTTTTCCCGAGCATCACCATCGGCCTCGCCTGGATCCTGGTGGTGTTCCGCCTGCGCTACGAGCGCACCCGCGACCCGGCCTGGCTGGAGGCGTACAAGCTCTGGGTCAAGGTATTCGCCCTTTCGTTCGCCATGGGGGTCGTCTCGGGCATCACCATGAGCTTCCAGTTCGGCACCAACTGGCCGGGCTACATGAACAAGGTAGGCAATATCGCCGGGCCGCTCCTCGCCTACGAAGTGCTGACTGCTTTCTTTCTGGAGGCGACCTTCCTGGGCGTGATGCTTTTCGGCATGAGCCGGGTGTCCGGCCGCGTGCATCTTCTGTCGAGCGTGGTCGTCGCCGCCGGGACCATGCTCTCGGCGTTCTGGATCCTCGCGCTCAACTCCTGGATGCAGACCCCCGCCGGCCACGTGGTGCAAGACGGAGTGCTGGTCGCCGGGAGCTGGCTCGAGGTGATCTTCAATCCGTCGTTCCCATACCGGCTCGTGCACATGCTGCTTGCCTCCGCCCTCACCGCGGCCTTCCTCATTGCCGGGCTATCGGCCTGGCGTCTCCTCAAGGCGGCGGGCGACGCCTCGGCGCGCAAGACCTTGCGCTTCGCCGTGCGCCTCGCCGCGATGCTGGTGCCGGTGCAGATCGTGGTGGGCGACCTCCACGGGCTGAACACCCTCAAGCACCAGCCGGCGAAGATCGCCGCGGTGGAGGCGCTCTGGGAAACGCAGAGAGGTGCGCCGCTGACGCTCTTCGCGATCATCGACGAGGACGAGAAGCGCAACGACTACGCCATCGAGATCCCCAAAGCCCTGTCGGTCATCCTCACACACGACCCCGACGGCGTGGTGCGGGGGCTAGAGGAGTTCGGGAACGACTACCCGCCAGTCGCGTCGGTGTTCTGGTCTTTCCGCATCATGGTGGCGATCGGCGTCCTGATGCTCGCGCTCTCCTGGACCGGCCTTTTCGTTCTGAGAAGCGCGACGCCCCGTTGGCTGCTCTGGAGCTTCGCCGGGTTCACCTTCTCGGGCTGGATCGCAACGCTCGCCGGCTGGATGGTGACCGAGATCGGCCGGCAGCCCTGGCTCGTCACCGGGATCCTGCGCACCGCCGAGGCGGTGGGCGAGGCGGGCGGCGCCGAGCTCGGCGCGAGCCTGACCGCCTACGCGCTGACCTATGCGGCGCTCCTTCTGTCCTATATGGTCGTGCTCACCCACCTCGCAGGGAAAGGAGCGGCGTCGTGATCGACCTGCCTTTGGTGTTCACGGTCCTCATGGGGGTGGCGATCCTCGCTTATGTGGTGCTCGATGGCTACGACCTCGGGGTCGGCATGCTGATGCCGGCGGCGAGCCGGGACGAGCAGAACCGCATGGTGGCCTCGATCGGCCCCTTCTGGGACGCGAACGAGACCTGGCTCGTGCTAGGGATCGGGCTGCTCCTCGTCGCGTTCCCGCTCGCGCACGGAGAGATCCTCGGAGCGCTGTACCTGCCGGTCGCGGCGATGCTGGTCGGGCTCATGCTGCGCGGCGTGGCCTTCGAGCTGCGCATCAAGGCGGAAGGCTGGCACCGGGAGTTGTGGAACTGGCTGTTCTGGGCGGGCTCGACGCTTGCCAGCCTGGCCCAGGGCTTCATGTTGGGGCGCTATATCACGGGCTTTGCCCCCGGGATGGGCTATTGGCTCTTCGCGCTCATCGTCGCCGCGGGCCTGTGCGGGGGCTACGTCCTCCTCGGTGCGACGTGGCTCGTGCTCCGCACCGACGGCCCACTGCAGGCCAAGGCGACGGCGTGGGCGCGCTGGGGCCTCGTTTGGGTGGGCCTCGGCGTCGCGCTCGTCAGCCTCGCCACGCCGCTCGTGAGCGAGACGGTGCGGGACAAGTGGTTCGATTTCCCGCGCACGGCGGCGCTCATGGTCCTTCCCGGCGGCACGGCTGCGATCTGGCTATGGATATGGTCGAGCCTCGGCAAATCGGAGTGGAAGCCGTTCGCCGGTGCGGTGGCGATCTACGTGCTCGCGTTCATGGGCCTCGCCTACAGCCTGTTCCCCTTCGTGGTGATCGACCGCCTGACGATCTGGGAAGCGGCGGCTCACCCGAGCGCGCTCAGCTTCGTGCTGGTGGGGACGCTGATCGTGCTGCCGTTCATCATCGGCTACACGATCTACGCCTACCGCGTGTTCCGCGGCAAAGCGCACGCCGACGACTACGGGCACGGGAAGTACACGTAGCCGAGCTCGTTCAACCGCGCCAGCACGCCTGGGCAGTGCGCGACTCCGATGACCACGCACGCCTCTCCGCGCTCAAGTTCACGCGCCATGCGTTCAGCAAGCCGCGGATCGCGCCGCTCGATGATCGGCTCGCAGTAGGTGGGAAATGCCTGCGCGGCCCCCACGAGCGCGTCCAGCTCACCGGCGAGGTAATGCCGTTCATACGCCGCGCAGTACGCGGACCAATCTACGTTCATGAAGTTCAGTATCCGCTCGAGCGGCACGGCTTCGAGCGCGGCGATCTGCTCCTCGATGGTCTCGAGGTAAACGGTCTCTTTGCCGAGCGCGGCGGCGATGCGCGCCGCGTCGAGATCGAGCGAATGAGTCCAGCCCTCGCGCGCGCGGTAACGCGTCCAGACGCCGAAGAACGCGGCCCAGGGCTTGAGCGCGCGCATTTCCTCTCCCAGCCACTCGTCCTGCCGCCCGAAGACGAGGTCCTTGAGCATCTGGTGCAAGTCGAGCGGCGGGCGCACGATGCCGAGCTGCGCATTGATTTTCTCTCTTGCAGCCTCGTACAACATGCCGCCGCCGGATCCGCGGCCGGCGGCGAGCACCTTGCGCGTGGCCTCCTCGTCGAGAGGCCCTTCGAGCAGCACGATGCGCGCTTTGCCGATCAGGCGGCGCAGATTGCCGTGGAACTGGCGCGGAAAGAAGTGCGCCGCGCCAATGAGAGTCGAGCGGCGGCCATGCCGCTCGACCCTCCACGCCATCTTCAGGTCACTTGATATCGGGCAGCGGGAAGATGACGCCGCCGAACAGCAGATAGGCGAGCAGCAGCGTCCACACGATGTTGACCGCCTGCGCACCGAGGAACGCGACCGCCGGGCGACCGCCTTCCATCGTGGCGAGGTCGACGAACTTTGTCTCTAGGCCGATGCAGACGAATGCCAGGGCGAACCACCAAGTGCGCAGCTCGCCGAGCACCGAGCGCGTGCCCTCCACCATCGGCGTCGGCAGGAAGAAGGAGAAGAGCGCGGAAGCGACCAGGAAGCCGAGCACGAACTTCGGGAAGCGCTCCCAGATGATGCTGGCGCTGGGCTGCTGGCCGCCCGCGGCGCCGGCGCCCTTGTAGGTCCACCACACCACGAGGATGAACGCAGCCACGCCGATCAGCGCGTTCTGCGAGAACTTGACGATCACGCCGACCTTCATCGCCACGTCGCTGATCAGCGCCCCCGCCGCGACCACCGTCGCGCTGGTGTCGAGCGTCCCGCCCATCCAGGCGCCAGCCACCATGTCCGGGATGCGGAACGCCTTCACCAGCCAGGGCATGATGATCATCATCGGCACAGCTACGATCAGCACGAGCGAGGTGACGTAGGAGAGCTTTTTCTTGTCGCCCTGGATCGCGCCGCAGGTCGCGATCGCCGCCGACACGCCGCAGATCGCCACCGAGGACGAGAGCATCGCGGCGAAGTCGTCGTCCACGCGGAGCTTCCGCGCCATCCAGAAGCAGACGTACCAGACCACCAAAACGACGAGGATCGCCTGCAGGATGCCGAGCACGCCCGCTTGCAGCACTTCCATGAACAGCAGCCCCGCGCCGAGGATCACCAGGCCCGTCTTGATGTAGTACTCGGTCTGCGCCGCGGGCTTGAGCCACTCCGGCGTGCCGATGGTGTTGCTGATCAGCAGGCCGAGCAGCAGCGCGAAGATGACGTACTCCACGCCGTAGTCCACGAAAAACCCGTTGCCGGCGATCACGCGCGCGAGCCAGGCGAGGATGAACACCACCGGGAAGCCGATCATGAACGCGCCGACGCTGCCGCCGATCAGCGCAAAGCCGACCGCGCCGATTACCAGCCCGGCGATGCCGATATAGAGCACCTTGAGCAGGTTCTGCGCGGCGAATACCTTGGCGGTGGTCGACGATGCGTGGCCCCGGATCTCCGAGCCAAGCGAGCCCGGCACGGTGTTGCGGCCGCCGACCTTGGCCAGCGCGCCGGCCGCCTTCTCGAGCGCCGCGCGGTCGCCCTTGTCGAGCGCGCTCTTCACGCCGTTCGCGGCGGCGGCGAGGTCTTTCCTGCCCTTGGTGTCGGCGTCGGCGGCAATGTTGTCGAGCGCTGCGCGCCAGCCGGGCGCCGCAGCCGCGATCTGCGCGTCCGCGGTCCAGCGGAAGGTTGACCGCAGCTGCCCGAAGTCGAACCATTTCCCGCTGTACGCGGCGAGGATGAGGACGATGATGAAGAAACCCAGATAGACGGCAACCCAGTCTTCGGTGCGCCAGTTCCTGGCAGCCATGCGTTGGTCCCTCCCGTTAGTTTGTGCCTCCTTAAGTTCCTCCTTGCACGCCTATCGTACGCCTCAAACGAAAAGGGCGCCCGCAGGCGCCCTTTCACGGATCGGGAATAAGCTTAGTTCGCGTGCGGAATCGGCACGAAGAACGATTCGCGCACCACGTCCTTGCCAGCGATCAGCTCCTCGGCTTCGCGGCGCTCCTCGTCGAACACCACCGCGGCGAGCTTCTGGAGCGTCTCGCGCGCTTCATCCAGCGTGCGGCCGTGCGAATTCACGCCGGGCAATTCCTCGATGAAACCGATGTAGCCGTGATTCGACTTCAGATAGACGGCGGTAAAGGCGAGCCTTCCTTGATCCATTCGTTGAACCTCCTGCCTGAGCAGCAGAGAGCTTACGCGCTCAAGCTTTCAAAAGTATGACTTGGCGCAAGAAACTTCGCGAAAGTGATACTTCGAAATTCATGTGGTCGTAACAACGACAACAAATTTTTTGCGACGCGCAATGTCTCGCAATGCGATTGCTGCGCTGCGTGCGAGTTCATCGCTCGAGTAGATTTTTTCTCTTTCACCTTCGGCCAATGGTCCGCGTCCGGCGGCGCGGGGCGCAATCTCTCGCGGTGCGATTGCTGCACTGCGTGCGAGCTCATCGCTCGAGCAGATTTTTTTTCTCTTTCGCTTTCGCCCACTGGTCTGCATCCGGCGGCGCAGGCTTGCGCTCGATGATCGGCTTCCAGACCTTCGCGAGCTCGGCGTTCAGTGCGGTGAACTCTCTTTGCGAGTCCGGCACGTCGTCTTCGGCAAATATCGCTTCCACCGGGCACTCTGGAACGCACAGCGTGCAGTCGATGCACTCGTCGGGATCGATCACCAGCATGTTCGGCCCCTCGCGGAAGCAGTCGACCGGGCAGACGTCCACGCAATCCGTGTACTTGCACTTGATGCACGCCTCGGTGACTACGTACGTCATTAGAATCAAGAGTTTACCATCCACTTGGGAACTGTCCGGGGCGACCCCATAATAGAGTCCTTCCCCCGTACCAATTCCCGAGGACCCATGGCGAGCACCACCAGTTCCATCCAGCGCGTGACCGACGACACTTTCGAGCCCGAGGTGCTGAAGGCCGAGACCCCGGTGCTCGTCGACTACTGGGCCGAGTGGTGCGGCCCGTGCAAGTCGATCGCGCCCATCCTCGACGAAGTGGCGAAGGAGTACGAGGGTCGCCTGAAGATCGCGAAGATCAACGTCGACGAGAACCAGCTCACGCCGGCGAAATTTGGCATTCGCGGCATCCCGACGCTGATGCTCTTCAAGAACGGCAACGTCGAGGCGACCCGCGTCGGCGCCCTGTCCAAGTCCCAGCTCACCGCGTTTCTTGACAGCAACATCTGAAGCTCTTAGGCTTTGTTGCCGTAGGTAGGCCCCGCCTGTAGCGGGGCCTGATTCAAACAGGTTGTCCAGCGCCCAAGACAAAATCCGGGGCGCACTTCCCGAGAATGAGTAGCAGACCCCAGGCAGTTCAGCCGGAAGCAGTCCGTTCATCATCCCCTCGCCCTGAGTCGCAGGCGCCCGCGGGCGCCGCGTCTTCTTCGCCGATTCCTATCCCTATGCATCTGTCCGAACTAAAAACGAATCATGTCTCCCAGCTCGTCGAGATGGCGGCCTCCAACGGCATCGAAAACGCGAGCCGCATGCGCAAGCAGGACCTGATCTTCGCGCTGCTCAAGAACCAGGCGAAGAAAGGCGAGTCGATCTACGGCGACGGCACGCTCGAAGTGCTGCCCGACGGCTTCGGCTTCCTGCGCTCGCCCGACACCTCCTACCTCGCGAGCACCGACGACATCTACGTTTCGCCCTCGCAGATCCGGCGCTTCAACCTGCACACCGGCGACTCGATCGAGGGCGAGATCCGCACGCCAAAGGACGGCGAGCGCTACTTCGCGCTGGTCAAGGTTGACAAGGTCAACAGCGAAGCGCCCGAGGCGGCCAAGAGCAAGATCCTGTTCGAGAACCTGACGCCGCTACATCCCGACGAACCGTTCAAGCTCGAGCGCGAGATCAAGGCCGAAGAGAACATCACCGGGCGGGTGCTCGACATCGTGGCGCCGATCGGAAAGGGCCAGCGCGGCCTGATCGTCAGCCCGCCGAAGGCCGGCAAGACCGTCATGCTGCAGCATATCGCCCACGCGCTGGTCGCCAACCACCCCGAGATCGTGCTGATCGTGCTGCTGATCGACGAGCGTCCCGAGGAAGTGACCGAGATGTCGCGCTCGGTGCGCGGCGAGGTGGTCGCCTCCACCTTCGACGAGCCCGCTTCGCGCCACGTGCAGGTCGCCGAGATGGTGATCGAGAAAGCGAAGCGACTGGTCGAGCACAAGAAGGACGTGGTGATCCTGCTCGACTCGATCACGCGCCTTGCGCGCGCCTACAACACCGTCGTCCCGGCTTCCGGCAAGGTCCTGACCGGTGGCGTCGACGCCAACGCTCTGCAAAAGCCTAAGCGCTTCTTCGGCGCCGCGCGCAACGTGGAAGAAGGCGGCTCGCTCACCATCATCGCCACCGCGCTCATCGACACTGGCAGCCGCATGGACGACGTGATCTACGAGGAGTTCAAGGGCACCGGCAACCTGGAAGTGCACCTCGACCGGCGCATGCACGAGAAGCGCATTTATCCCGCCATCAACGTCAACCGGTCCGGCACCCGGCGCGAGGAATTGCTGATCGAGGCGCCGATCCTGCAGAAGGTCTGGGTGCTGCGCAAGCTGCTCTTCCCGATGGATGAGCTCGAGGCGGCCGAATTCCTCATCGACAAGCTGAAAGCCACGAAGTCGAACGCCGAGTTCTTTGACTCGATGCGTCGGGGGTAAGAGCACCGCATTTTTGTAGGGAGGGGGCTTGCTCGACACCACCCGTCGAGTAGCAACGCCCGAAGGAATCGAGCTGACGCTGCGCCTGGCCGGCCCGGTGCCGCGCGCGCTGGCGTGGTCGGTGGACCTCGCGCTGCGCGCCGCCATCGTGCTCGTCGTGCTGACGCTCGCCTCGCAGCTTGGTCGCGCCGGCTGGGGCATCGTGCTGCTCGCGGCGTTCTTTGTCGAATGGCTGCTGCCCGCCTGGTTCGAAGCGCAAATGCGCGGCCAGACCCCGGGGAAGCGTCTTTTCGGCATCGCGGTGCTGAACGACGACGGCACGCCGCTGCGCTGGCCGGGCGCGCTGACGCGCAACCTGTTGCGCGCCGTCGACTTCCTGCCGCTCATGTACGGATTCGGCCTCGTCTCCATGCTCCTCAACCGGGATTTCAAGCGGCTCGGCGACCTCGCGGCCGGGACGGTGGTCGTCTACCAGTCCGCCGCCGTCGATTCGTCCCGCAAGATCCCGCAAGCGCCCCCGGTGGCACCGCCGGTCGATCTCGATCTCGACGAGCAGCGCGCGGTGCTCGAGCTCGCCGAGCGCTCCGCGGGCCTCACGCGCGAGCGGGTCGAGGAGCTCTCTGCGCTGCCGAAACCGCTCGTCGGCGGACTTGACGGCGCGCGCGCCGCCGCCCGCCTCATCGGCATGGCGAACTACCTCGCAGGTCACCAGTGAAGCAGGCGCCTTTCGAGCTTGCTCACACCAGGGAATGGGACGAGTTCGAGGCTTTCCTCGACAAGAGGAGCTCGTTCGACCCGGCGGAGATGCCAGCCCGTTTTCGCCGCATCTCCCAGCACCTTGCCCTGGCAGCGGAGCGCCGCTACAGCGCCGAGCTCGTCGACCGGCTGAATCGGCTGGCGCTGCGCGGCCACCACGCCCTCTACTCCAACCGGCGCCGCGAGTCGCAGCAGCTGCTCGCCTTCATGCTCGCCGGCTTTCCGCGCCTGGTGCGCGAGGAATGGCGCCTGGTGAGCGCCGCCGCGATCCTTTTCTTCGGGCCGCTCCTCGCTCTCATCGCGGTGCTGCAGCAGTTTCCCGATTTTGCGCACTACCTGTTGACGCCCGAGCAGATCGCGAACTTCCACCAGATGTACGACCCGGCGAACCGGCGCATCGGCATGCGCGAAGCCGACACGAATGTGCTTATGTTCGGCTTCTATATCTGGAACAACGTGCGCATCGGCTTTCAGACCTTCGCGGGCGGCATGCTCGCCGGCGTGGGCTCGGCGTGGTTTCTGGGCGCGAACGGGGTCATCATCGGCGCGGTCGCCGGCTACCTCACCCACGCCGGCTACAGCGAGACGTTCTGGTCCTTTGTCGCCGGTCATTCCGCCCCCGAGCTGGGCGCGATCGTGCTCTCGGGCGCGGCCGGATTGCGCCTGGGGTTGGCCGTGATCGCGCCGGGAAACCTGAGCCGGAAGGCCGCGCTCGTCGCTGCGGCGAAGCCGGCCGTGCGCATCATGTACGGAGCCGCTCTGATGTTCCTCGCGGCCGCGTTCATCGAGGCATTCTGGTCGCCGCTCACCGAGATGCCGTTCAACGCCAAGATCGCGGTCGGGATCGCGGGCTGGGTGCTCCTCCTCGCGTACCTTGGGTTCGCCGGACGAGCGCGTGCCGCCCGCTGAGCAAAGCACTCGCCTCTCCGCGCTGGCGATCACCCTGCGCCGGCGCTCGCAGTGGGAGGCGATGGACCTTGGCTTCACCATGCTGCGGCGCTGGTGGCGCCCGGTCTACGCCGCGCACGCGCTCGCTTTTGCTCCTTTCGTGTGCCTTGTGCTGGCGCTGTGCTGGGCGAGCGGGACGCTGTGGCTCGCGATGCTCATTGTCTGGTGGCTCGAGCCGCTCTACGACCGCCTCGTGCTGCACGTGCTCTCGCGCGCCGTCTTCGGCGAAACACCGACCTGGAAAGAGGTGTGGCGGCAGGCGGGCCAGTGGCTCGGTACGGGCCTTCTCTGGGCGCTCACGTTCGATCGCTTCGACCTCGCACGCTCGTTCAACCTGCCGGTGCGCCAGCTCGAGGGCAGCCGCGGGCACGAGCGCCGCGCCCGCAAAGCCATACTCGGCCGGCGCACGCGCAGCTATGCGGTCTGGCTTACCGTGGTATGGATCCATTTCGAGGCGGTCCTCATGTGGTCGGCCGACGGGCTCGCCGCGCTCCTGCTGCCCGCGCAGGCCGAGCGCGCGCGCGGCAGCGACGAAAGTTTCTTCGCCAACCTGATGGAGCTTGTGCAGCGCGCGTCGCTCGAGGATGCGATCGTCTATGCGCTTGTGATCTTCGCGCTCGAGCCGTTCTACGTCGCCGCCGGCTTCGCGCTCTACCTCAACCGGCGCACGCTGCTCGAGGGCTGGGACATCGAGCTCGCCCTGCGCCGCATCGCCGAGAAGCATGCTGTTGCGCTCTTGATACTGATTTTGGTTTTCGGCGTTGCCATGCCTCAGGCTGCATATGCTCAAGAGAGCAATCCCAAGCAGGAGATCACCGAGATTCTCAAGGCAAAGGAATTCGGCTACCAGCGCGAAGTCGAGCGCTGGCAGCCCAAGAAGAAGGAAGAGCAGACGAAGCGCGAAGGCTGGCAAGGCTGGCTCGCCATAGGCTACGCCCTGGCCAAGGCCGCCGAGGTGCTGCTGTGGATCGCGGCCGGCGGGCTCGTCGCCTACGCCTTGTGGTGGGCGGCACGCATGCTGCCGCGTCAGGCCACCCCGCGCGCGGAGCCTTACCACCCGCCGCCGGCGTTGTTCGGCATGGAGCTCGCGCCCGAAACACTGCCGCCAGATGTTGGCGCGGCCGCCGCGGCGCTCGCCCGCTCAGGCAGGCTGCGCGAGGCGCTGAGCCTGCTCTACCGCGGCGCGCTGTCGGAGCTCGTCCACCGGCGCGGCGTGCAGCTGCTCGCGAGCCACACCGAAGGCGACGTGCTGCGCCTCTCGGGCGAAATGCCTTACCTCAGGAACCTGATCGACGCGTGGCGCAGCTGCGCGTACGCGCGGCGCACGCCGCCGCCCCCGGAAGTCGAGCGGCTCGCCGACGACTACAAGGTCGCTTTCGCGTGAAGCCAAGGCTGCTCGTTGTTCTGGGAATAGTGGCGCTGGCGGGGCTTGCGGTCGCGTGGTGGCGCGCGAACTTCGAGCTCGCGCCGGTCAAGGAGTGGGTCGGCGCTTCCGGCGAGGCGCGCGTGCGGCAGTTCCTCGCCGCCGAGCGCTTTGCTGAACGCATGGGCTGGAAGGCGACCGAGGCGCGCTCCCTGCCGGCGCTCGACGCCCTGCCCACGCGCGGCGCGCTGATCCTGCCCAACCGCAGGCAGGCGCTCACCGAGGAGCGACTGACCGAGCTCGTGCGCTGGGCCGAGCGCGGCGGCCATCTCATCGCCGAAGCCGAGCTTCTTGGCGTGCCGGATCCGCTGCTCGACCTGCTGCGCGTAGAGCGGCAGCACGCGCCGCCGACTGCAAAGCCGCTGGTCGTTGAGCTAGCTGGAGCCGGCCGCCGGCTCACCGTTGCCGTGCTGTCCGGCATAAAGCTCGTGGCGACCGATACCGATGTTCGGCTGCGCGCCGGCGAGCAGCTCGTCTCGTTCGCGCGTGGGGGCGGCATGGTGACCGTAGCGGCGACGCTCGACTTCGCCCGCAACCGCGCGATCGGCGACAACGACCACGCCGAGATGCTTTGGCGCCTGCTCGAGCTTACGCCCGGGCGCGAGCTCGTCGTGTACTGGTCGCCGATGCGGCTTTCGCTGTGGAGCTTCCTGACCGAGAACGCGGCGCCCTCGCTCGCCGCGGCTGCGCTGTTGCTCGCGCTCTGGCTGTGGAGCATCGTGCCGCGCTTCGGCCCGGTCGCGCCCGATGCGCCACCGGGCCGGCGCCGCCTTCTCGACCACCTGCGCGCAAGTGGCCGCTACTACTGGAACCAGGGCCTGCGCTCGCGACTGGTGGTCGCCGCGCGCGATGCGGCGCTGCGCCGCATCGCGCGCGCGCAACCCGACTTTGCTGCGGCGTCCGAGGCCGAGCGCATCACCCGGCTCGCTTCTGTGGCCGGCATCTCAAGAGAGGAAGCGGCGCGCTTTATCTCCGCCGCAGGCGCGGTGCGCGGCGCCGACTTTATCCGGCTCGCGCACCATGCGCAGCGCGTGCACAGTGCGTTGGAAAAGGGAGCAAAATGACAAAGCCAAGCCCCGAGCAATTCGTCAGCGCGGGCAAGGTCGCCGCGGCCATGCGCGCCGAGATCGCGAAGGCGCTGATCGGGCAGCCGGAGGTGATCGATTCGGTGCTGTGCGCGCTCCTCGCTGGCGGCCACGTGCTGATCGAGGGGGTACCCGGTCTGGGCAAGACCCTGCTCGTGAAGGCGCTCGCGCGCACGATCTCCGGCAGCTTCGGCCGCATTCAGTTCACCCCTGACCTGATGCCCGCCGATGTCACCGGCCACACGCTGTACGACCCCAAGAACCAGGTGTTCACCGCGCGGCGCGGGCCCGTGTTCGTCAACCTGCTGCTCGCAGACGAGATCAACCGCGCGCCGGCGAAGACGCAAGCGGCGCTCCTTGAAGTGATGCAGGAGGCGCAGGTCACAATTGAGGGCGACGCGCACAGGCTCGAGCCGCCGTTCATGGTTCTCGCCACCCAGAACCCGATCGAGCAGGAAGGTACCTACGCGTTGCCCGAGGCGCAGCTCGACCGGTTCCTGCTAAAGGTCACGATCGACTATCCGTCGCAGGCCGACGAGCTCGCCATGGTGCGGCACGTTACGGAGGGCAAAGTGGGCGACCGGCTCGAGGTTGAGCAGGTGGCGAGCCTGGTCAAGCCCTCGACCGTGGTCTCGCTGCAGGCGATCGCCGCTTCGGTCGCCGCGGACGACGCGGTGCTCGACTATGCGATCCGCCTGATGCGTGCGACGCGTGCCTGGGCCGGTGTAGTGGCGGGCGCCGGCCCGCGCGGCGCGATTTCGCTGGTGCGCGCCGCTCGCGCGGCGGCGCTGCTCGCTGGACGCGATTACGTGACGCCCGACGACGTGAAGAAAATGGCTCTGCCCGCGCTGCGCCATCGCATCATGCCCTCGCCGGAGCTCGAGCTCGAGGGACGCGGCACCGACGCCATCCTGAAGGGCTTGCTCGACAAGATCGAAGCGCCGCGCAAGTGATCCCGTCCTCCCGGCTCCTTTGGGCGGTCGTGCTCCTCGCCGCGATCTCAATCGCGGTGTCGATCTACCCGGAGTTCCAGCTGCCCTGGCTGCTGGGCGCGGCCGGGTTCGCGTGCCTGGCGATGCTCGATGCCTTCGCGGGACTGCGCCTGCCGCCGCCCATGCTGGTCCGGCAGGTGCCCGGATCACTCGCGCTCGGCGTGCGCTCGGAAGTGCGGATGCGCGTCGCGAACGCAGCAGCAATGCGCGTTCGGCTCGAGCTCCACGACCACCATCCGCCGAGCTTCGAGGCTCAGGGCCTGCCGCGGCGCCTGGAGCTCGAGCGCGCGCAGTGGACCGAGCTCGCCTATCAGGTACGACCGGTGGCGCGCGGCGAAAGCGAGTTCGGCGCCGCGGAGATGCGTCTGCATTCTCCCCTCGGCCTTTGGTTGGTAAAGAAGTACTCTGGAAACCCGAGCAGGGTGCGGGTTTACCCCAACTTCCGAGCGCTCGCGAAGTACACGCTGCTCGCCACCGACAACCGGCTTTCGCAGATCGGCGTGCTGCAGGTACGCCGGCGCGGCGAGGGAACGGAATTCCACCAGCTGCGCGAGTACCGCCATGGCGACTCCCAGCGCGCGATCGACTGGAAGGCGACCTCGCGCACTGCGCGCCTCATCGCGCGCGAGTACGAGGAGGAGAAGGACCAGCGCGTGCTGCTCGTGGTCGACTGCGGGCGCCGCATGGCGTCGAAGGACGACGATCTTTCGCATTTCGACCACGCGCTGAACGCCGCGCTGCTCCTCGCGCACGTGGCGTTGCGCCAGGGCGATGCGGTCGGCCTCATGACCATGGCCGGGGTCGACCGCTACGTCGAGCCGCGCAAGTCGGTCGCGGCGGTTAACGCGATCCTGAACCGCGTCTACGACATCGAGCCGACGCTCTCGGTGCCCGATTACCACCTGGCAGCACGCGACGTCATGCGCCGGGTGCGGAGGCGTTCGCTCGTCATCGTGCTCACGAACCTGCGGGATGAAGACGACGAGACTCTGTTGCCCGCGCTCAAGCTCCTGCGCACGCGACACCTGGTAGTCCTCGCCTCGCTCAGGGAAGCGATCATTTCGCGCGCGCTTTCGGCTCGCGTCGACAGCTTCGACCGCGCCGTGACCCATGCCGCGGCCGCGGACTACCTGGCCGCGCGCGAGCGCAGCTTCCGGCGCATCGGCGCCGCGGGCGCCGTCTGCCTCGATGTCGAGCCCGAGCGGCTCGCCATCTCGCTCGTCAATCGCTACCTCGAGCTGAAACGCGGCGGCCGCCTCTAGTAAACCACTCTTTTTTCGCTATAATTCGCGCCCTATGAAACCTGGCATCCACCCCGAATACAAGCCGGTCATCTTCCTCGATACCAGCTCGAACCATTCCTTCCTCACGCGCTCGGCGATAGACACCAAGGGCCGCGAGACGATGAAGTGGTCCGACGGCAAGGAATATCCCGTGGTGAAGGTCGAGGTGTCGTCGGAGTCGCACTCCTTCTACACCGGGAAGCAGAAGATCGTCGACACGGCCGGGCGGGTCGAAAAGTTCAAGCGGCGCTACACGAAGAAAACGCCGGAGAAGAAGGCCTAGCGGTCTTCTTTCTGGGGGATGATCCCCCGCCTCACCCTCCCGCCGAACCCGGCGACGCTCGCGCTGATCGCGCTGGCGTTCACGCTTCCCGGCCTTCCCGGACACGACTTGTGGAAAACGCACGACGCCATCACGCTCGGCATCGTGCACGACATGGCGGCAGGTGGCGCGCCGCTTGTTCCCCGCGTCGCCGGCACGCCGTGGCTGTTCGATCCGCCGCTCTACCACTGGATCGCTGCAGGCTTCGGGGCGCTGCTCCAGCGCGTCCTCGAGTTTCATTCCGCCGCGCGGCTGGCGAGCGCAGCGCTGATGCTCGCCGCCTTCTGGCTCATCTACCTCGCCGCGCGCAACTGGGCAAAGGCGGAAGAGGATCGCCGCGTGCACGGCTCGGCGGCCATGCTCGTGCTGCTCGGCTGTGTCGGGCTGGTTGTCCATGCGCACGAAGCGCTTCCCGAGCTCGCCTCGCTCTGCGCGCTCGCCGGGGCGCTTGCCGCGCTGCCGTATGCAGCCCGTCGGCCTCTGCCCGCGGGCGCCCTGTTCGGCGCCGGAATCGGCTTCGCCGCACTCTCGGCCGCGTGGACCGCACCCGCCTGCCTGCTCATCGCCGTGTTCGCGGCGCATCTGGCGTGCAAAGAATGGCGAACGAGAAACGCCCTGCTTTTTCTCCCGGTCGCGCTTCTCGTCTCCTTTTTCCTCGCCGCGACCTGGCCGCTCGCCCTCTACTGGCGCGCGCCCGAGGCGTTCGAGCTCTGGCGCATGGCCGCCTGGCAGCCGTTCGGCACCCCGCTCGCCAACCTGCGCTACTTCGTGGTCACGGGAAGCTGGTTCGCATTTCCAGCCTGGCCGCTCGCGCTCTGGGCCGCGTGGTCGTTGCGCCGCCGCTGGCGAGAGCCCGAGCTTTTCGTCGCCGCGACAGCGACGCTCGCCACGCTGCTCGCCGCGGCATACTGGGGACCGCAGCAGGACATCAACCTCATCCCGCTGCTCGCGCCGCTCGCGCTTCTCGCCGCCCGGGGCGCACCCGTCCTCAGGCGCGGCGCGGCCGGCGCGCTTGACTGGTTCGGCGTGCTGGGCTTCGGCTTCTTCGGCGTGCTGCTCTGGTTCTGCTGGTTTGCGATGATGACCGGCGTGCCGCCGCGGTTCGCGAATAACTTCTTCCGGACCGCGCCCGGATTCACGCCCGAGCTCAACGTGCTGCGCGTCGTGTTCGCGCTGCTTCTCGCGGCGGCATGGATCTATCTCGTCTTCTTCGTCACGCGCTCGCCGATGCGAAGCGTGCTGCGCTGGGCGGCGGGCATCGTGCTGATCTGGGGCACGGGGGCGATGCTGCTGATGCCGTGGGCCGACTACCAGAAGAGCTATCGGCCGGTGGCGCTGCAGCTGCGCTCCAAGATCCCGGTCGGGTCGGGCTGCATTGCGCAAAAGTCGCTCGGGGTATCGCAGGCGGCGGCGCTCGACTACCATGCCGGCATTCGCGCACGGCCGTTCAACCTCGTGAAGCCGAACGCCTGCCCGCTTCTTCTCGTGCAGGGCAGCCCGCAGCACGAGTTCGACGGCCCGGGCGCCGGCTGGGTGAAGCTCGCCGACGTCGGCCGTCCCGGCGACCGCGCCGAGCGCTACCGCCTCTACAGCCGCGGAAAATGACCATTCGAGCAAATACGCGATGAACACGCGCTCTCCCGTCGAGTGCCCCGCCTGGGCGAGGCTCGCGCAGCACGCGGAGAGCTGGCGCGGCGCGCACCTGCGCGAGCTCTTCACCGCAGACGCCGCCCGCCGCCTCCAGCTCGTCGCCGAGGCGCCCGGCGTGCGCTACGACTACTCGCGCCAGCGCCTCGGCGCGATCACGCTGCGGCTCCTCTCCCACCTCGCCGCCGAGCGCGGCTTTGCGGAATGGCGCGAGGCGCTCCTCGCCGGAGCCGAGGTGAACTCGACCGAGAAGCGCGCCGCCTGGCACACCGCCTTGCGCTGCGGCGAGTCGGCGCCCGGCGAAGTGAAAGAAACGCTGGCGCGCATAAGAGAGCTTTGCACAAGGCTGAGAGAGCAAAAGCCTTTCACGCGAGTCGTCAATCTCGGCACCGGCGGATCGGACCTGGGCCCGCGCCTGCTCGCCGACGCGCTCGGCGACGGCGCGCTCGAGGTGCGCTTCGCCGCCAACGTGGATCCGCGTGAGCTCGAGCGGGCGCTGGAAGGCACCGATCCGGCAAGCACGCTGATCGTCGTAGTGTCGAAGACCTTCACCACGCAGGAGACCATGGCGAACGCCGCGGCCGCGAGACAGTGGGGAGCGAGACACTTTTTCGCGGTAACGGCAAACGTCGATGCCGCCCGGGCCTTCGGCGCGGAAGAAATCCTGCCGATGTGGGACTGGGTCGGCGGGCGCTTCTCGGTGTGGTCGGCGGCCGGCTTGTCCGCGGCCTGCGCGATCGGCTGGAATGCCTTTGAGGATTTTCTTTCGGGCGGACATGAGGTGGACGAGCACTTCGCGCAAACCGCGGCCGAGAAGAACGTACCCGTGCTGATGGCGCTTGCCGGCGTGTGGAACACGAACTTTCTCGGCGCGCCGACTCAGGTCGTGCTGCCGTATTCCAACGCGCTGCGCCGGCTGCCCGCCTACCTGCAGCAGCTCGAGATGGAGTCGAACGGCAAGCGCGTCGATCGCGAGGGACGCGTGGTCGACTATGCGACCGCTCCCATCGTCTGGGGCGGCGAAGGCACGGTAAGCCAGCATTCGTTCCACCAGCTCCTGCACCAGGGCACGCACATCGTGCCGGCGGATTTCATCGATTTCGGGCTCGAGCCGAGGCTTTCAGCGAATCTCATCGCCCAGGCCGACGCGCTCGCGTTCGGCACCGACGACCCCGGGCTGCCGCCTCACCGGCAATATCCCGGCAACCGGCCCTCGAGCATCTTATCTTTTGGAGAGCTGACTCCCCGGAACCTGGGGCGCCTGATTGCTCTGTACGAGCACAAGGTGTTCACGCAGGGCGTGGTATGGAACATCAACAGCTTCGACCAGTTCGGCGTCGAGCTCGGCAAGGAACTGGCCAACAAGATTCTGTCGAAAGGAAAATGAGGAGAGCGCTAATGGACCAGGAGACCTTCAACCTCAGCATCCGCAAGTTTCTCAAGATGGTGGGCGTGAACTCGCAGCGCGAGATCGAGCAGGCAGTGCAGAAGGCCATGACGGATGGAAAGCTGCAGGGCAACGAAAGCCTCACCGCGCGCGCAACCCTTGAAATCCCGCAGCTCGGAATCAAGGTGCCCTTCGATGGAGAGATCAAACTAAAATAGGGCCATGAACAAGGCCCGGGAGTTCGATCAGTCGGTTCTCGCCGAACTAAGGGCGCTGCTCGGCGCCGAGCGCGTCTCCACCTCTGCCGCGGTGCGCGAGCACCACGGCAAGGACGAGTCGTATTTCCCGTATGCACCCCCAGATGCAGTTTGCTTTGTAAGAAGTACTAAAGAGGTGCGCGACGTGGTGAACATCTGCCGCCGCCACCGCGTGCCAATGATCCCCTACGGCGTCGGCACCTCGCTCGAGGGCCACATCCTCGCGGTGCAGGGGGGCGTGTCGATCGACCTTTCGCGGATGAATCAAGTGCTCACGGTGCACGAGCAGGACCTCGACGCTGTGGTGCAGGCGGGCGTGACGCGCAAGCAGCTGAACGAGCACATCAAGCACACGGGCCTGTTTTTCGCCATCGATCCGGGCGCCGACGCCACGCTCGGCGGCATGACAGCGACGCGCGCTTCGGGAACGAACGCGGTGCGCTACGGCACGATGCGTGAGAACGTGCTGTCGCTCAAGGTCGTGCTGGCCGACGGCCGCATCATCCAGACCTCGCGCCGCGCCAAGAAGTCGGCCGCCGGCTACGACCTGACGCGCCTCTTCGTCGGCTCCGAGGGCACACTCGGCATCATCACCGAAGTGACGGTGAAGCTGCATCCGGTGCAGGAAGCGATGTCGGCCGCGGTGTGCGCGTTCCCGGACATCGAGGGCGCGGCGAATACGGTGATCGAGACGCTCCAGGCCGGCATCCCGATCGCGCGCAGCGAGCTTCTGTGCGCGACGACCATGGCGGCCCTCAACCGGCACAACAAGACCGCTTACCCCGAAGCGCCCACGCTCTTTCTCGAGTTCCACGGCAGCGCCGCCGCGGTGGTCGAGCAGGCGAAAGCGGTGCAGGACATCGCGCGCGAGCACGGCGGGCTCGACTTCCAGTGGGCGACCAGACCGGAGGAGCGCTCCAAGCTCTGGGAAGCACGCCACAACGCCTACTTTGCCTGCCTGCAGCTCAAGCCCGGATCGCGCGCGCTCTCGACCGACGTCTGCGTGCCGATTTCACGCCTCGCCGAGTGCGTGACGGAGACCGCCAAGGACATCGCGCGTGCGTCGCTGCCGGTGCCGCTCTTCGGCCACGTCGGCGACGGCAACTTCCACCTCGTGATCCTCATCGACCCCAAGAACCAGAAAGAGATCGAGGAAGCGAAGGCCATCAACGGACGCGTGGTCGAGCGGGCGCTCGCGATGGAAGGCACCTGCACCGGCGAGCACGGCGTCGGCATCGGCAAGCAGACCTACCTGCGCAAGGAGCTCGGCGAGGACGTCATCTCGATCATGCGCGACATCAAGCAGCTTCTCGATCCCGACAACCTGATGAACCCGGGCAAGGTGATCAGCATTCAATGAGCGCGGAAAAAAAGCTCAAGGAGCTCAGCCTCGACCTCGGCGCGGTGTCGGCCCCGGTCGCGAACTATGTCAACGCGGTGCGCACTGGAAATCTCCTCTACCTCGCCGGCAAGGGCCCGCGCCCCGGCCAGGACGGCCGGCGTCCGAAGGGCAAGGTCGGTCGCGACTATACGGTCGAGGAGGCGTACCAGCACGCGCGCACCGTAGGACTCGATCTGCTCGCAGTCATGCGGCAGGAGCTCGGCAGCCTCGACAAGGTGAAGCGCGTGGTGAAAGTGCTTGGCATGGTCAACGCGTCGCCTGAATTCGAGGACCATCCGAAGGTGATCAACGGCTGCTCCGATCTCTTCGTGCAGGTGCTTGGCGACAAGGGAAAGCACGCGCGCTCCGCGGTCGGCATGGGCTCGCTGCCGATGGGCATCCCGGTCGAGATCGAGGTGATCGTGGAGGTCGAATAGGTCGGGGTCAGACCCCGCCCGGTTGGGGTCTGACCCCCATCATCACCGCAACGTCCTCAGATCGTCATCACGCTCTTGCGGTAAAACTTGAGCTCCTCGATGGACTCGAGGATGTCGGCGAGCGCCTCGTGCTTGCCTTCCTTCGAGAACGCCTTCAGCTCCGGCTTCCAGCGCCGCACGAGCTCCTTCAGCGTCGAGACGTCGAGATTGCGGTAGTGGAAGTGCGCTTCCAGCCGAGGCATCCAGCGCGCGAGAAAGCGGCGGTCCTGGCAGATCGAGTTGCCGCACATCGGCGAGACGTTCGCCGGCACGTGCGCGCAGACGAACTCGAGCGCCTGGCGCTCGGCGTCGGCCTCGGTCAGGCTCGAGGCACGCACGCGCTCGATCAGCCCGGTCTTCGTGTGCGTGCTCTTGTTCCACGTGTCCATCGCATCGAGCACCTCGTCGGGCTGGTAGACGACGAGCGCCGGGCCCGTCGCGAGCACGTTGAGCTGGGGATCGGTGACGAGCATCGCGATTTCAATGACGCGGTCCGCATCGGGCTGCAGCCCGGTCATCTCCATGTCGATCCAGATCAGGTTGTTCGCGTCCGCCGCCATAGCTTATTCTCTCATGCATGGAAAACGCCCTTAGCGCGAGCACCGGATTCACGCTTGTCTTCCTCTGCGCGCTCGCGGCCGCGGCGGCGACCCGCCTGTGGCTTGCGCAGCGTCAGATCCGCCACGTGCGCGCGCATCGCGAAGCGGTCCCCGGGATGTTCGCCGATTCCATCCCGCTCGCCGCGCACCAGAAGGCCGCCGACTACACCGTGGCGAAAGCGAAGCTCGGCAACGTCGACACGCTGCTCGATGCGCTTATCCTTCTCGCGCTCACGCTGGGCGGCGCTCTGCAGTGGTTGTCAGACCTCTGGCAGCGCGTGTTCGCGATCGAATCGATCTGGCACGGCGCGGCGTTGATCCTGTCGATGCTGGTGATCAAAGGCGCGCTCGGCCTGCCGCTCAGCCTGTACCGCATCTTCGTCATCGAGGAGCGTTTCGGCTTCAACCGCATGACGTGGAAGCTTTTCGTCACCGATCTTGTCAAGGGGCTCGCGGTCGGCACGGTGCTCGGCGTGCCGCTGCTTCTTGCCGTGCTCTGGCTCATGCTGGCGGCGGGGGCGTTCTGGTGGCTCTATGTCTGGCTCGTGCTCGTCATCTACTCGCTTTTCCTGCAGATGATCTACCCGGCGGTTGTCATGCCGCTTTTCAACAAGTTCTCGCGGCTCGACGACCCGGCGCTCGCCGGCAGGATCGAGCGGCTGCTCAGCCGCACCGGCTTCCGCTCGCGCGGCCTGTTTGTCATGGACGGCTCCAAACGCTCGTCGCACGGCAACGCGTTCTTCGCAGGGTTTGGCGCCGCGAAGCGCATCGTGCTGTTCGACACGCTGGTGTCGCGCCTGCAGCCTGCCGAGGTCGAGGCGGTGCTCGCGCACGAGCTCGGGCACTACAAGCTGCGTCACATCGTCAAGGGCATGGCGCTCAGCTGGGGATTCAGCTTCGCCTTGCTCCTCGCCTTGGGGCTGCTCGCGGGCGAGCCGTGGTTCTACGAAGGCCTTGGCATGGACACCGCGACCCTGCCGATCGCGCTCGCGCTCTTCCTGCTGGTGGTGCCGGAATTCACGTTCTTCGTGCAGCCGCTGCTCTCGCTTTTCTCGCGCAAGAACGAGTACGAGGCCGACCGCTACGCCGCCGCCAATGCCGACGCGGC
>DATFEI010000256.1:0-3583 GCA_035251315.1 Burkholderiales bacterium | reverse complement strand
CTCATCGGCTCCACCGCCACAAAGGTCCTGTACATTTCGGACATTCCTGTCCTGCTGGTCAAATAACTTGATTTTCCGGAGAGCGAGGCATGGCGTCGGACATTGAGATCGCACAGGCAGCCAAGATGCAGCGCATCGCCGCGGTGGCGCGCGAGAAGCTCGGCATCGCCGAAGAGCACCTCGAGCCCTACGGCCACTACAAGGCGAAGGTCTCGCTCAAGTACCTCGATACGCTGAGAGGGAAGAAGGACGGCAAGCTGATCCTGGTCACGGCCATGACGCCGACGCCGGCGGGCGAAGGCAAGACCACCACCACCGTGGGCCTCGGCGACGCGCTCAACCACATCGGCAAAAAGGCCGTGATCTGCCTGCGCGAGCCCTCCCTTGGCCCGGTATTCGGCGTCAAGGGCGGCGCGGCCGGCGGCGGGTACGCGCAGGTGGTGCCGATGGAGGACATCAACCTGCACTTCACCGGGGACTTCTCGGCGATCGCGCTGGCGAACAACCTGCTCGCCGCGTTGCTCGACAACCACATCACTCAGGGCAACGAGCTCGGCATCGACGTGCGGCGCATTCAGTGGCGGCGGGTCGTCGACATGAACGACCGCGCGCTGCGCGACATCGTGATCGCGCTCGGCGGCACCGCCAACGGCTATCCGCGCGAGGACGGGTTCGACATCGTCGTGGCCTCCGAGGTGATGGCGATCTTCTGCCTCGCGACCTCGCTCGAAGACCTCAAGAAGCGCCTGGGGAACATCGTGGTCGGCTACACACGCGACCAGAAGCTGGTGACTGCAAAGGATCTAAACGCGCATGGCGCGATGACGGTGCTGTTGAAGGACGCGCTCGCGCCCAACCTGGTGCAGACGCTGGAGAACAATCCGGCCTTCATCCACGGCGGCCCGTTCGCCAACATCGCGCACGGCTGCAACTCGGTGATCGCGACCCAGGCCGCTCTCAAGCTCGCCGACTACGTGGTGACCGAGGCCGGGTTCGGCGCCGACCTCGGCGCCGAGAAGTTCCTCGACATCAAGTGCCGCAAGACCGGCCTGCGGCCGAACGCGACGGTCATCGTGGCGACGATCCGCGCGCTCAAGTACCACGGCGGCGTCGACGTCAAGGAGGTGAACAAGGAGAACCTTGCCGCGCTGGAAAAGGGCCTCGCGAACCTCGAGCGCCACGTCGAGAACGTGACCAAGGTCTACAACATGCCCTGCGTCGTTTCCTTCAACCGCTTCACCTTTGATACGCAGAAGGAACTCGACCTCGTCAAACGCACTGTAGGCAAGCTCGGCGTGCCCTTCGTGCTGGCGACGCATTGGGCCGACGGGGGCAAGGGTGCGGAGGAGCTTGCGCGCATCGTCGTCGACCTGTGCGAGAAGCCGTCGAAGCCGACGTTCGTCTACGAGGACTCCGACACTCTGTGGGACAAGATCAACAAGATCGCGCGCAAAGTCTACCGCGCGGCGGAGGTTACGGCCGACGCCAAGGTGCGCGCGCAGATCAAGAAGCTGCAGGACGAGGGCTACGGCCACTATCCGGTATGCGTGGCGAAGACCCAGGCGTCGATCACGGTGAACGCCGCGGTGCGCGGCGCGCCGACCGATCACGTGGTCAACATCCGGGAAGTGCGGCTCGCCGCCGGGGCCGAGTTCGTGGTGATGATCTGCGGCGACATCATGACCATGCCGGGCCTGCCGAAAGTGCCGGCGGCCAACAAGATCGATCTGGTCGACGGAAAAGTCGTCGGCCTGTTCTAGAATCAGGCGATGCTGGCGGAGATCCTGACGCAGGCCTTCTGGATCGGCCTGCTGAAAATCATCGGCGTCAACATCATCCTGTCGGGCGACAACGCGGTGGTAATCGCGCTGGCGGCGCGCTCGCTGCCGCCGAAGCAGCAGAAGGCCGCGATCTTCTGGGGCTCGGGCGCCGCGGTAGTGATGCGGATCATCCTCACGGTGTTCGCGGTGGCGCTGCTCACGCTGCCGTGGCTCAAGCTTGTCGGCTCGCTGCTCCTCTTCTGGATCGGCATCAAGCTCCTCATCCCCGAGGAGGACACCGAGGACGTCGACGCGAGCGAGAACCTGATCGCCGCGATCAAGACCATCCTGATCGCCGACCTCGTAATGAGCATCGATAACGTGATCGCGGTCGCCGCCGCGGCCGGGGGCAGCCTGACGCTGCTCATCCTCGGCCTCGCAATCTCGATCCCGCTCGTGATCTTCGGCTCGACCATGCTGCTGCACCTGATGGAGCGCTGGCCGATCATCATTACCGTCGGCGGCGGCCTGCTCGGGTTCGTCGCGGGCGAAATGCTAGTGACCGATCCAGCGCTCAAGGACTGGCTGGCCGGCCTCGGCGTGACGTTCGACGGCGAGAAGCCCAAAGTCGGTGGCCTCAGCCTGGAAATCATCTGCGGGCTGATCGGCGCGGTCATCGTAATCCTGGCTGGAACGTTGCTCGGCAAGCGCAAGGCCATGAAAGCGGCGGTGCACGAAGCGGCCGTCGAAACTGAACGGCCGAAGTCTTGACGGAGGTCATGGCCCGCGTTTAAGAGGGAGCATGACAATTCTGCGCGAGCGCCACGGACAAATGGTGCGGCGCAACGAAGAGTGAACATAGGAGGAGCTATGAAACCGAGGTTTCTTGCAGCAGCACTTGCCATCGCAGCGCCGTTGGCTGTCCAGGCGCAGTCCTGGGAGCCGACGAAGAACGTCGAGTTCATCATCCCCGCAGGAACCGGAGGCGGCGCCGACCAGATGGCGCGCGCGATCCAGGGCATTGTCGCCAAGCACGGCCTGATGAAGCAGTCGATCCTGCCGATCAACAAAGCGGGCGGCGCCGGCGCCGAGGGCTTCCTCGACGTGAAGAACGCTGCCGGCGATCCACACAAGATCATTATCACGCTCTCGAATCTATTCACCACGCCGCTCGCCACCGGGGTGCCGTTCAACTGGCGCGACCTCACGCCGGTGCAGATGCTCGCCCTCGACAACTTCGTGCTGTGGGTGAACGCCAAGACGCCGTATAAGAACCCGAAGGAGTACGTCGAGGCGGCGAAGAAGGCGGGCCCGGGCAAGATGAAGATGGGCGGCACTGGCGCGAAGCAGGAAGACCAGATCATCACGGTCGCCATCGAGCAGAAGACCGGCGCGAAGTTCACCTATATTCCGTTCAAGGGCGGCGGCGCGGTGGCGACGCAGCTCGTCGGCGGCCACGTCGATTCAACCGTCAACAACCCGATCGAGGCAGTGGCGCAGTGGCGCGGCGGCAACCTGCGGCCCTTGTGCGTCTTCGAGCAGAAGCGGCTGCCCTACAAGGCCAAGGTGACCGACACGATGTCCTGGAATGACATTCCAATCTGCAAGGAGTCGGGGCTCGACGTCGACTACCTGATGCTGCGCGGGATCTTCATGCCCCCCGGCGTGAAGCCCGAGCACGTGCAGTACTACATCGGCCTGTTCAAAAAGGTGATGGACACGCCCGAGTGGAAAAAGCTGATGGAGGAAGGCGCGTTCAATACCACGGCGCTCACCGGCAAGCAGTACGCCGACTGGGTGGCGAAAGAGGAGGCGCGCCACGT
>DATFEI010000067.1:0-3619 GCA_035251315.1 Burkholderiales bacterium | reverse complement strand
GGCAGCACCGCGATCTTCCTCGGCGGCATGGTGCTGCTCGGCATCCAGCCGGGAATCATGCTGGTCGAGACGCAGCTCGACCTCGTCTACACCATCATCTGGACGCTGGCGATCGCCAACGTGGTCGGCGCCGGCCTGTGCTTCGTCGCCTCGCCCTTCGTGGCGCGCATTACGACGCTGCCGTACGCCTACGTCGCGCCGTTCATGCTGATGGTGATCTTCTTCGCGGCGTACCAGGCGACCAGCCACTGGGGAGATATCCTCGCACTGCTCGCGATCGGCGTGCTCGGCCTCTACATGCGGCGATTCGGCTGGCCGCGCCCGCCGCTCATCGTAGGCTTCGTACTCGCTCAGGGCGCCGAGAACTACCTGTACCAGGCGATCCAGTTCCACGGATGGGCGTGGGTGCTGCGCCCCGGGGTGCTGATCATTGCGGCGATCACTGCCGCGTCGATGTGGGCCGGCGCACGCTATGGCCGGGCCCAGATCGACGAAGGCGGCGCGAGCGCTCGGGTACGCGATATCCGGCCGCAGCTCGCGTTCGCGATCGTCATGACGGCGCTATTCGCGTATGCAGTGCTCGACTTGCAGCGCTGGTCGTTCCTGGCAAAGGCGTTCCCGCTCGGCGTCGCGGTCGCGGCGCTTCCGGTTGCTCTTTTTGTCGCGGTCGTCATCTGTCGCGGATCGCGCGCGAGCGCGGTGATCTTCGACACCGAGGCTGAAACCACTCCGGGTGTGACCGCGCTAGGCCGTTACTTGCTCTGGATCGCCGCGCTGCTCGCCGCGAGCGGCCTCGCCGGCTTCGTGATCGGGCTCGCGCTCTTCTTCGCGGCCTTCCTGCACCTCGAGGCGCGGGCGCCGATCGCGCGAAACGCTCTGCTCACGGCTTCGGCCGTGCTCTTCCTCACTGCCATGTCGCACATCTTTGTGCTCGACTTCCCGCGCGGGCTGCTGCAGGTACTAGTCGAGATGCCTTGGCCGTTAAGGTAGGACGGGAGCGCTACCGCAGCGCCGGCTGCTCGGCCGGAACGGCGGGCTGGATGCGCGCGGCACCGATGCGTCCGAGGAGCGGAAGCTTGATGCCGGAGGGACTGACGCCGAAGTTGAGCCCCAGAACGTTCAGCTCGAAGCCGTCTACCCCGCTCGCCGCAACGCCGAAAAGCCCACGCAGCGAGAACTGGAAGCCGCTGCCGCTGGGCGCGCTGGCGAATAAATCCGAGCCGATGTAGTCCTTGCCGATCGCGGTCGCCGGCAGGTCGGTTTCGAGCTCGGGCACGGCGCGCGCGATCCATGCAGTGAATGTGTTCGAGTTAGGCCCCGGCCAGAGGCTGTAGGTCTTGGCGAAGGGGTACTCATGCGCAGCCTTATCGATGCGGCGGATGAGCTCCTCGACCCCCGGGCCGCGCTTCTCGGCATAAAGCTCGCCTTGCGCTCCGAACCAGGAGTCGGGTGCGCGATTGCGGATCACGAGCGCACTCTCGGACCAGCGCAGGCGCCAGCCGACCACCTCGTAGACCGTGAACTCGGCGGCCCCTTCGGGCTTGACCGCTACCCAGGTGTGCACGCCGAAGATGCCCTTGGCGCCTCGCGTGCGCGCACCCCAGACCTGCACGACCGGCTCGCTTGCCTGGGCGGGATCCAGCGCAAGGCTGTCGTAGCCCTCGGCGGTGACCGAGGCGCCAATGAAAGCCAGCAAGCCGATGAGGCTCGAGCGGCCGATAAACCTAGCGACAGGGCGCGTCATGCTCTTCGCTATTGAAACGCATTGTAGGGCCCACCGGATGACACACGAGTTACCTGAAATTCAAGAAATCGTAGAGCTTCCGGTCGAGGAGGTGCGAAGGACGCACCTCGGTCAGCGCGCGGGCGATCGACTCGATGCGCCCCGGCTGGCGGCGCTTCCAGTCCCGGAGCATCTCGCCGATCTGCTTGCGCTCGAGGTTATCCTGCGAGCCGCACAATGTGCAGGGAATGATCGGGAAGCCCTTGGCTTCGGCGTAGGCCGCCAGATCGTCTTCGGCGACGTACGCGAGCGGCCGGATCACCACCCGCCGGCCGTCGTCCGAGCGCAGCTTGGCGGGCATCGCTTTCAGCTGCCCGCCGTGGAACAGATTGAGGAAGAAAGTCGCCAGGATGTCGTCACGGTGATGGCCGAGCGCAATCTTCGTCGCGCCGAGCTCGCCCGCCACGCGGTACAGCACGCCGCGACGCAACCGCGAGCAGAGCGAGCACATCGTCTGCCCCTCCGGAATGACGCGCTTGACCACGGAGTAGGTGTCCTGCTCGACGACGCGGAACTCGACGCCGCGGGAGCGAAGGTAGTCGGGAAGGACATGCCCCGGGAACCCCGGCTGCTTCTGGTCCAGATTGACAGCGATCAGCTCGAACTCTACAGGCGCCTTTTCTTGCAAGGACAAGAGAACGTCCAAGAGTCCATGGCTGTCCTTGCCGCCCGACAGGCATACCATTACCCGGTCGCCCGCCTGGAGCATGTTGAAGTCCGCGATCGCCTCGCCCACCTGGCGGCGCAGCCGCTTGGCGAGCTTGCCGAGCTCGTAGTCGGCCTTGCGCGGGTCGCGGTGGATGCGGACAGGTCGGACGGACATAGGGAACGGGAGTGTACCTAAGGAGTCAACAGCTTGAGCCCGGCGATACCAATGACGATCAGAAAGATTGAACCGAGGCGAAGGAGCGTCTTCGGCTCGCCGAACAGAATCATGCCGAGGATGGCGACGCCGACCGCACCGATGCCGGTCCACACGGCGTAGCCGGTGCCGATAGGGATGGTGCGCACGGCAAGGGCGAGGAAGTAGACGCTGCCGATCATCGCCGCCGCGGTGATCACCGAAGGCACGAGGCGGGTAAAGCCGTCGGTGTACTTGAGGCCGGTCGCCCAGACGACTTCAAGCAGACCGGCGAGCGTCAGCCACAGCCAGGCCATGAGCGTTTCCTTAGATGAAGATCGAGCGGCCGCCGTCCACGGCCACGATCTGGCCGGTAACGTAGGGCGCGCAGGCGAGGAAATGCACCGCGTGCGCTACGTCTTCCGGCGAGCCGATGCGCGCAAGCGGTGTGGTTGCGAGGATGTGCGCGCGCTCGGGATCCGGGAATTGCCCGTCTTCGGGCCAGACGATCGCGCCCGGGGCGACGCCGTTCACACGCACCCGGGGCGCGAGCTCCAGCGCGAGCGAGCGCGTCATCGCGGCAAGTCCGGCCTTTGCAATACTGTAGAGCGCATAGCCCTTGAGCGGCCGCTCGGCGTGAATGTCGACGATGTTGATGATCGAGCCGTCGTGCTTCGCGAGCTCGGCGGCCGCCTGCTGTGCGAGGAAGAGCGGCGCCCGCAGGTTCGAGCCGATGAGCTCCTCCCAGTGCGAAGGCTCCATGGCGCCGACGGCAACGGGGAAGAAGCTCGACGCGTTGTTCACGACCAGATCGAGCCTGCCGAAAGTCTCGAGTACCGCGCTGACCAGCGCGCGCGGCGCCACGGGCGCGAGGAGCTCGGCCTTCACCTTTGCCGCGCTCTTCGGGCGCGCCGCATTCAGCTCGGATGCGAGGCGCGCGGCATCGGTCTCGGAGTCGCGGTAGTGGATGAGCACGGCTGCACCGGCCGCGTGCA
>DATFEI010000032.1:0-4982 GCA_035251315.1 Burkholderiales bacterium | reverse complement strand
GACTGCACGCCCGAGATGCCGACTGCGCCGACGCACACGCCGTCGGCCATGATCGGCAGGCCACCCTGAACCGGCGTCACCTGCGGCATGTTAAGGAGCTCGGGCCTTTTGGCGATGCGCTCCTGCCACGCGGTAGTGGAGCGCCGGGTCTCGGCGGCGGTGCGCCCCTTTTCGATCGCGATGCGCGCGTTCGCCGGACTCGCGCCGTCCATGCGGGCGAGGTGCAGCAGGTGCCCTCCGTCGTCGAGGATGGCGATGCACACGTTCCAGTTGTTCCGCCGCGCCTCCGCCTCCGCCGCTGCGGTGATCTTGCGACAGTCCTCCAGCGTCAGCATCGGTCGGGTTTTCATCTCAGGGCCTGGCGAATCTGCTCCAGCGCGTTGGGATCTTCGATGGTGGTGAGGTCGCCCGGGTCACGGCCCTCGGCGAGGGCCTGGATCGAGCGGCGCAGCGTCTTGCCCGAGCGCGTCTTCGGCAGCAGCGTCACGAAATGCACCGCCTTGGGCCGCGCGATGGCGCCCAGTTGCTTGTCCACAGTTTGCATGACTTCTTCAGGACGGGTTCCGAGAGAACTATTCTTGAGAACCGCGAACGCGAGGGGCATCTGGCCCTTGAGCGCATCCACCACGCCGACCACGGCGCACTCGGCCACGTTCGGGTGCATGTTGACCGCCTCCTCAATCTCGCGCGTGCCGAGCCGGTGCCCTGCCACGTTGATCACGTCGTCGGTGCGGCCGAGGATGAAGTAGTAGCCTTCCTTGTCGCGAATGCCCCAGTCGAAGGTCGAGTAGACGAGCTGGTCCTTGAAGTCCTTGAAATAGGTATTCACAAAGCGCTCGTCGTCTCCCCATACCGTGGACATGCAGCCGGGCGGCAACGGCGGGTTGATCGTGACGACACCTTTCTCTCCGTCGGACACCGGCTTGCCGGTGCCTTCGTGAAGCAGCCGGACGTCGTAGCCGTACACCGGGAAGCTCGGCGAGCCCATCTTGATCTTCGTCTTCTCCACGCCGGGGTGCGCGGACAGCAGCGGCCAGCCGGTCTCGGTCTGCCAGTAATGGTCGATCACCGGCCTGCCGAGCGCCTCGCTGATCCATACGTGCGTCGGCTCATCCAGCGGCTCGCCGGCAAGGAACAAGTGCTTGAGCGAAGAGACGTCGTACTTCTTGAGGTATGCCGGATCCTGCTTTTTCAGCACGCGGATCGCCGTCGGCGCTGAAAACATGACCGACACTTTGTAGTCCTGGACGATCTTCCACCACACGCCGGCGTCAGGCCGGATCGGCACGCCCTCATACATGATCGTCGTCATGCCCGCGATGAGGGGCCCATAGACGATGTACGAGTGCCCGACCACCCAGCCGATGTCGGAGGTGGTGAACATGGTCTCGCCGGCCTCGCCGCAGAAAATGCGCCGCATCGATGAAGCAAGCGCTACGGCGTAGCCGCCGACGTCGCGCTGCACGCCCTTTGGCCGGCCCGTAGTTCCCGAGGTGTACAGGATGTACGACGGCGCGTTGGACTCCAGCCATGCACAAGGAATCTCCGGGTTGGGAAAATCCTTTGCCAGTGAAACCCAATCCACATCCCGCCCTTCGACGATCGCCATGCTGGGATCGAGCCCGCGCGAGAACAGCAGCACCTTCTGCGGCGGATGCTTCGCGAGCTTGAGCGATTCGTCCACCAGCGCCTTGTAGAGCACCGGCTTGCCCATGCGGCTGCCGCCGTCGGCGGTGATCATGAGCACCGGGCGGGCATCGTCGATGCGCGCCGCGAGGCTCGCCGCGGCGAAGCCGCCGAACACCACGGAGTGGATCGCGCCGAGCCGCGCGCAGGCGAGCATGGCGAACGCCGCCTCCGGGATCATCGGCATGTAGATGATGACGCGGTCGCCCTTCTTCACGCCGAGCGACCGCATCATCGCGGCGACGCGCTTCACCTCGCGGGATAATTCCTTGAAGCTGAAACTGCGGGTCTGGTCCACCTCGGTGGAGATCCAGACCAGGGCCTTCTGATCGCCGCGCGTTGCGAGGTGGCGGTCGAGCGCGTTGTAGCATAGGTTGGTCTCGCCGCCTACGTACCAGCGCGCGAACGGCGGGTGCGAATAGTCCAGTACTTTGCCGAACGGCCGCTGCCAGTGCACGCACTTTGCTTCCTCGCCCCAGAAGCGTTCGCGGTCTTCGATCGAGCGGCGATGGAATTCACGGTAGGTGGGCATGAAGAAAGTCTAGCGCGTGCTGTCCCGGGTCAGTGTAAAGCGTCGGCGATGCGCTTGAGCCGCATCAACAGTTCGCTCGCCGCCGGCCCGAGGCGTGCCCGGTTGGTTCTTTCCAGGACCCCGAGTGCGACTTCAATGTCCCGGGGCAGGCCGCTCGCCGGCATGGGCTTCGGTGGCGGCGTCTGTTGTTTGTGCAACCGCACAAGCGCCGCGCGCACCAGTTCCTCGATGGAGCCCGCTGCGTCCGCGGCAAGCGAAGCGACGCCGAGGCTGGCGGCGAACTTGAGCGGGCGTTCGCGGTAGGTCAACTTGGCCTCCGCGAGCTCGCGGTGCAGGCGTTGCGCGAGGCCCTCCATCTGCGTCGCGCCGGTCGCAGACGAGAGCACCATGAAGGTCGCCTGTGCGGTTCTCGCGACCAGGTCCTCGGCCCGCACCTTGCCCATAAGGAGTTTACCGACGCGCCCCAAGACCACGTCCGCGATCTCCTTGCCGGCGGCGAGCGCGATCTCGTCGTAGGTGTCGACACGCAGCGCCATGACGGAAAGCTCGCCCCCATGCCGGCGCACATGGGCGAATTGCTTGCGGCCTTCGGTCACGAGGTAGTGCGCAGTCAGCGCGCCCGTCAGCGCGTCGTGCGTTGCCTCCTGGCTCGCGCGCACCAGGTGCAGCACGTTGTCCAGGCGGGCCATCACTTCCGGGGCATCGGCCGACTTGCCGATGAAGTCGTTGGCGCCGAGGTCGCGCGCGCGCTGCTTGGCGGCAAGGTCCTCGCTGCCCGAGATGATCACGACCGGGAGCGCGCGCACGCGGGCGTCACCCGATCCGCGGATGCGCGTCAGCAGCGCGTAGCCGTCGAGCCGAGGCATGTCGAGGTCGGTGAGTACCGTGACGATCGACGGATCGGACTGGACCGCCTGCCAGGCCGACTCGCCGTCGGCTTCCTCGCGCACGCCGAACGACGTCTTCAGGATGGTGGCGAAGGTCGTGCGGACGAACCTCGAGTCATCGACCACCAGCACGCGCTTCTGCGGCAGGTCGGCCGGCGCTGCCATGCTAGGGGCTCATTCGGCGATGTCCACCACCACGCGGCGCGACACCTTGGCGTTGATGAAATCATCGAACACCGAGGGCAGCTCGCTGAAGCGCAGGGTGCGCGCCATCTCCTTCAGCAAGGGCGGTTTGAGATCGCTTGCGAGACGCCGCCAGACGAGATCGCGGATCGGGTTGGAGACGTCGCCCGAGTTAACGCCGAGCAGGCTCACCCCGCGCAGGATGAAAGGCAGCACGGTGGTGTTCAGGGTGTGGCTCGCCGCCAGGCCGACCGCGGCGATGACCCCGCCATAGTTCATGGTGCTCGCCATCCAGGCGAGCACATCGCCGCCGAGGTTGTCCACCGCCCCCGCCCAAGTTGCCTTATCGAGAGGTTTGATTTTCTGCAGGTTCAGGGTTTGCCGGAGCATGACCTCCTTCGCGCCCAGCTTCTTCAGCCAATCCGTTTCGCTCTCCTTCCCGGTCAACGCGACCACGTGATAGCCGAGCTTCGCGAGCGCCGCTAGGGCAATCGAGCCGACGCCGCCGGTTGCACCGTTGACGATCACCGGACCGTTCTCGGGCCTGAGCCCGTTGTGCTCCATACGGACGATCGCGATGCCCGCGGTGTAACCGGCAGTGCCGAACGCCATCGCTTCCCATAGCGACAAGCCGGGCGGCACTTTGGCGATCCAGTCGCCCTTTACGCGCGTGTAGGGTGCGTAGCCTCCGTCGCTCGACACACCGACGTATTCGCCGCTTGCCGTAAGAACGGCGTCACCCTTCTTGAAGCGCGGGTCTCTGGACTCGATCACCGTGCCGGCGAAGTCGATGCCGCCCACGCACGCGGGCCTTCTCAATATCTTCCCTTTGCCCGTCGCCGCAAGCGCATCCTTGTAGTTCACGCTCGAGTACGCGACCCGCACGAGCACTTCGTGCGGGTCGAGCTGGTCGAGCGTGTAGTCGACGAACTCGGCGCGGATCTTCTTTTCCGGCGTTTCGGTGAGCTTGTAGGCCTTGAAGCGTTCCATGGCTACTCCGGTTTTATGCCAGCTTCCTTGACCACGCGGGTCCACTTTTCGGTTTCCTGCGTGACAAAAGCCGCGAACTCCTGCGGTTTCATGCGCACAACCTCGGCGCCCTCGAGCTCGAAGCGCTTGCGCGTCTCGGGTGAATCGAGGATCGCGCCGATCTCCTTGTAGAGCCGCTCGAGCGCAGGCTGCGGCGTGCCCGCGGGCGCGAGAATGCCCCACCAGTTGCTGACCTCGAACCCAGGCACGCCGGCCTCGGCGATGGTCGGGACATCGGGCAGTGCGGCGACGCGCCTCGCGCTGCTGACAGCGAGCGCCTTCAGCTTCCCCGAGCGCACGTGCGGGATCATCTGCACGAGGCTCCCGAGATTCATCTGCACCTGGCCGGCGATCACGTCGGTGAGCGCCGGGCCGCCACCCTTGTACTGCACGATCACGAAACTGGTCTTGGACTGAAGGCGGAAGAGCTCGGTCGCCATGTGCTGGAAGCTGCCGATGCCGGCGGCCGCCGCATTGAGCTCCCCGGGTTTCTGCTTCAACAGATTCAGCAGATCTGTCACGGAGTTCGCCGCTGAAGATGCCGGCACGACGAGCAGCGCGGGCCCGCTGCCGAGCATCGCCACCGGAACGAAGGACTTCATCGCGTCCCGCGGCAGGCGGTTGAATGCGATGCTCGTCGGAAAGGCGGTCGAAATGAGGAGCAG
>DATFEI010000062.1:0-5909 GCA_035251315.1 Burkholderiales bacterium | reverse complement strand
GGCAGACGATCGCCATCCGTGGTTCCCATCCGTTCGAGCGCATGGTGCTCGCGGACACCACGCACGCGCAGCCGCCCGAGGCGCTCAAGCAGTGGGAGGAGCGCATCCGCATCGCCGAGACCCACGGCATGGCCGGGCTCGTCGACTCGACCATCGAGCGCTGGTTCACCGAGCCTTTCCGGAAAAAGAACCCTCCCGAGCTCCAGAGGATTCGCGACCTCATCGAGCGCACGCCGGTGGCCGGCTACGTCGGCTGCGGCCGCGCGATCATGGGCCTCAACACGACCGCGAAGCTCAAGAGCATCAAGCTGCCGGTGCTCGCCATCACCGGCGAGCAGGACCTCGCCGCGCCGGGCACGCGCTACATCGGGGAGAACGTTCCGGGGGCGAAGCTCGTGGTGATCCCGAACGCCTCGCATATCGCCAACGTCGAGCAGTCCGACGCCTTCAACCGCGCTCTTCGGGAATTCCTTTCATCCCCTGCCAGCGCGCGAGCCTAGGGGAGTGCACGCCGAAGAGGTCGAGCACGCGCGCGCAGGTGTGCGCCACGAGGTCATCGAGCGATTTGGGTGCCGCATAGAAAGCCGGCACCGGCGGAAAGACGATCCCGCCCATTTCAGTGACCGCGACCATGTTGCGCAGGTGCGCGAGGTTGAGCGGCGTTTCGCGCGGCAGCAGCACGAGCCGGCGGCGCTCCTTCAGCACCACGTCGGCGGCGCGCGACACGAGCTCGTCGGCATGCGCGTGCGCCACGGCGGCGAGCGTCTTCATCGAGCATGGCGCAATCACCATGCCCTCGGTGAGGTACGAGCCGCTCGAGATGGTCGCGGCGATGTCCTTCGGGTGATAGGCGACATCGGCAAGCTCTTCGAGCTCCTTCCTCTTCATCTTGAGCTCGTGCCAGGCGTTGAGCGCCCCGGCATCGGAGAGGATGAGATGACTCTCCCACTGCGGATTCTCTCCAAGGGTTTTCAGTATTTCGACCCCGTAGACCGCGCCGGTCGCACCGGTGATCCCGACGATCAGCCGCTTCTTCATGGCGGCTAGCGTACCCGTGAACGCGATGCTTGTGGTGTTCTGCCCCTTCGCCGCGGGCTATTACCTCTCGTACTTCTACCGCTACGTAAACGCGGTGATCGCGAAGGACCTGGTGCAGGACTTCGCGCTCGCGCCGTCCGACCTGGGCCTGCTCACCAGCGCCTATTTCCTTTCGTTCGCCGCCGCACAGCTCCCGCTCGGCGTCGCGCTCGATCGCTTCGGCCCGCGGCGCTGCACCGCCGCGCTCTTCTGCATCGCGGGCGCTGGCGCGCTGATGTTCGGCCTCGCGCGCGACCTCGCGATGCTCTCCACGGGACGCGCGCTGATCGGGCTCGGCGTATCGGCCGGGCTGATGGGATCCATCAAGGCCTTCACGCTGTGGTTTCCGCGCGAGCGCCTCACGGCGCTCAGTGGCTGGATGATCGGTATCGGCAGCGTGGGCGCGCTGTCGGCCACTGCGCCGCTCGAGGCGCTACTCGGCCCGTTCGGGTGGCGCGCAATCTTCCTCAGCCTCGGCGCCCTCAGCGTGGCGGCGGCCGCGCTCATCTTCTTCGTGGTACCTGAGCGCGCGCTGCCGGGCGAGGGCGCCCCCTGGCGCAGCCAGGTGGCCGTCATCGGGAGGATCTTTGCGCGCCTGGATTTCTGGCGCCTGGCGGCGCCGCTCGTTCTCTCCCAGGCGACTTTCCAGGCGCTGCAGGGTCTGTGGTTCGCGCCGTGGCTCGCCGACGTGCACGGCCTCGCGCGCGGCGCGGCCGCGGATTACCTCTTTTTCTCCGCCGCGGCGTACATGCTCGCTTCGTTCGCTCTCGGTCCGTTTTCCGAATGGGCCGGAAAGCGCGGCGTTTCGCAATTGCGCATCTACCAGGGCGGAATGGTACTGTGCGCGGCCGCTTTCGCTGCGCTCGCGTTCGGGGCGAGCGCCGGCGTCCTCGTCTTCCTGGTGGCGTTTGCGGCGGCGAGCATCGCGGCGATCATCGCCTACACACTGCTCACCCAGCTCGTGCCCTCGGCGCAGACCGGGCGCGTGACTACGGCGTCGAACCTGCTGCTCTTCGGCACCTCGTTCGCTTTCCAGTGGGGAGTCGGCGCGATCCTCGGCAACTGGCCGAGCGCGCAGGGTCGCTACGATCCCGAGGGTTATCGGGTCGCCTTCGGGCTGCTGCTCGCAGCGCAGGTCGCGGCCGCGGCCTGGCTGCTGACTGCAAAGGAAGCGCGGCGCTAGCCGCGCTTATAAACGATCTTTTTGGCGCCGCTGTCGCAGGTGCCGACGACCTTGCCTTCGGCCTGCGCGTCCTTGTCGACCACGTCGAGCGAGAACTTTTCGACGCCGTTCTTCTTGATCTTGGCCTCGATTTCGCCCTTCAGCGCGTCGCAGTCCTTGCGCTGAGCAAGGGCCGGTCCAGAAATCACCAAACCCACTACTACCGCCGCAGCGATCAGCTTTCCCATCTGTGCCCCCTTTTTCATTGCTTGGGGCTCATAGAATGACTCGATTCCCGGCAGTTTGCAAAAGAACTGCTTGGCAATGCTCAGAGCATCCAGTACAGAGCGGCCGAGCCGCCGAAGAGCGTCGCGAGGAGGGCGAGGCGGCCGTAGCGCCGGAAAGTGCCGTCGGGACGGAAGTAGAGCTTTCGCAGCAGGTCGTCCCTGCCGCCGCCCCACATCCAGTCGGGGCCGGCTTTGTTGGCGACGTACGGATTGAAGATACCAGCGATGAACGAGCAAAACGTCCCCACCAAGATGCCCAGCACGCGTTTCCCTCCCTTGTTGGGCTCGATTATAGTGAGGCGTAAGGATGCTTGAAACCACTATCGCCGGAAGCCTTCCCAAGCCGGGCTGGCTTTCTGAAACCGGGAAGCTGTGGCCTGCGTGGCGCGCGCAAGGCGCTGAGCTCGAGCGCGCAAAGCGCGACGCCACGCTGCTCTGGCTCAAGGAGCAGGAAGACGCGGGCATCGACATCGTCACCGACGGCGAGCAGTCGCGCCAGCACTTCGTGCACGGCTTCCTCGAGCTCGTCGAGGGTATCGACTTCGAGCACAAGGTGAAGATGGGCATCCGCAATAACCGCTACGACGCCATGGTGCCGGTGGTCGTGGGGCCGCTGCGCCTCAAGGGCCGCGTGCACCAGAGCGAAGCTGTTCTTCTTCGAAAGCATTCCAAACACAAAATCAAGCTGACGCTGCCCGGTCCTATGACCATCGTCGACACCATCGCCGACCGGCACTACGGGGACAAGGTGAAGCTCGCCATGGCCTTCGCGGGCCTGCTCAACCAGGAAGCGCGCGCGCTGGAGAAAGACGGCGTAGACGTGCTGCAGTTCGACGAGCCGGCGTTCAACGTGTACATGGACGACGTCAAGCGTTGGGGGATCGACGCCCTGCACCGCGCCATCGAAGGTCTCAAGTGCAAGACCTGCGTGCACATCTGCTACGGCTACGGCATCCAGGCGAACGTCGACTGGAAAAAGACGCTCGGCGAATCGTGGCGGCAGTACGAGAAGATCTTCCCCGCGCTCGCGAAGAGCAGGATCGACCAGGTCTCGCTCGAGTGCATCCACTCGAAGGTTCCGATCGAGCTGCTTAGGCTCCTACAGGGCAAGGATGTCCTCGTCGGCGTGATCGACGTCGCCGCCGATGCGGTCGAGACGCCGCAGGAAGTCTCCGAGGTGATCGGAGAGGCGCTCAAGTACGTGCCCGCGCGTCACCTCTTTCCCTGCACCAACTGCGGCATGGCGCCGATGGACCGCGAGGTCGCGGTGCAGAAGCTTCACGCCCTCGCCGCCGGCGCCGCGCTCGCGCGCAAGCGCCTGGCAGCGGGCGAGCGTACCGTAGGCTGGGGCTCCGGCCGCCTAGGCAAGAGTACGCGCAAGCGCCGCTCGCGTTAGAACCCGCCCTGCAGCCCGCTCGCGGATCGTCAGGGCGAGCGCCGCGGCTGCCACGCCCAGCCCGAGGTCGAGCACCCACATGCCGTCGTAGCTGCCGGTCGCCTCGACGAACACGCCGCCCAGCCAGGAACCGAGGAACGCGCCCACCTGGTGGAGCATGAAAGTGATGCCAAGCAGCGTGGGCAGCCGCTTCGCACCGTAAAGCTGGCCGATGAGGCCCGCGGTGGGCGGCAGCACCGCCATGTAAGTCAACCCCATCCACACGGAGAACGCGAGCACCGTGAACTCGGTCTTCGGCGCGGCCAGGAAGAGCGCGATGCCTGCCGCCCGCGCGGCGAACAGCCACGACAGCGTGGCCTTCATCGAGTAGTGCTGGATAACCCAGCCGGCTCCGATGCTGCCCGCGATGTTGAAGAGGCCCAAGACGGCAAGCGCGGCGCCCGAGACGCTGGGCGGCAGGCCGCATACCTCGATCACGCCGGGCAGGTGCGTGATGAGAAAGAACACGTGCACGCCGCACACGAAGAACGTGGCGTTGATGAGCCAGAAGCCGCGGCTCGCGAGCGCCTCACGCAGGCTCGCGCCTGCCTGCTCTGCCGAATGCGCGTCCGAAGCGGCCGGCGCTGGCCCGCCCCGGAAGGCGAGCGCGAGCGGGATGGAGAGGAGCGCCAGCGCGGCGACCGAGAGCATCGCGGTGACCCAGCCGGCGGTCGAGATTACCGCCTGCGTGGCAGGAGCGAGCAGGAGCTGCCCCAGCGGCCCGCCAGCGCCCACGATCCCGGCGACGAGGCCCCGGCGCTCGGCGGAAACGCGCTGGCTCACCGTGCCGACGAGAAGCGACGGGCTGCCGACGGTGGCGGCGATGCCGCTTACCGCAAGCGCGGCGACGAGCAGGCCCGCGCTGCCAGCGGAGGGCACAAGTGCGCCCGCCGCGGCGGCGAGAAGGCTTCCGGCCACGATCATGCGCGCTGCCCCGTAGCGCTCGGCCAGCATGCCGGCAAAGGGCTGCGCAGCGCCCCAGGTGAGCTGGCTCACCGCGACCGCAAAACTGATCGTGGCGATGCCCAGGCCCGTGGCCGTGTTGAGCGGCGAGATGAACAGCCCGAACACCGAGCGGGAGCCCATGGTGATGGCAAGCAGCAGCGCGGCCGCCGCCACGAGAACCCACTCGTCCGCACGCGTCTGAGCCTGGCTGGTTCGCATGGCGGCATGCTGCGCGCACGCCGTATCGGCCCGATGTCTGCCGCTTTGCGTTCGGTTGCCGGATTGTTTCTATCCCGAAATAGCACGTATCGGCCGCTGTTACGTTCCGGAAACACGGCCGAAACCAGCGGGAAACGGACCGGCTGCTATCTTTGTTGAATGCTCGAACACACGCCGATGCTGCGCTCACGCAGCTTCGAGGAGACGCGCGCCTACCTCAAGCGCAGCCACGACATCGACATGGATCTCGTCGGGCGGCCTGGGTATGACACCTCCGTGGACGTGCGGCTGAACGCGCTTTTTCTACCCGCTCAGTGGGTGGCGTATCTTAAGTACGGTGCGGCCGCGCGCTTGAGGCTATCGCCCTGGTCGAGCCCGTGGCTCACCCGCGAGCCGGAGCGAAACCAGCTGCCGGCCGTTTACTGGGTCCACTTCTCGCTCCAGGGGAGCCTGAAGGCGCTCATCCGCGGGCAGGCATTCGAGGGAGACGAGCATCGGGGCATCGTGCTCTCTCCCAACGAAGACAAGATCCTGCACACTTCGGCGAACAATGCACGGCTCTCGCTAGCCGTGCGCGAAGACGCCCTAAGACGCCATCTCGCAACGCTGCTCGGCTATGCGCCGCGGGAACCGTTGGAATTTTCGCCGGCCGTCGCCGCCGCGTCCGGACACGGGCGCCGCCTCGCCGGGATCCTCCACTGGGCGGCCGCGGAGTCCGAGCGTGGAGCCGTTCTCGGCCACGCGCTGGTCGCGGCGCGCTTCGAGGGGTTCGTGCTCGATGCGC
>DATFEI010000033.1:0-9449 GCA_035251315.1 Burkholderiales bacterium | reverse complement strand
CCGCCGTTCGTCACCGGCGCGCAGATCGGCGACACCGGGACCGGCCTGCACATGGTGATCGGCATTCTCGCCGCCCTGCACCAGCGCAACCGCACGGGCGAAGGGCAGTACGTCGAGGTAGCGATGATGGACGGCGTGATGAACCTCTGCCGCGTCAAGTTCCGCGATCATCAGCGTCTTACCAGGGGCTCGTTATCGGAATATTCAGTAAGAACTGCACAAGGCATGGGGGATGTGCCGCGCGCGGGCAACGACTCCGGCGGCGGCCAGCTCGGAAACGCCATCCACTGCAAGCCCCACGGGCCGAACGACTGGCTCTACGTCGTGGTGCAGGAGGTGGTGTGGGACGCGCTCGCCACGAAGATCGGCGGCGAGCAGTTTGCAAAAGATCCAAGGCTGGCCAGCATCGCGGAGCGCAGGAAGAACCAAAACGAAGTATGGAAGAAGCTGAACGAGTTCGCCGCCGGCTACACCAAGCGCGAGCTGATGGCGATCCTGAACGACCTCGACGTGCCCTGCGGCCCGATCATGGGGACGGCGGATCTCGCCGACGACGAGCACGTGCGCGGCCGCCAGATGTGGGTCGAGCTCGACCATCCGCAGCGCGGCAAGTGGTTCAACGTCGGCATGCCGATCAAGCTGTCGGCCTCGCCGCCGCGGATCGAGCGCTCGCCGCTGCTCGGCGAGCACACTGACCAGGTATTGCAGGAGGTGCTCGGCTACGACGAGGCGAAGATCAAGGCACTGAAGCAGGCAGGCGCGTTCTCCGCCCCGCCCAAGAAGGCGGCATGAAGATCGCGATCGTCGGCCAGCAGGACTTCGGCAAAGCGGTGCTCGAGGCGTTTCTCGCGCGCAAGGACGAGGTGGCGGGCGTGTTCTGCGCGCCGGAGAAGCCGGGCGCGCGGCCCGACGCGCTCAAGGTCGCGGCGCAAGAAAAAGGGGTGCGGGTGTTCCAGTTCGCCTCGCTGAAAAGCGACGAAGCGAAAAAGGCGCTGAAGGATCTCGACGTCGAGCTGGGTATCATGGCGTTCGTTCTGCAGTTCGCGCCGCAGGACTTCGTCAACATTCCGAAGCGCGGCACGATCCAGTACCACCCGTCGCTGCTCCCAAAGTACCGTGGACCCTCGTCGATCAACTGGCCGATCATCCGCGGCGACACCAAGACCGGCCTCACGATCTTCCGGCCTACCGACGGGCTGGACGAGGGGCCGGTGATCCTGCAGAAGGAAACGCCGATCGGTCCCGACGACACCCTCGGCACGGTGTACTTCGAGCGCCTGTTTCCGATGGGGGTGCAGGCGATGCTCGAGGCGGCGGACTTAATGATCAAGAATAAACACCGGGAGATCGTGCAAGACGAGTCCGAAGCAACCTACGAGGGGTGGTGCCGCAAGCAGGAGGCGCGCATCAACTGGGCGAATCACGTCGACTTCGTCTACAACCTGATCCGCGGCTGCAATCCGGCGCCGGGCGCTTGGTGCAGGCTCGACGCACAGGAGCTGCAGATCTTTGATGCGCGCAGGCACGCGGTGCGCACCTTCGGCGCGGTGAAGGGAAAGATCGGCGAAGTCGTGGAGGTGACCGACAAGTCTTTTCAAGTGACGTCGCAGGGCGGACGCGTCGAGGTACTACGCGCCAAACTCGGCGACGGCAAGAAAGTGGCGGCGGCTGAATTGCTTGCCGCGGGGGCGATCAAGGCGGGGCAAATCCTCAGCTAAATCGTTGACTCTCCTAGCATTGGGCTGCAACAATGCGGCCGGACTAGCGGGAGGGGCGGTCTTTGAACCAGGTTTGCCGCAAGCTGGCTGCTTGAACTGATGGATCTCAGCCAGAGCCTCGAAATCGCGACGTGCACCGACCCGGGCATGGTGCGCTCGCATAACGAGGACTCGATTGCCGCCGATGCCGTGAACGGACTGGTGGTGCTCGCCGACGGCATGGGCGGCTATAACGCCGGCGAAGTGGCGAGCGGCATGGCAACCACGGTCATCATCACCGAGATGCGTCAGATCCTGACGCACGCCAAGCCCTACGACGTCGACAGCCGCACGAGCGAGGAAATCGCCGCTCGCCTGCTGCGCGAGCAAGTCCTCAAGGCGAACAGCTCGATCTACCAGGCGGCGCAAAGCCAGCCGCAGTATGCCGGCATGGGCACCACGCTGGTCGTATGCCTGTTCTACGACAACCGCATGCTGGTCGCGCACCTCGGCGACTCGCGGCTTTACCTGCTGCGCGACGGCGACTTTAGTCAGGTGACGCGCGACCACTCGCTGCTACAGGAACAGATCGATTCCGGGATCATCACTCCCGAGCAGGCGAAAAAAGCGCAGCACAAGAACCTCGTCACCAGGGCGCTCGGCATCGACCCGATCGTCGAGCCCGAGATCCACGAGTACCCCACCAAAGCGGGCGACATCTACCTCCTGTGTTCCGACGGCCTGTGCGACATGGTCGACGACGAAGACATCGGCATGACGCTGCAGACCTTGGGCGGCAATCTGAAGCTCGCCGCGCAGCAGCTGGTGCAGATGGCCAATGACAACGGGGGGCGGGATAACGTTTCGGTTATACTGGTCCGCGTCCTGCGGGAATACCCCGGCCCCCGCGGCGTCATGGCCAAGGTGTTCGGCTGGCTAAAATAATTCTCCAGGACCCGCTATGGCGAAACTGATTCTCAGCATGGACGGGCTCGTTCTCAAGGAGATTCCCTTGACGAAGGAGCGCACCAGCATCGGTCGCAAGCCGCACAACGACATCCAGATCGACAACCTGGCGGTGAGCGGCGAGCACGCGGTGATCGTCACCATCCTGAACGACTCGTTCCTGGAGGACCTGGGCAGCACCAATGGGACCGTGGTGAACGGCAACCCGATCAAGAAACACTTCCTGCAGAACAACGACCTCATCGAGCTGGGCAAGTACAAGCTCAAGTTCATCGGCGACGCTGCGCCCGTGGTCGCCGGGGACAGGGCGGATTTCGAGAAGACGATGGTGCTGCGTCCAAAAAGCGCGACGGGCGGCGCACAGGCGGCTGTGGCGGAGCGCGCGGCAGCGGTGCAACAGGCGAAGTCGGCCGCCGCGACGTCCCCGGTGGCGCGGGCCGCCGTGCCTCTTGCCATGCCTGCCGTCGCCCCTGCGGCGACAGCCAACGCACCTGCCGCGACCTCCATTCCCATAGCCGCTTCGGCACCTGCGCCAGCGCCCGCGGCCGCTTCGTTCACCGCGCCGCGACCCCGGCCGGGCGGACAGTTTCTGGGCGCGATCCAGCTTCTGTCCGGCGCGAACGCTGGTAGGGAGCTCGAGCTCATCAAGCCGCTCACGACGCTCGGCAAGCCGGGCGTTCAGGTCGCGGTGCTCACGCGTCGCCCGCAGGGCTACTTCATCACGCATGTCGAGGGCGCCAACCGCCCGATCGTGAACGGGCAGGCCATCGGCGCCGCGCCGCACTCCCTGAAGGACCATGACGTTATCGAGCTCGCCGGCGTCAAGATGGAGTTCTTCCTCAAGGCCTAAGTTCTGAGGATCGCGCTCGGCCTCGCGATCAAAAGCTTACGGTGTCGGGATCCTGGTAGTCGAGGGTGACGCGCAACCGGGTCAAAGATGTGGTATTCAGGGAAATCGACCGCATCCGGGTCAAGGGGAAGGGGGAGGCTGTAACGATCTATGAGCCTCTGGATTCGGCGGGGGACGAAGTCGAGCTGCGCCTTTGGGAGCAGGCGTTGCGCCACTATCGCAGCCAACGCTGGAACGAAGCCGAGATGATCCTGCGCGAGGTGCATCGCATGAGCCCTGCGCCAGGAAAGTAGAAGTTCGGCGCATGCGTTTGCGCGTGCTCGGCTGCTCGGGGGGGATCGGAGGGCGCCACCTGCGCACAACGTCGTTTCTCCTCGATAGCGACATCCTGATCGACGCCGGCACCGGGGTCGGCGACCTGACGCTCGCGGAGCTCTCGCAGATTGACCACATCTTCATTACGCATTCGCACCTCGACCACGTCACCTCAATCCCGTTCCTGGTCGATACCGTCGGCGGCATGCGGTCGCGGCCGCTCAACGTGTACGCGACGCGCGCGACCATCGAGATCCTGAAGAACCATCTCTTCAACTGGGCGATCTGGCCGGACTTCACCGAGATACCGAGCCTGCAGGCGCCCTTCATGCGCTACCTCGAGATCGAGTTGGGAAGCGCGGTAACGCTCGGCGGACGCACCATCACGGCCATTCCGGCGCGCCATACCGTCCCGGCGGTGGGTTACCACCTGGATAGCGGCGCGGCGAGCCTGGTATTCACCGGCGACACGGGGCCGAACGATGCGCTTTGGCGCATCGTGAACCGCATCGCGAACCTCAAGTTCCTCATCATCGAGACCGCGTTCTCCAACAAGGAACGCCAGCTCGCCGAGATCTCGCGCCATCTTTGTCCGGCAACGCTCGCCGAAGAGCTCGCCAAGCTCGAGCGTAATCCCGAGATCTACATCACCCATCTCAAGCCCGGCGAGATCGAGCCGACCATGCGTGAAATCGAGGAGTGCGCGGGAGACTTCAAGCCGCGCATGCTGCAGAACAACCTGGTGCTGGAGTTCTAGACGCACGATGAACGGCTCGCTGCGGCCCACGCGCGACCAGCTTGCCATGCTGGTTCCGCTCGCCGGGCTGTCGCGCGAGCGCCTCGCGGAGCTCGCGGAAGCCACGCTGATCGAGCGCGCGGCGCGCGGCGCCGACCTTCTCGCCGGGCGTGCGCGGCCGGGGCCGTCGCTGTTCCTGCTCGCGGGCGAGGTTCTACTCGGCTTCGAGGCGGGGGGCACGCTGGTCGTGGTCGGCGGCACCGAGGAGACGCGCCAGGCGCTCAACCGGCGCAAGGAGCGCGTTGCGCGGGCGCGCGCCATCACCGATGTCGACCTGCTCGTGGTCGAGGACGAGTTGCTCGACGTCCTTGCCACCTGGGACCAGGTGGCCGCTGCGCGCGCGCCCGACGCCGTGGCAAGCGGCGCGTTTTCGCTCTCCTCCCTGCGCGCCGGCGTGTTCGCGCAGCTGCCGCCGGCCCACATCGATGAGCTACTGCGGCGCTTCGAGCGCGTGAACGCAGCACGCGGCGAAGTGGTGATCCGCGAAGGCGACGAAGGCGACTACTACTACGTCATCCAATCGGGCCGCTTCCAGGTCGAACGCCTGGTCGGCGGCGCCGACGTGGTGCTCGCCGAGCTCAAGGCGGGCGATGCCTTCGGCGAGGAAGCGCTCGTCGCCGAGGCGAAGCGCAACGCCACGGTCACCGCACTGACCGAGGGCCAGGTGCTGCGCCTGAACCGTCCCGATTTCATCGAGCTGTTGCGCGAGCCGTTGCTTCGGCGTATCGGCTTCGAGGAAGCGTCCGGAAAAGTGCGCCGCGGCGCGCTGTGGCTCGACGTGCGCTATCCCTCCGAGTACCAGTACGACAAGCTGCCGGGCGCGATCAACGTGCCGCTCGCGGAAGTGCGGAATATGTTCGCGGTGCTCGATCGCACTAAGGAGTACATTGCGTATTGCCAGAGCGGACGGCGCAGCGCTGCGGCTGCGTTCCTTTTCGCACAAAGAGGCTTCAAGGTCTGGCTGCTGGAGGGCGGCTTGAAAGGCGTGGAGAAGCCGGAAAGCCGTTGAAAATCAGGTATTCTAGCGAGAAGCAGTCGCAGGGAGGTTAATTCGATGCGCGCAGTCCTGAGCTCGCACGCGCCCGCGCCGACCGACGTCGGCGCGCGCCTCGCGTTCCAGAAGCAGCTGCAGGCGGTCACGAACAAGATCCACGCGACCAGCAACATCGACGAGATCATGCTCGAGGTGAGCGCCGACGTCTGCGTCCTGTTCAACGCCGACCGCCTCACGATCTACTCGGTGGGCGAGGACAGGCAGTCCATCGTCTCCAAGGTCAAGACCGGCCTCAATTCGTTCAAAGATCTCAAGCTGCCGATCGCCGAGCACTCGATCGCGGGCTATGTCGCGCTGGCGAAAAGGACGGTGAACATCAGGGACGTGTATGACGAGAACGAGCTGCGCGCGCTGAACCCTAACCTGCGATTTCTGCAGGAAGTCGACAAGCGCACGGGCTACCGCACCAAGCAGATGCTGGTCGCGCCGATCCTGGAGCCGGGATCGAACGAGCTGATCGGCGTCATCCAGATCATCAACAACAAAGCGGGCATGGCCTTCAGCGCTCTGGCCGAAGAAGGCGTAGGGGAGCTTGCGCAAACCCTTGCCATCGCGTTCAAGCAGCGCCAGAAGCCGCAGGTCGCGAAGAGCAAGTACGACTATCTGATTGCCGACGCGGTGCTGTCGGCGGGCGAGTTCGAGCTCGCGGCGCGCCAGGCGCGCAAGAAGGCGATCGACATCGAGCAGGTGCTGAGCGAGGAGTTCCAGGTCAAGATCCCGGCGATCGGCGCCGCGCTCTCCAAGTTCTTCGGCGTGCCTTACGAGCCGTTCAAGCCGGACCGGGTGAGGCCCGCCGATCTGCTCAGAAACCTGAAGCGCGAGTACGTCGAGGCAAACCAATGGGTGCCGATCGACGACGGCAGGGCAGGGTTGGTGGTGCTGTGCCTGGATCCCGAGCGCATCCGCTCTTCGCGCATCGCGTCCAACGTGTTTCCGAAGGCGCGCATCGTCTACAAGGTCGCCACGCAGAGGGATTTCAAGGAAACGGTGAACCAGTTCTACGGCGCCGACACTGGCGCCGAGCTCGGCAACGTCGAAGACCTGCTCGGCGCGATGGACCAGTCGGGGACCGAGCTGCTCGAAAGCACTTCGTTCGACGAGGCATCGGCCGCCGAAGACAACGAGCTGGTCAAGCTGGTGAACAAGGTCATCGTCGACGCGTACCAGCAGGGGGCCTCGGACATCCATATCGAGCCCTACCCGGGGAAGGCCAAGACCGAGGTGCGCTTCCGCAAGGACGGCGCCCTTGGGCCGTACATCGAGGTCCCGTCGAGCTATCGCGCTGCGATCGCAGCTCGCATCAAGATCATGTGCGATCTTGACATCTCGGAGAAGAGAAGGCCGCAGGACGGCAAGATCAAGTTCAAGAAGTTCGGCCCGCTCGACATCGAGCTGCGCGTGGCGACGATTCCGACCGCGGGCGGCGTCGAGGACATCGTGATGCGCATTCTCAACTCGGGCGAGCCGATTCCGCTCGAGAAGATGGGCTTTACCGAGAAAAACCTCTCGCAGCTAAAGAGCGTCGTGTCGAAGCCGTACGGCCTATTCTTCGTGTGCGGGCCCACCGGCTCGGGAAAAACCACCACGCTGCACTCGGTGCTCAAGTTTCTGAACACGCCCGACACCAAGATCTGGACCGCGGAAGACCCGGTGGAGATCACGCAGAAGGGGCTGCGTCAGGTGCAGGTGAACAAGAAGGCGGGCCTGGACTTCTCCGTGGTGATGAAGGCATTCCTGCGCGCCGATCCGGACATCATCATGGTGGGCGAAATGCGCGACAAGGAGACCACCGGCACCGGCATCGAAGCGTCGCTTACCGGCCACCTGGTGCTCGCGACGCTCCACACCAACTCCGCCCCCGAGTCCGTCACGCGCCTGCTCGATATGGGTATGGACCCATTCAACTTTTCCGACGCGCTGCTCGGCATCCTGGCCCAGCGCCTGGCAAAGCGCTTGTGCAGCTGTAAGCAGCCCTACACGCCCGAGTCCGCCGAGCTCACCTCGTTCCTGCGCGAGTACTGCGAGGAATTGATGAATACCGCCCGGTTCAAGGCCGATCCGAAGGGGGCGATGGAGGCGGTGTACCGCGACTGGGTCAAGGCCTATGGCAATGAGAAGGGTCAGCTCACGCTCTACAAGCCGGTCGGCTGCGACAAGTGCGGCAATTCGGGCTTCAAGGGCCGCTGTGGCCTGCACGAGCTGCTGATCGCGAGCGATCGCCTCAAGAAGGCGATCCAGGAGCACGCCCGCGTTGCCGAGATCCTCGCGCTCGCCCTAGAGGAAGGTATGCGCACGCTGAAGCAGGACGGCATGGAGAAGTGCCTGACGGGCATCACCCACATCAAGGAAGTGCGCGCCGTTTGTATCAAGTAAAACGGCATGCAGAACGGCCCGTAGGACGGCCCGCAGCCGGCCCGTGAATGTCATCGATACCACGCCGGGCCTGCGGCTCGGGGCCGGGGGCGGGCGCCGCGAGGATCTCGGCCAGCGCCTCGAGCAGCTGAACCTCATCGGCGCGTCGCTTTCGGCCGAGCGCGATATCAATCGCCTGCTCGAGCTGATCCTCGCGGCGGCGAAGTCGATCACGGGGGCCGACGGCGGCACCCTCTACCGCGTCACCGAAGACAACACTTTGCGCTTCGAGATCGTGCGCACGAGCTCCCTCAAGTCCTACCTCGGTGGCACGAGCGGCAATCCGGTGCCGTTCTACCCGATCCAGCTCTACCGCGACGGCAAGCCGAACCACAGCATGGTCGCGGCGCACGCCGCGCTTACCGGCCAGACTGTGAATATCGCCGACGCCTACGCCGCCGAAGGCTTCGACTTTTCGGGCACGCGTGCCTTCGACTCGAAGACCGGCTACCGCTCCAAGTCGTTCCTCACCGTGCCGATGCGCAACCACGAGCACGAGACCATCGGAGTGCTGCAGCTGATCAACGCGCGGGAGCCGGAAACGGGCGCGATTGTGTCCTTCTCGGACTCCGACCAGCGCCTCGCCGAGTCGCTCGCGTCGCAGGCGGCGATCGCGCTAACCAACCGCATGCTGATCAATCAGCTCGAGCAGTTGTTCGAGTCGTTCATCAATCTCATCAACTCGGCGATCGACGAAAAGTCCCCCTATACCGGCGGACATTGCCAGCGGGTGCCGGTGCTTACGATGATGCTCGCCGAGGCGGTGAACGAGACGCGCGAGGGCCCGCTCGCCGGCTTCCACATGACCGACAAGGACCGCTACGAGCTGAAGATTGCGGGCCTGCTGCACGACTGCGGCAAGGTCACCACACCTGTGCACGTGGTCGACAAGGCGACCAAGCTTGAGACCATCTACGACCGCATCCACCTTGTCGATACGCGCTTCGAGGTCTTGAAACGGGACCTCGAGCTGCAGTCACTGAGGAAAGAGATCTCGGAGCAGCAACTACGGCAGCGGCTGAGCGAGCTGGAAGACGACCGGCGCTTCCTGCACGCGTGCAACATCGGCACGGAGCGCATGTCCGACGATGATGTCGCGCGAGTGCACCGCATCGCCGCGTACCGCTGGCGCGAACCGACGGGGCACGAGGCCAACTTCCTGTCCGACGAAGAGGTGAAGAACCTCACCGTTCGCGCCGGCACGCTGACCGAGGAGGAGCGCAAGATCATCAACCACCACATCGTGGCCACGATCAAGATGCTCGAGGCCCTGCCGTGGCCCAAGCATCTCACGCGGGTGCCCGAGTACGCCGGCGGCCACCACGAGCGCATGGACGGCAAGGGCTACCCGCGCGGGCT
>DATFEI010000184.1:0-2572 GCA_035251315.1 Burkholderiales bacterium | reverse complement strand
ATCATGAAATAGTGGCCCGCCGGCACGCGCCACTCGCCCTCGATGCCGGCCCTCGTCTGGACCAGCAGGACGGCGTGCGAGGCGTCTCCCAGGCGCTCTTCCCCGACCCGGGTGAAGGGATACTGCCCGCTCTTGGGCCCGCTGTACAAGCCGTCCAGCTCGATCCGTGACGGCGTCCCATTTATGAAGACGCGGGCGCCGTCAACGCGGATCGTGTCGCCGGGGAGCCCGACGAGGCGCTTGATCAGCACCAGCGACGGATCGGTCGGCTTGCGGAACACGACGACGTCGCCGCGCTCGGGCTCGCCCATGTCGACGATCTCCGTGTTCAGCACCGGGAGCCGCAGCCCGTAGCGCCACTTGTTGACGAAGATGAAGTCGCCGTGGACCAGCGTCGGCATCATCGAGTCCGAGGGAATCCGGAACGGCTCGTACAGGAACGAGCGCAGCACCAGCACGATGACGATGACCGGGAAGAACGAGCGCGCGTAGTCGACGGCGACCGGGTCCTTCGCGACGCCGCGCGCGCGGCGCCCCGGCTCGAACAACCAGCGGTCCAGGCCCCAGACGGCGCCGGTGAGGGCCGCGAGCGCCACCAGCACGAACGAAAAGTCGAAAACCATCAGTATTCCCCGCCGCTCACTTCTTGCCGACCTTCAGCACCGCCAGGAACGCCTCCTGCGGTATCTCGACCGTCCCGAGCTGCTTCATGCGCTTCTTGCCCGCCTTCTGCTTCTCGAGCAGCTTGCGCTTGCGCGTCACGTCGCCGCCGTAGCACTTTGCGAGCACGTTCTTGCGCAGCGCCTTGACCGTCGCGCGCGCGATCACCTGGCCGCCGATCGCGGCCTGGATTGCGACCTCGAACATCTGCCGCGGGATCAGCTCCTGCATCTTGTCCACCAGGTCGCGCCCGCGGTGGTAGGCGCTCTCGCGGTGGATGATGGTGGCGAGCGCGTCCACGCGGTCGCCGTTGATCAGCACGTCGAGGCGCACCAGCGGCGCGGCCTGGAAGTGGCTGAAGTCGTAGTCGAACGAGGCGTAGCCGCGGCTGACCGACTTCAGCCGGTCGAAGAAATCGAGCACCACCTCGGCGAGCGGCAGCTCGTACTGCAGCGACATCTGCGTGCCGAGTTGCTGCATCTTCTTCTGCACGCCCCGCTTCTCCTGGCAGAGCCTCAGCACGCCGCCCACGTGCTCGGGCGGGACCAGGATGTTGGCGGTGATGATGGGTTCGCGCAGCTCCTGGTAGTCGGGCGGCAGGCGCGCGGGGTTGTCCACCTGCGAGACCTCGCCGTCGTTGCCGACCACCTCGTAGATCACGGTGGGCGCGCTGGTGACGAGCGCAAGCCCGTACTCGCGCTCGAGGCGCTCCTGCACGATGTCCATGTGCAGGAGCCCGAGGAACCCGCAGCGGAAGCCGAATCCCAGGGCGGTCGAGACCTCGGGCTCGTAGTGCAGCGCGGAATCGTTCAGCTTCAGCTTCTGCAGCGCGTCGCGGAACGCTTCGTACTGGTCGGACTGCACGGGGAACAGGCCCGCGAACACGCGCGGCTTCACGGTCTTGAAGCCCGGCAGCGGCGTCGTGCAGCCGCGGGTTTCGCTGGTGATGGTGTCGCCGACCGGCGCACCGTCGATTTCCTTGATGCCGGCCGTGAGCCAGCCGACCTCCCCGGTCGAGAGACCCGCGGTCTCGACGCGCTTGGGCGTGAATCGCCCGATGCGATCCACTTGCCAGGCGCGGCCGGTGGACATCACGCGGATGCGGTCGTTCTTCTTCAATGCGCCGTTCACGACGCGCACCAGCGAGACGACGCCAACGTAGTTGTCGAACCAGGAATCCACGATCAGCGCCTGCACCGGCGCCGTCGCGTCGCCCTTCGGCGGCGGGATGCGCGCGACCAGGCGCTCGAGCAGCTCCGGCACGTTCTCGCCGGTCTTGGCGCTGACGCGCACGGCGTCCTTTGCCTCGAGGCCGATGATCTCCTCGATCTCGCGGATCACTCGCTCGGGGTCGGCCGAGGGCAGGTCGATCTTGTTGATGACCGGCAGCACCTCGAGCCCCTGCTCGAGCGCGGTGTAGCAGTTCGCGACGCTCTGCGCCTCGACGCCCTGCGCCGCGTCTACGACCAGCAGCGCGCCCTCGCAGGCGGCCAGCGAGCGCGACACCTCGTAGGAGAAATCGACGTGGCCCGGCGTGTCGATGAAGTTGAGCTGGTAGTCGGCGCCGTCCGCAGCTCTGTAGACGAGCGTGACCGACTGCGCCTTGATGGTGATGCCGCGCTCGCGCTCGAGATCCATCGAGTCGAGCACCTGCTCCTGCATCTCGCGCGCCTCCAGCCCGCCGCAGGTCTGGATCAGGCGGTCGGCCAGCGTCGACTTGCCGTGGTCGACGTGCGCGATGATGGAGAAGTTCCGGATGTGCCCCAAGGCAGATGAAGGGCTTTCGGAGCTCATGGCTTCGGCTTCAATTTCACTCGGGCAATCCTGTGCACGACCTGGAATGCGCCCTCCGGTCGGGTTTTCGCACGCAAGGCACTGAAAACGCGATGATACCCTACCGACGAAGCGCTTC
>DATFEI010000084.1:0-25342 GCA_035251315.1 Burkholderiales bacterium | reverse complement strand
TCCGCGATTTCCCACTGGGCACCGCGCTTCGTTTCCAACGGGGTGCTGCTCGCCGATTTCGAGGACGTCACCGGCTCGCTCGAGCGCTGGGAGGACTGGTGCGCAGCGTGGAGCGCGCGGGCCCGGGTGCATGAGGAACTGGGTCGATCTGCCCTGAAAGAGAATTTCAAGCTCACTGCCGGGGAGCATCTCGTCCGTGCCGCGATCTACTACCACTTCGCCAAGTTCGTTTTTGTCCAGGACCCGAAGCAGATGCGCGTGGCGCATATGAAGGCCGTGGAGTGCTATGGCGAGGGGGTGGCTTTCGCGCGGCCTCCGGGGGAGCGCGTCTCAATTCGGCTCGAGGGCAAAGCGATCTACGGGGTGTTGCGCAAGCCGGCTAGCCCAAACCCGCCCGTGCTCATCATGGCGCCCGGGCTCGATTCGACCAAGGAGGAGATCCACGCCTATGAGGAGCCGTTCCTCGCGCGCGGGATCGCGGTGCTTGCGATCGACGGCCCGGGGCAGGGGGAGGCGGAGTACGAGATCCCGATCTGCGGCGACTACGAGCGGGCGGCGAAGGCGGTGGTGGACTGGATAGAACCGCGAGAAGACCTGAACTCGAAGCAGATCGGCATCTGGGGCGTGAGCCTCGGCGGCTACTACGCGCCGCGCGCGGCGGCCTACGAGAAGCGCATCCAGGCCTGCATCGCGCTTTCCGGCCCGTTCGAGTGGGAGCAGATCTGGGACGGTCTTCCCGAGCTCACGCGCGAAACATTCCGCGTCAGGAGCCATTCTCCGGATCAGAATAGCGCGAGGCGAAAGGCGGCCGAGCTCACGATGAAGGAAGCTGCGCCGCGCATTACCTGCCCGACTTTCATCGTGACGGGCAGGCAGGACCGCCTCGTGCCCGCCTCGCACGCGGAGCAGCTCGCGCGAACGGTTTCGGGGCCGGTCGAGCTGCTCATCGTCGAGGACGGGGGGCACAATGCTAACAATCGCCCCTACCGCTACCGCAGCCGCACCGCGGACTGGCTGGCGGGGCAGTTCGGACTACCGAGGGTATGAGAGGAGGAACCAAATGAGAGTGGTTGCAACGATCCTGGCGCTCGCGCTCTCGACCGCCGCCCAGGCGCAGACTTATCCGAGCAAGACCGTGCGCTTCGTCTCCGGCGTAACGCCAGGAAGCGCTTCCGACACGATGGCGCGCATGCTCGCGGAAAAGCTCTCCACGACGCTCGGCCAGCCGGTCATCGTCGAGAACCGGCTCGGCGCGGGCGGGCTCGTCGGCGCAAAGTGGGTTGCGACGCAGGAGCCCGACGGCCACACCATCATGATGTACGCCTCGGCGTTCACGGTGTCGACGCTCCTCAATCCGGGTCTCGATCCCAAGGAGCTTGTCCCGGTCGCGACGGTGGCCACGATCCCGACCGTGCTAATCACGCCGCCGGGGAAGTACAAGACCGCGCAGGACTTCGTCGCCGCGGCCAAGGCGCAGCCCGGAAAGCTGAACTGCGCGACGGCCGGCTCCGGCAGCGCGACGCACATGGCGCTCGAGCGCTTCCGCGCATCCGCCGGGTTCGAGGTGCAGAACATCCACACCAAGGGCGCGGGCGAGGCGCTGACCGAAGTCATTTCGGGACGCGCCGACTGCTACTTCGCGCTCGTGTTCCAGGCGCAAAAGATGAAGGATTCGGGCAAGGTTGACGCGCACCTCGTGAGCGGACCCAAGCGCACGTCGCTGATGCCGAGCCTGCCGACTACCGAGGAGGCCGGATACCCCGGTTCGGCCTACAACTTCTGGGTCGGCACGCTGGTCGCCGCTAAAACGCCGCGCCCGATCGTGGAGCGCCTGGCAAAGGAGATAAACGCTCTGGTGCAGTCCCCGGAAATCAGCGACCGCATCACCAAGCTCGGCGCGGACCCGCTCACGCTCACCATCGCCGAGTTCCAGGCGATGATCGACCGAGAGCTGGTTGAAAACGCGGAGCTGATCAAGAAAGCAGGGATAAAGGCCAACTGACATGAAAAAAATAGACCATTTCGAAGAGCAGGACGGCATGCCCGTCAATCCGTCGACCGAACCGACGATTGGCGAGGTCATTTCGCGGCGCACGATGCTGAAGGGGATGGCGGCGGGCAGCGCTTTCGGGCTGTTCGGCTGCGGCACGCTGAGCGCTGCGAGCTCGTCGGATCCGACGTTTGCCGAGGTACCACGCTCGAGCGGGGAGGGAATCCAGGTCCCTCCAGGCTACAACGCGCAGGTGCTGCTGCGGCAGGGCGACCCCATCAAGCCCGGCGCGCCCGAATACAACCCGGCGACGCAGACCGGCGCCGAGCAGGAGCAGCAGTTCGGCACCGACGCCGACTTCATCTCCTACATGCCGCTGCCCTACGGATCCAAGAACTCCACGCGCGGCCTGCTCGGCGTGAATCACGAGAACCACCGCGCGGCGATCTGTTTTCCGGGCAGCCCGAAGCAGCTTTCGCGCGAGCAGGTGGAAGTGCAGATGGCGGCGCAGGGCTTCACCGTCGTCGAGATCGCGAAGGAAGGAAACCAGTGGCGCGTAATCAAGGACAGCCGCTATAACCGCCGCATTTCCACGAACGCTCCGATGCGGATCTCGGGCCCCGCGGCGGGCGACACGCGCATGCGCACGAGCGCCGACCCGACGGGCACGCGCTCGTTCGGCACCTTCAACAATTGCGCCGGTGGCACCACGCCCTGGGGCACGATGCTCACGGCGGAGGAGAACATCCAGAACTACTTTTCGGGCGACGCCGGTAAGGGACCGGAAGCCGGGGCGCGCAAGCGCTACGGAATCAGCGGCAAGGGGCGCTACGCCGACTGGGGTCGCTACTTCGACCGCTTCAACCTGGACAAGGAGCCGAACGAGCCCAATCGCTTCGGCTGGATCGTCGAGATCGACCCGTACGACCCCAATCACACCTCGGTGAAGCGCACGGCTCTCGGCCGCGCCGCGCACGAGTGCGCGACGCACGCGGTGAGCCACGACGGCAGGGTCGCGATCTACTCGGGCGATGACGCGCGCATGGAGTTCGTCTACAAGTTCGTGACCGAGAAGCCTTACGACCCGAAGAGCCGCGAAGCGAACCGCGACCTGCTCGACAGCGGCACGTTGTATGTCGCCAGGTTCGAGGCGAACGGCAAGATGCGCTGGCTGCCGCTGGTGTTCGGACAAGGGCCGCTCACCTCCGCAAACGGCTTCAATAGCCAGGCCGACGTGGTGATCGAGGCGCGCCGCGCCGGCACGCTCGTCGGCGCGACGCCGATGGACCGGCCGGAGGACGTCGAGCCGAACCCGCTCACCGGGAACATCTACGTCGTGATGACCTTCAACGAGCGGCGCACCGCCGCCCAGGTCGACGCCGCCAATCCGCGCGCCGAGAACAAGTGGGGTCACATCATCGAGATCGTGCCGCCGCGCGTGAATGGCAAGCCCGACCACGCGGCCACCGAGTGCGACTGGGGGTTTTTCATCATCGCGGGCGATCCCTCCAAGCCCGAGCAGCGCGCGCGCTACGCGAATTCGCCTAGCGCGAACGGCTGGCTGTGTGCCCCGGACAACGTCGCGTTCGACCCGAAAGGGCGCATCTGGATCTCGACCGACGGGCAGGACGACGCCGGCGGCTTCAACGACAGCCTCTATTGCGCGCCGACGAGCGGAGCGAAGCGCGGGGCGACGCGCTGCTTCTTCACCGCCCCGGAGGGGGCCGAGGTGTGCGGGCCCGAGTTCACGCCCGACGGCAGGACGTTGTTCATCTCCGTTCAGCACCCGGGCGAGGGTTCGACGTTCGACAAGCCCTCGACGCGCTGGCCCGACTTTCGCAACGACCTGCCGCCGCGCGGCTCGGTGATCGCGGTGACGAAAGCGGATGGAGGGGAAATCGGGAGCTGACCATGAAAAGAGCGCTGTTGTTCATCGTCGCCTTCGTTTCCACTGCTGCTCTCGGCCAGGCCTGGCCCACGAAGCCGGTCAAGCTGATCGTGACTTATCCGCCCGGCGGCAGCTCGGACCTGATGTCGCGCGTCTACGGCGCGAAGCTAGGCGAGCTGTGGAGCCAGCAGGTGATCATCGAATCGAAGCCCGGCGCCGCCGGCTCGATCGGCATGGACTTCGCGGCCAAGCAGCCGAACGATGGCTACACCTTCGTGGTCGGCAATCTCGGTCCGGTGGCGGTGAACCCGCTGCTCTCGAAGGTGCCGTACAACATCGAGAAGGACTTCGTGCCGGTGTCCATGATCTCCACTGGCCCGAACGTTCTCGTGGTGCGCGCCGATTCGCCTTACCGGACCTTAGGGGAAATTATTTCTTATGCAAAGCAGAACCCTGGGAAGCTCAACTACGGCACGAGCGGCCCGGGCAGCGTGTCGCATCTTTCGAGCGAGATGCTGAAGAACATCACCAAGCTCGACGCGGTCGAGGTGGCGTACAAGGGCGGGGTGCTCGCGGTGCAGGACCTGCTCGGCGGCCAGATCAACTTCATCTTCTCCGACTCGCTGCCGGCGATGCAGCACATCCGCGCCGGGAAGCTGCGCGCGCTGTGCGTTACCGGGACGCAGCGCTACGAGCTCCTGCCCGAGCCGCCGCCGTGCCAGAGCGACGCCTCCGGCCTCGTCGCGGTCAACTGGTGGGGGGTGCTTTTCCCCGCCGGCACGCCGCGCCCGATCGTTCAGAAGCTGAACGCCGACACGGTGAAAGCGCTCGCTGATCCCGACGTCAAGAAGCGCTTCGCCGACCTCGGCGTCGAGGCGGTCTCGAGCACCCCCGAGCAGTTCGCGGCATTCATCAAGGATGAAATGGCGAAGTACGCCAAATTGATTAAAGAAGCGAATATCAAAGTCAATCCGTGAAGCTCTTCGGTTTCTGGAGGTCGCTGGCGACCTACCGCGTGCGGGTGGCGCTCGCACTCAAGGGCCTGCGCACGGAGGAGGTTTCGATCGACCTCCTCAAGGGCAAGCAGAACAGCCACGAGTACCTGGCGGTCAATCCGCAGGGCGTGGTGCCGGCACTGATGCTCGACGACGACGGACCGCCGCTTTTCCAGTCGCTCGCGATCCTCGAATACCTGGAGGAAACGCGGCCCACGCCGCCGCTCCTGCCGAAGGATGCGCGCGGCCGCGCGCGCGTGCGTGGACTTTCGCTCATCGCGGCGGCCGACGGCCACCCGCTCATCACGCCCCGCATACGGATTTACCTTGAGAAACAAATGCACCAGGACGAAAACGCCCGTAACCGGTGGCTTGCGCACTGGACGCTGCGCGCGCTCGAGGCGATCGAAGTGCACCTCGCAAGGGAGAAGGAAACCGGCGCTTTCTGCCACGGCAACACGCCCACCATGGCCGACATCTGCCTCGCCTCGCAGATGATCGGCGCGCTCGCCTACTTCAACTGCGATACGTCGGGACTGCCGGCAGCCATGCGCATCTACAACCGCTGCATGGAGATCGACGCCTTCGCGATGGCGCACCCTCTGAAACAACCCGGAGCAAAGGCCCATTGACATGAAACCGATCGAAGTTGCCGTCGTCGGCACAGGCTGGTGCGGCGGCATTCGAGCCGAGACCCTGGCCGTGCATCCGCTGGTCAAGGCGCTGCATGTCGCGGAGATCAACACCGACCGGTTGAAGGAGATTTCCAGCAAAACCAGAGCGCGCACGGCAGTCACGGACTACAACGAGCTCCTGAAGAAGAGCGAGATAGAAGCGGTCTACATCTCCGCCACGCCGGAGACGACGCACTACCCGATGGCGCGCGACTTCCTCGCCGCGGGCAAGCATGTTTTCCTTGAGAAGCCGATCGCCCTGACTGTCGACGAAGCCGATGAGCTGATAGATCTGAAAAACAGGAAGAAGCTCAAGTTTACGATCGGCTATTCCCAGCGGTTCAACCCGAAGTACGCGTACGTCCGCCAGTGCATCCGCGACGGCACGATCGGGCGGCCGGTGAGCGCGCTGGTGAGCCGGCATATCACGCGCAGCCTCGGAAGCAAGATCAGCGGGCGCGTGAAGCTCTCGCCAGCGGCGATGGAGTCGACCCACGATCTTGACTTCCTGCTCTGGTGCCTGGAGCCGGCAAAACCGGTGCGCGTGTACTCGCAGCAGAACTACGGCGCGATGCAGCAGGCGAGCGGGCACCCGATCCCGGATACGCAGTGGATCACGGTGACGCTCGATAGCGGCCTGACGTTCGTCGTCGGCGGCGGCTGGAGCCTGCCGCCGGGCTATCCCAACTTCTCCACCACCTGGATCGAAATGGTGGGCACCGAGGGGTCGGTGTTCGTGGACGATTCCCACCGCGACGTGGTAGTGAACACGATGAAGAAGGGCATGCAGCTGCCAATGTCCACCATGCCCGGCGAGTTCGTCGAGCACACCTACGCCGGCGCGATGGCGCCGGAGACGGTGCACTTCCTCGAGGCGGTGGTCTACGACCGCCCGGTGCTTGTCACCCCGGAGCACGCGCGCATGGTGATGGAGGTGTACATCGCGGCCGACCTCTCGGCCGAGCGCAACGCGGCAGTCGATCTCCCGTGCGAAAGAACGCCAAGCGCATCGGCCTCGCGATCGTCGGCGCGGGCCGCGTAGGGCTTTTCCGCGGCGAGGTGGCCGCGCGCCACCCGATGGTGGACTTCATCGGGCTCGCGGATCTCAGGGAGGACCGGCTCGAGCTCGTCCAGAAGAAGACGCGCGCCGATTTCGCCACCACCGATTTCCGGGAATTGCTGAAAAGGCCTGAAATCACGGCTGCCATCATCTCTACCGACGAGCACCTGCACGTCGAGCCGATTCTCGCGGCTGCGGAACGCGGTCTTTCGCTCTTGATCGAGAAACCGCTCGCCACCGAGCTTGCCGATTCGCAAAAAGTCCTGGATTTCATTACCCGAAAGAAGATCGACGCGGTCGTGGGCTATACGCAGCGCTTTCGACGGCGCTGGCTCGCGGCGAAGGAAAAAGTGAAAACGGGGAGCCTCGGCGACGTGACGCTCGTCACCTCGCGCGCGTTCATGAACCGCCTGGTGGCCCTCGACAACTACAAGCGCACCTCGGACCCCTCGAAGATCTCGCCCATGGTGATCTCGGGCACGCACGCGCTCGACGTCGTGATGTGGCTCATGGAGGCGAAGAAGCCGGTCGAGCTCTACGCACGCTCGGTTGACAAGGCGCTCGGGCCGTTGTGCAAGGGAATCGACGCGACCGCGGGAACGATCGTTTTCGAAGACGGCAGCCTCTACCACGCCGCCATCTCGTGGGCGCTGCCGATCGTGTGGCCCGGCGCCGTGTACAGCCTGGAGGTCGGCATCAACGGCACCGAAGGCGTCCTCACCATCGACGACACGCACCGCGACATCGTGCTCGCGACGACGAAGTTCCAGGGAGAAGGCTACGCGCCCGATTCGCAGCGGCGGGTCGATTTTCTGGGCAGCTACCCGCCCGGCGACATGGCGCTTGGCGAGCTGCGCGGCCCGATGCGCGAGGAGACCGAGCAGTGGCTGAACCGCGTCTCGATGGGCCTTCCCACCCAGCACGCCACCGCGGCCGAGGCGCACAATCGCCTGATGCTCACCAAGGCATTCGATCTTTCGGCGAAACGAAAGAAACCTGTGCAGCTTCCGATAACGGAGGAGTCATGAAGAGACTTTTGCTGGTCCTAGCGTTGTTGCCGGCCATGGCGTGGGCTCAGTATCCGAACAAACCCATCCGCATGATCGTGCCGTTCGCGCCGGGCGGCGCCTCGGATTTCGTCGGCCGCATCCTCCAGCCGCGCATGAGCGAGCTTTTCGGCCAGCAAGTGGTGGTCGAGAACCGCGCCGGCGCCTCGGGCAACATCGGCATGGAGGCGGCCGCGAAGTCTGCGCCGGACGGTTACACCATCTACCTCGGCAATATCGGCACGGTCGCGCTCAATCCCGCGGTGTTCACCAAGCTCCAGGTCAAGCCGACGCGCGACTTCATCGCCATCACGCAAGTAGTCGACGTGCCGGGCGTGCTGGTAGTGCATCCAGATCTCCAGGCGAAGACCGTGAAGGACATCGTGGCGATCGCGAAGGCGTACCCGGGCAAGCTGAACTACGGCTCGCCCGGCGCCGGCAGCCAGAACCGGCTCGAGACCGAGGTGTTCCGCAAGATCGAGGGCCTCGACATGGTGCACGTGCCCTACAAAGGCGGCGCCGGCCCGGCGATCGCGGGGCTTGTCGGCGGCGAGACGCACCTGATGTTCGTCACCGCGTCCTCGGCCATGAACCACGTCAAGAGCGGGCGGCTGCGCCTGATCGCGGTCACGAGCGCGAAGCGGCTCGCCGCTTTCCCCGACACCCCGACGATGGCGGAGTCGGGCTATCCGCAGCTCACGAGCGGCTCCTGGCAGGGGATCTTCGTTCCGGCCGGCACGCCGAAGGAGGTGGTGGACAAGCTCTACGCGGTGACCATCGAGACCATGAAGTCCCCGGAAGTGCAGCAGCGGCTCGCGAACGGCGGGGTCGAGGTGGTGACCAGCGCGCCTGGCGAGTTCGCCAAGTTCGTGGCCAAGGAGACCGAGCGCTGGGGACAGGCGGTGCGGGAGGCGGGAGCCACCGCGGAGTAGTCGGTGGAGCCGCTCGGCGTCGCCGTGATCGGCCTAGGCTGGTGGGGCCGCACGATCGTGCCGCTCCTGAAGGGCAGCACGAAACTGAAAGTCGTGAAGGGCGTCGATCCCGCGCCCGCGGCTGCAGCATTCGCCGCGTCGCAAGGACTCGCCTACGAAACTTCGTTCGAAAGAGCCCTCCAGGATCCGGCGGTGCAGGCAGTGGCCCTGTGCACACCCCATACCCAACACACCGCGCAAATCATTGCCGCGGCTCAAGCGAAGAAGCACGTGTTCTGCGAGAAGCCGCTCTCAATGTCGCGCGCGGAGGTGCTGCGCGCGGTCCAGGCGTGCACGGACAACGAAGTCGCGCTTGCAGTGGGTCACGAGAAACGCTTCGAGCCTCCGGTGCAGGAGGTGCTCCGCCTGGCAACAGCGGGCGAGCTCGGCACGCTGCTGCAGGTCGAGGCCAACTTCAGCCAAGACAAGTTCCTGTCGCTCGAGGCGGACAACTGGCGCATGTCGCAAACCGAGGCGCCCGCCGGGCCGATGACGGCGACCGGGATCCACCTCCTCGACCTCGCGGTCGGCTTGCTGGGCCCGGCGCAGCAGGTCTACGCGAGCGTGCGCCAGCTCGGCAGCCGGCTCGTCAACGGCGATACCCTCGGAATACTGGTGACGCACAAGTCGGGCGCGAACTCGCTCATCTCGGCCGTTCTCGCCACTCCGTTCGACGGCAGATTCGCGGTCTACGGCAACAGGGCGTGGGCGGAAGTGCGCGACAAGGCGCACCCCGAGGCGCCCGAGGGGTGGGTTCTGACCGTGAAAAAAAGAAACTCGCAGCCGCATTCCATCTCCTTTCCCCCGGCGAAGGCCGTGCTCGCCAACCTGGAGGCGTTTGCGGATGCGGCGGCGAAGCGCGCGCCTTACCCGGTGCCGCAGGAGCAGATGATTGCCAACGTCTGCGCGCTCGAGGCGGTATTTCGCTCCGCGACGAGCGGCAAAGTGGAGACGGTGGAGAGCTGAGAAGTCGGGGCCGTTCTTCGCGCACACGCGCTGCGAAACGCGCAACACTAACTCCCTTCCGATGCCATCATAGCCGCTCACGAGGGAGGACCAAAAGCGATGATGTATAGCTGCGCGCCGGCGCGAAGCGGTTCGTCTGCAGTGGTGAAGAAAAAAGGAAAGAGCCTTCGGGTCGACATTCATTGCCACTATCTAAACCCGGACGCGGCGGCGAAGGTGGCGCCGCTCAACCCGGCGCAGCACGAGATGCAGGTCAAGTTCGCCAACGCGCTCACGCGCGAAACGAACAAGAAGCAGCACCAGGAGCGCGCACCCAAGCTGTCCAACATCCAAGTGCGCCTGAAGGACATGGACCGCATGGGAATCGATATTCAGGCGGTGTCCCCTGCGCCGCAGCAGACCTATTACTGGACCGAGCCCGGCATGGGCGCGGAGCTCGCGCGCATGGTGAACGAGCGCCTCGCCGAGATCGTGGGGAAGTGGCCCGACCGGTTCGTGGGCCTCGGAAGCGTACCCCTGCAGGATCCCGACCTCGCGGTTACAGAACTCGAATATCTGGTCAAGAAGCTCAATCTGCGAGGCGTCGAGATCAACGGCAGCGTAAACGGCATGGATCTCACCGACGGGCGGCTTGGCCTCGAAAAATTCTTCGCGAAGGTGCAAGAGCTGGACGTCATCCTCTTCATGCACCCGACGGGTTACACCCAGGGCGAGCGGTTGCTCGACCACTACTTCAACAACGTGATCGGCAATCCCCTCGAGACCACGGTAGCGGCAAGCCATCTGATCTTCGACGGGGTGATGGAGCGCTATCCAAGGCTTAAGGTGGTCCTGCCGCACGGCGGCGGCTTCCTCGCGCATTACTGGGAGCGCATGAACCACGCTTGGAAGGCACGTCCGGATTGCAGAACCGTCATCAAGCGCAAACCAACAACCTATCTCGAGAAGTTCTATTTCGACACGATCGTGTTCGATCCGCAGATGCTCGACAATATGGTGCGCCGCTACGGAGCGGACCGCGTGGTGCTCGGCACCGACTATCCGTTCGACATGGGGGTCGAGGACCCGGTGGGATTCGTCCAACGCGGAAGGCTGTCGGCAGCCGACAAGGCGAAAATCATGGGCGGCAACGCCGCCCGGCTGCTGAAGATTGATTACAATAAGTCGAGGAGGAGGACATCATGAGGCGTTCCAGACGTAAGGTATTGAAGGCCGGCGCGGCGCTTGCCGCCGTCAGCGCGCTGCCGCGCAGGGCATTTGCACAAGCAGGACCCATCAAGATAGGCATGAGCATGCCGCAGACCGGCACGCTGGGCGCCGGCGGCCAGGCGGCGCTCGTCGCGCTGCGGCTGTGGGTCGACGACGTGAACCAGAAGGGCGGGCTGCTCGGCCGCAAGGTCGAGTTGATCGCGTACGACGACCAGACCAACCCCGCCAACGTCCCGGGCATCTACACCAAGCTGCTCGACGTCGACAAGGTCGATCTCCTGATCGCCCCCTACGGCACGGTGCCGACCGCGCCGATCATGCCGATGGTGAAGCAGCGCGGCCTGCTACTTATGGGCAACTTCTCGTTCCAGGTGAACGCGAAGGTGCAGCACGACATGTGGTTCAACAACTCGCCGTGGAACGACGCCTCGAGCTGGTCCGATGGCTTCGTCAGGGCCGGGCAAAAGGCCGGCGCGAAGACGATCGCGGTGCTCGCCGCGGACCAGGAATTCGCCCAGAACTTGGCGAACGGCGCGCGCGAGCTCGCGAAGAAGGCGAACCTCAAGTCGGTCTACGACCAGAACTATCCCCCGACCACCACCGACTTTTCCTCGCTCATCCGCGGCATCCGTGCGGCGAAGCCGGAGATGGTGTTCGTCATGTCCTACCCGAACGACTCCGTGGCGATCATCCGCGCGGTGAACGAAATCGGCGTCGGCTCGCAGGTGCAGGTGTTCGGCGGCGGCATGGTCGGTCTTCAGTTCACCCCTATCATGACCTCGCTCGGCAGCCTCCTGAACGGCGTGCTCAACTACAACTCCTACGTGCCCGGCATGAAGTATCCCGGGATCGAGGACTTCCTCGCCCGCTACGCCAAGCGCGCGGCCGAGGCGAAGGTGGACCCGCTCGGCTTCTACCTGCCGCCGTTCAACTACGCGATCGGCCAGATGTACGAGCAGGCGATCAACGCGACGAAGAGCCTCGATCACAAGCAGCTCGCGAACTACCTGCGCTCGAACGAGATGAAGACCGTGGTCGGCCCGATCCGCTACGACAAAATGGGCGAGTGGGCCAACCCGCGCGTGGTGCAGGCGCAGTTCCGCGGCGTGGTCGACAAGGATATGGAGCAGTTCAGGAAGCCGAGCAAGCAGGTCGTGATTTACCCGGACGAGTACAAGACTGGCGAGGCCATCACTCCTTTCGAGAAAGCTCGTTCAGCAAAGTAAAAAAATTGATCGCAAAGAGACGGCGCGGCAATCCCGCGCCGTTTTTTTAGGCCGATGATCCTTTCGATGGATCTGCTGTTCGAGGCGATCCTGTTCGGGATCCTGCTGGGCTGCTTCTACGCCGCGGTGAGCATCGGGCTGTCGGTGTCGTTCGGCCTGCTCGACGTGCCGCACGTAGCGCACCCGGCGCTCATGGTGGCGGGCTCGTACTGCACTTACATCGTGGCGGGGTGGGGGCTCGACCCGATCCTCGCCGGGGTGATCCTGATGCCGGCGTTCTTCGTGCTCGGCATCCTGATCTACCGCTTCTACTATGAGACCTTCGAGCGCCGCGGCAGCGAGGCGGGGGTGCGCGGCCTCGCGTTCTTCTTCGGGCTTGCCTTTATCATCGAGGTGGGACTGATCCTGCTTTTCGGCGTCGACCAGCGCACCGTGCACGCGCCTTATATCGGCTCGAGCCTCGCGCTTGGCGAGTACCGCATTCCTTATCGCATGCTGGTGGCTTTTGGGGTCGCTTTGGTCCTCACCGCGGCTCTTACTCTCTATTTGTCGAAAACCTTCACCGGGCGAGCCATCAAGGCTGTCGCGCAGGACGAGCCGGCGCTGCGCCTGATGGGCGCCAACCCCGTGCGCATCAAGCAGTGGGCGTTCGGCATCGCGACCGGCGCGTCGGCTCTCGCTGGCGCCATGCTCATCATCGTGGGGCCGGTCGAGCCGGCGCTGGACCGTCTCTATATCGGACGCACGTTCTGTGTCGTGGTGCTGGCCGGCCTCGGCAGCATGACGGGCACGCTCGCCGCGGGGCTCATCCTCGGCATCGCCGAATCCATCGTCCTCATGCTGTTCGGCGCCTCGTGGGCGCCGGCGGTGGCCTTCGGCCTTCTCCTCGTCGTTCTGGGGGTCAGACCCCAAGGCTTGTTCGGGCGATGACCTACTGGATCGGCGCCGGCCTGCTGTTCCTCGCCGCCCTCGGGCTCGCGCTGAGCGGAATGAACGAGTACTTCTTCTACGCCGGCTACGTGGTGCTCACCTTCGTCGTCCTCGCCACGGCTTGGAACATCCTCGGCGGCTACGCCGGGTACGTGAACTTCGGCACCGGGGCGTTCTTCGGCCTCGGATCCTACAGCGCGGTGGTGCTTTTCAAGGCGCTCGGCGCGCCGCTCGCGGTGCAAATCGTGGCCGCGGCGGCGGTCGGCGCGGCTCTCGGCTTCGGCGTCGGCATGTTGACGCTGCGGTTGCGCGGCATTTTCTTCGCCATTGCGACCGTCGCGATCCTCTTCATTACGGAGACGCTGATGGTGAACTGGCGCTATGTGGGTGGCGCCACGGGGCTGCAGCTCCTGCGGCCCGAGGTCATGGCCCCGTTCGCGAGCTATACCCGGATGCTATTTGTCGTGATGGCGCTCCTCGCGGTGCTCGCCGTGTCGGTCGCGCGCTATGTCCAGGTCTCGTGGATCGGCAGGGGCCTGCGCGCGATCCGCGATTCCGAGGAGGCGGCCGAGTGCTCGGGCGTGCCGACGCTCAAGCTCAAGCTTTTCGCCTGCGCCGTGTCGGGCGCGCTGATGGGCGCGGCCGGCGCGCCGATGCCGATGTACCTTTCGTTCATCGAGCCGGCCTCGAGCTTCAGCCTGAACTGGGGCGTGTCGGCGCTCGCCATGCCGATGATCGGCGGCACCGCGCACTGGATCGGTCCGGTGGTGGGCGCGCTGCTCCTCGGCTCGATCCAGCAGATCGTCACGGTCACGATCTCCAACGAGATCAACGTGCTCGTGGTCGGGGTGCTGCTTGTCCTCTTCGTCGTGCTCGCGCCCGACGGTGTCGTCGGGCTGTTCAGGAAATGGATCCGCTCCTCAAGGTAGAAAGCCTGTCGAAGCATTTCGGCGGGTTCACGGCTCTGAACGGCGTGAGCCTCGAGATCGTGCAGGGCGAGCGCTTCGGCCTGATCGGCCCGAACGGCTCGGGCAAGACCACGCTCATCAATTGCATCTCGGGCGCGCTGTGGAACGACTCGGGCTCGATCCGTTTTCAAGGCTCCGAAATCTCGAAGCTTCCGGCGTACCAGCGCACGCGCCTTGGCATCGCGCGCAGCTTCCAGATCCCGCGGCCGTTCCACAGCATGAGCTTGCTCGAGAACCTGCTCGTACCTTCGGCCTACGTCGTGCACCTGCGCGAAAGCGAGGGCGAGGCCGAGGCGATGAAGATCCTGGCGATGATGGGGCTCGCCGACAAGGCGAGGGGGCTCGCGAGCCAGCTTTCGCAGGTCGAGCTGCGCAAGCTCGAGCTCGCGCGCGCGATGGCGGCGCGGCCGCGGCTGCTCATCTCCGACGAGGCCATGGCCGGCCTCGCCGGCGCCGAGGTGGACGAGGTCCTGAAGATCCTGTTCGAGCTGAACGCGCAGGGCATCACCATCATCATGATCGAGCACATCATGCAGGCGGTGATGCGCTTCTCGCAGCGCGTGGTGTGCCTCGACGCCGGCGCCATCATCTGCGAAGGCACGCCCGCCGCGATCGTCCAGAACCCCGACGTGCAGAGGGCTTACCTTGGCGCGTGAACTTGAAAAAGGGGTCAGGACCCTTTTGCGTGAAAAGGGTCCTGACCCCTTTTACTGGCGAGGCTCGCGTGGCGCTTGAGCTACATATATCCGACGTCGACGCGGGCTACGGCGCGGTCCGGGCGTTGCATTCAGTGTCGATCACTGTGAAGGCAGGAGAAACGGTGGCGTTGCTCGGCACCAACGGCAACGGCAAGAGCACGCTCATGAAATGCGTCATGGGGATGGTCCGTCCCACGAAGGGTTCTGTCTTTCTGACCATCGACAACCAGCGTTACGACCTCACGCAGCTCTCCACCGAAGACATCGTCAATCTCGGCGTGGCGATGGTTCCCGAGGGCAGGCGGCTCTTTCCCAAGCTGACGGTCGAGGAAAACCTGCTCCTTGGCGGCTTCCGCCCGCAGGCGCGCGAAGCGATTCGGAAGAATCTCGATTTCGCCTACGAAGCGTTCCCGGTGCTCGCTGAACGCCGCCGTCAGCTCGCCGGCTCGCTGTCCGGCGGGCAACAGCAGATGCTCGCGATCGGGCGCGCCCTCATGTCGGCGCCGCGGCTGCTGCTCGTCGACGAGCCGTCGGTCGGGCTCGCGCCGATCCTGGTGTCGCACACGATCACCAAGATCAAGGAGCTGAAGGAGCGCAGCGGGCTCACCGTGCTGATGGCCGAGCAGAATTTCCACCAGGCGATCCGCATCGCCGACCGCGGCTACATCATCGTGCACGGCGAGATCGTGTTCGAGGGCGGCGTGCGCGCGCTCGAGCAGAACGATCTGGTGAAGAACTATTACCTGGGAGCCAGTGCATGAGACGGATCGTCTTTGTGCTCTTTCTTGTCTTTCCTTCGCTCGGCTTTGCTCAGGACTATCCGGTTCGCCCGGTACGCATGCTGGTCGGTTACCCGCCTGGCGGTGGCATGGATACGATCGCGCGCGTCCTCGCGCCGAAGCTTGGCGAGGCGCTCGGCCAGCAGTTCGTAGTCGAGAACCGCCCCGGCGCGTCGGGCGGCGTCGCTGCCGAAGCACTCGCCGGCGCGCAGCCAGACGGTCATGTGCTCATGCTCGCCGAGAGCGGCACGCTCGCGCTGCCGAGCGTGAATCCAAAGGTGACGCTCGACCCGGTGCGTCAGTTTGCTCCAGTGGGCGGCGTGTGCATGCTGCCGATGGCGTTCGTCGTCACCGCGGCGTTCCCGGCTGGCACCACGAGCGAGCTCATCGCGGCGCTCAAAGCTCACCCGGGCAAGTACAGCTATGCGTCGCCCGGTATCGGCACGCTGCAGCACCTGGCGTTCGAGCTCTTCAAGCGTCAGGCCGGCGTCGATGCCCTGCACGTTCCCTACAAAGGCGCGGCGGCCATGATGCCCGACATCATCAGCGGCCAGGTGCCGATCGGCGTCATCAGCGCGATCGCGGCAGCCGGGCCGACGCGCGCGGGCAGGATCCGCACGCTCGCGGTGACGAGCCCGCAGCGCCTTGCGAGCGCGCCCGACTGGCCGGCGATGGCCGAGACGCTGCCCGGGTTCAGCGCTGCGCCGAATGTCTTTCTTGTCGCTCCAGCGGGAACGCCTCGGACAGCAATCGAAAAACTATCGAACTCTGTTCGTGTAGCGTTGAAAGCCCCCGATGTCGTGGAGAGCTTCGCGAAGCAGGGCGCAACCGCCACGCCGAGCACTCCGGAAGAGCTGCGCGCGCAGATCGCGGAGGAAGTGAAGCGCTGGGCAGCGGTAGTTAAGGACTCGGGCGTCAAACTGGAATAACGGGATAGATGGGCGTCCGCGACCTGCCGATCGGGTTCTACGGTGCGGTCATGGGCCTCGCTGGCCTGGCCCTCTCTGCGCGCGCCGCGGCGAGCGTCTTTCCCGGGGTGATTCGCGCGCCGGCGTATTTCACCGAGCCTTGGGCCTTGCTGGGCGCTCTCGCGTTGCTTGTCCTGCTGCCTGCCTATGTTCTGAAGCTCCTGAAGTATCCTGCGGCGGTACGGGAGGACTTCACGAACCCTGTCCAGCTCGGCTTTTGCGGCGCGCTGCCAGTCGGCATGTCGCTCGTCGCGGGCGGCGTGGCACCGTATTGGAATCAGCTGGGAAATGTCCTGTGGTGGACCTCGTTTGCGCTCATGCTTGCGTTTCAAGTTTGGGCACTCGTGCGCTGGCTGGCGGGAGGGATCGAGCTTGCTCAGCTGAATGGCGGGTGGCTGATCATCCTGGTGGGAGGCATCGTGCTGCCGGGGCCGGGCCTTGCGCTCGGGCACGTCGAGGCGTCGCGCTTTGTTTTCGGGGTATCGACCCTGGCCGCGGCCGTGCTGATGCCGCTGCTCTTCTACCGCGCGTTCGCGGCGCCGCCGCTTCCCGAGGTGCTGCGCCCGAGCTGGTTCATCCTGCTCGTTCCGCCATCGCTCATCTATGCGAACGGGATCGCGCTTTTCCCCGCAAGCGAATGGCTGGAATTGCTATTTGCGTTCGGGCTGGTGCTCGCGGTCGCGCTGCTCGTCTACGCGCGCTCGTTCTGGCGTTGGCGCTTCGGCCCGCCGTGGTGGGCGTTTACGTTTCCGCTCGATGCGCTCGCCTACGCCGCCATGCGCTACGCGCAGGACCATCCGGAGACGCTCTGGAGATGGGTCGCCGGCGCCTCGCTCGCGCTTGCGACGATATTCGTCGCTCTGGTGCTCGTCAGGCAGTTGGTCCGCCTTGCAAGCCCGCCCAGCCGTTCAGCCTAGCGCTTTTTGCCCTTGGCGAACTCTTCGCAGCGCCGCATCGCGGCCGGGGTGAACTCGGCCTGCGGCTGGTTGCCGCCGATGATGAACATCAGCAGGTGCTCCTTGCTGGGCTCGTCGTAGGTCACGTTCATGAAGCGCCGCGCCACGCCGACGGGAAAGGAGATCACGTCGTAGGGCGCGAGGTCCACGTGCTCCTTCGCGGCGCCTTCGTTCCATTCGCAGCGCCAGCGGCCCGTGAGGGCTATGAAGGTCTCGTTGGTGTCGTGGTTGTGCATCAGCGGTCCCTTGCCGGGCTTCGCCCTGCAATAACCCAGGTTGAAGCCCTCCGCGATGCCGATCGCGGGCGTGGAGGATGCGTCATCGCCAACGGGGGAGGTCGTGGCCGCGTTCTGCTTTTCCATCGGGGGTTGAAACCCGATCACTGCATACAATTTCCGCCGGCACTCGGGCAGCTTGCTGTCGGGAAGCCCGCCATCGGAGCCTTTGAGCTTCCGGAAGCGGGCCACGCGCTTCATCATTTCGCCCCGCGACCACGTACGAATCGTTCGCCAGTCGTTCATCCTGCGCCTCCTCGGGAGCTATTATCAGCCAAACGTGAAGCTCCGCTCACACCTGCACCTCATGGTCGCCGGCGCCCTGGCGCCGGTAGTGCTTTTTGCCGTTATTTCGGCGGGGCTGCTCGTGCAGCACGAGCGCCGCACCATAGAGCGCGAGGCGATCGGCCGCACGCGCGCGGCGATGAGCGCGGTGGACGCGGCCTTGCTGGGACACATCACCACGCTCAAGGCTCTTGCCGCATCGAAGAACCTCGTCACGGGCAACCTGCAGGCATTTCACGAGGAGTCGCAGCGCGTCATGCGCAGCCAGCCCGAGTGGCAGAACATCGGCCTCGCCACGCCGGCGAAAGAACAGCTTTCCGACGCGATCCTGCCCTACGGGAAGCACGCTCCGTTTGGCCACGACGATGCCGCGTTCGACGAAGCGGTGCGCACCCGCCAACCAATCATAGGGGACGTGGCGGGCGAGAGCGCAATCCGCATGGAGACGGTGCGGGTCCGGGTTCCTATGGTTCTCGGAGGCGAGGTGCGTTACGTGCTATCGGCGCCGCTCAAGCTGGAATCGCTCGCCGAGATCTTGCAGGCGCAGAAGCTGCCGCATGACTGGGTGATCGCGCTCGCCGACCGCCACCGAAGAATTATCGTGCGCATTCCCTCGGTGGCTCCGGGCACGCCGGCGTCCGAGAGCTTCAGCGAGGCCATCGCGCGCGCCCCGGAGGGCTGGTTCCGAGGGAGCACGCTCGAGGGCAAGGAGACCTATACGCCGTACGTGACTTCGCAGCTTAGCGGCTGGGTGCTCGGGATCGCCATACCCGCGACGACGGTGAACCGGGGCGCGTGGCGCACCTTTGCGCTAACCGCCACCGGGGTGGCTCTCGCGCTCGGAATGGCGCTCGGGCTCGCTTGGTTCATCGGCCGGCGCATCGAGGCACCGATCGCATCCCTCGCCAAGGCGACGCACGCGATCGGGCGCGGCGAGCGGCTCGCCGTGCCAAGCGAGGCGCCGATCGACGAGATCACGCGCCTCGCGCAGACGCTGCAGAAATCGGTCGACGCGATGCGCGAGCGCGAGGACCGCCTGCGCCTAGCGCTCGACGCCGGGCGGATGGGAAGCTGGGAGTGGGACGTGCACACGAACCGTCTGGCGTGGTCGCCCGAGCTCGAGGCGATTCATGGCCTGGCACAGCACAGCTTTGCTGGAACGTTCGAAGCCTTGCTGAAGGAAGTCCACCCCGAGGACCGGGAGCGCGTGCGCGCGGAATCGACGGCGATTCTCGAGCGCGGGGAGCAGCACCTGGAATACCGCATCGTGCGACCCGACGGCGCCATTCGCTGGGTGGAGAGCCGAGCCAAGCTGGTGCGCGACTCGCCTGGCACGCCCCAGCGGGTAGTCGGCGTGTGCATGGACATCACCGGGCGCAAGCAAGTGGAAGAGGCGCTGAAGGAGACGAGTCGTGCGAAGGACGAGTTCCTCGCCATGCTGAGCCACGAGCTGCGCAATCCGCTCGCGGCGTTGAGCGCTGCCGCGCACGTGCTCAAGCTCGCACATCCCAACGAAGCGCCGGCAATGAAGGCGCGCGCAGTGGTCGAGCGGCAGACCAGGCACATGGCGCGTCTCGTGGGCGATCTCCTCGACATCAGCCGCCTGGCGATGGGCAAGGTGGCGCTCGAGCGCGAGCGCTTTAACCTCGCCGAGGCGGTGCGCAACGTGGTGACGGTGTGGCGCTCGTCGGGGCGCCTGGAGCGCCACCATGTCACGACCTCGATCAGGTCGGCTTGGGTCGATGCCGACCGGGCTCGTATCGAGCAGGTGCTTTCCAACCTGCTCGACAACGCGGTTAAGTTCACGCCGGCCGGCAAGAGGATCCACGTCGCGGTGGAGCAGCTGGGCGACTGGGCGGTGCTGTCCATCGAGGACGAGGGCGAAGGGCTGCTGCCGGGATCGGCCGAGCGCATGTTCGACCTGTTCGTGCAGGGCGAGCGCGGCCTCGACCGTGCCGCAGGCGGCCTCGGCGTCGGCCTTGCGCTGGTGAAGCGGCTGACGGAAATGCACGGCGGAACCGTATCGGCGTCGAGCGCCGGCCGCGGGCACGGCGCCGCGTTCACCGTCAAGCTGCCCACGGTGCTGGCCCCGGCTGCGCGCGCGCTGGAGCCCGAAAGCGATCCTGTCCTTGCGCCGCGCCGCGTGCTGATCGTCGAGGACAACGACGACGCACGCCTTATGCTGCACGAAGCGCTCGCGTTCAGCGGCCATCGGGTGCAGGAGGCGCGCGACGGCGCCACGGGCCTCGCGCTTGCCGCCCAGTCCACGCCCGACATTGCGCTCATCGATATAGGCTTGCCCGACGTCGACGGCTACGAAGTCGCGCGGCTGCTGCGCGCCTCGCCGGGCGGACGGCGCATGATCCTCATCGCGATCACCGGCTACGGGCAGACAGAAGACCAGCGCCGCGCATACGAGGCGGGATTCGATGCGCATCTCACCAAGCCTGTCGCACCCGAGCGACTGAAGCAGGTAATGGCGGGGCTGCAATGAGCACATTTTTCTTTCCCGCCCCCCTGATTAAGGGGGAAGCGAGCGGGTGTTTCGCGAGCGGGGGGTTCGCTTTTTGGGAAAATGCAGACTTCGGTTTGCCTTTAGGGAGCTAAACCCCAACCCGTGAGCAAGCGACTCCTTGTCGTCGACGACGACGCCGACATGCGGCTGACGCTCAAGCTCGCGCTCGAGCTCGCGGGCTACGCGGTCGACGTCGCGGGCAACGGCCGCGAGGCGCTCGAGTTGCAGCGCCGGCAGCCCGCCGACGTGCTGATCACGGACATCTTCATGCCCGACGCGGACGGCTTCGAGGCGATCGATGCGTTCCGCAAAGAATTTCCGACTACCAAAATCGTGGTGGTCTCGGGCGGCGCCCAGTTCTCCAAACGAGACTACCTGCCCGACGCCGAGCTGATGGGGGTAGAAGGCACGCTGCAAAAGCCCTTCGACGTCGACGCGCTCCTCGGCCTCTTGAGCCGACTTTGATGGCGCCGACCGACAAGCTGCATCTTCCGTTCCGCTGGTCGTTCGTCCCTGAACAGGACGCGAGGGATAGCTCCATCCGCTGGAGCTGGCGCGCGTACGCGCAGAACGGCATGGAGGTGATGCAGTCGGAGGCCTGTTTCGAGACCATCACGGAGTGCATGGACGACGCCAAGGCGCGGGGTTATGGCCGGCAATAAGCACCTGGTCGACCCACGCCTTTACAAGCTGCTCGTCGAGCAGGCCAAGGACTACGCACTTTTCCTGCTCGACCGGGACGGCCGCATCATGTCGTGGAACGACGGCGCGCAGCGCCTCAAGGGTTACTCCGCCGACGAGATCGTCGGCCGCCACTTCTCGACCTTCTACACCCGCGAGGCGCTCGACAGGGGCTGGCCGCAGCACGAGCTCAAGATCGCGACCGCCGAGGGGCGCTTCGAAGACGAGGGCTGGCGCGTACGCAAGGACGGCTCGCGCTTCTGGGCCAACGTCGTCATCACGGCGTTGCGCGACGAGGAGGGCAGGCTGCTCGGCTTTTCCAAGATCACGCGCGACCTCACCGACCGCAAACTCCACGAGGAGGCGCTGCGCCAGAGCGAAGAGCGCTTAAGGCTGCTGATCGAGGGCGTGGTCGACTACGCGATCTTCCTGCTCGACACCGACGGCGTGGTGACGAGCTGGAATGCGGGCGCCGAGCGCATCAAGGGCTACAAGCGCGACGAGATCATCGGCAAGCACCTCTCGCGCTTTTTCCTCCCCGAGGACATTGAGGCCGGCAAGCCGTGGGAGGAGCTCGCCGCGGCACGCCGCGACGGCCGCGCCGAATTCGAAGGGTGGCGCGTGCGCAAGAACGGCGAGCGCTTCTGGGCGCGCGCGGTGCTGAGCGCGCTCTACGACGCCACCGGCCACCTGCGCGGGTTCGCCAAGGTCACCCAGGACCTCACCGACCGCCGCCACTTGCAGGACCTCGAGAAGGCGACGAAGAACGTGAACGAGTTCATCGCCACGCTTGCGCACGAGCTGCGCAACCCGCTCGCGCCGATCCGCACCGCAGTGCAGGTAATGGCCAAGGCGCCGGCCAACGACCCGGCGCAGGAGACGATGCGCCAGACGATCGAGCGCCAGAGCGCGCAGCTCGCGCGGATCGTGAACGACATGATCGACATCTCGCGCATCACGCGCGGCGCGATCGCGATCGAGCACGCGCCGGTCGACGTGGCGGACGTCGCGCGCCGCGCAGCGGAAGCAGCAGCGCCTCTCATCGACGGCGCGGGGCACAAGCTGCACATGGAGCTGCCGGGCGAGCCCCTCTGGGTCAACGGCGATCTTCATCGCCTGACCCAGCTCGCGACCAACCTGCTCAACAACGCGGCTCGCTACACCCCGCAGGGCGGGGACATCTTGCTCGCGGTGCGCGCGGCCGGCTCACAGGTGCGCCTGCAAGTGCGCGACAACGGCCGCGGCATCGAGCCCGAGCTCCTCGAGCGCATCTTCGACATGTTCGTGCAGGGGCGGCCGCCGCTCAAGCGCGTTGCGGGCGGGCTCGGGATCGGCCTCGCGCTCTCGCGCAAGATCGCCGAGCTGCACGGCGGCTCGCTGGATGCGCGCAGCGACGGACCGGGAAAAGGCAGCGAGTTCACGCTCCGCTTGCCCACGGCAAAGCTCGAGGAGCGGCGCTCCGGGCAGGACGCCGGTATCTCTTTCGCGTCCGGCGGTCCGCAGCGCATCCTGGTCGTGGATGACAACGTGGACGCTGCGCGCTCGCTCGAAATGCTGCTCAAGTCGCTCGGGCACGAAACCCTCGTCGTGTACGACGGGGCGGAGGCGCTGCGCGCCGCCCCCGAGTACCGCCCGAGCATCGTGCTGCTCGACATCGGCATGCCGGGCCTCGACGGCTACGAGGTGGCACGGCGGCTGCGCGCGATGGAGGGCGGCGAGAGCCTGCGCATTGTGGCCGTCACCGGCTGGGGGCAGGACGCCGACCGCGAGAAGTCCCGCGAGGCGGGCTTCGACCTGCACCTCGTCAAGCCGGTCGAGCCGCGCGAGCTCGTGCGCGTCCTCGACGAGCGCGGCGGCGCAAGCCTGCACTAACCAATTCGGGGTCAGGGTCGGAATTCAGTTTTTACGTACGCAAAAACGAATTGCGACCCTGACCCCGAATTCGCCGGCGCAGCCCGGCCATGCGCTCCAGTACCGCGCACACGCTCGCGGTGTCTTCCCTCGCGAAACCCAGCGCCATGGCGGCGTTGTACAACGCCGCAGAGGCGTTGAAGAGCGGCGTCGGCGCACCGAGCGCCGCGGCGAACTCGCCGATGATCTTCATATCCTTTTGCCACACCTCGACCTTCATCGTCGCGTCGCGGTAGCGGCCGCGCACCATCTGCGGGCCGCGCACCTGAAACATGCGCGAGGTGCCGGCGCCATCCCCCGCGACTTCAAATATGGTCTTTGGAGACAAGCCCGCTTTCATTCCGAGTACGAACGCCTCGGCCGCCGAAACGTTGTGGATCGCGACCAGCAGGTTGGCGACGAACTTCATTCGGCTGCCGTTTCCGAATTCTCCGAGGTAGTAGCTCGCGCGGGAGAAGCCGGGAAAAACCGTCTCCGCTCTTGCGAAAGCCTTCCTGTCGCCGCTCGCATATACGACGAGGTCTTTGATCCGCGCCTGCGCGCCGGTCCCAGAAAGCGGGCAGTCCAGCATCGCGACCCCTTTGCGCTTCAGCGTATCGCGCGCTATCACTTTTTCGCCGATGGGCAGCGTGCTGGTTTCCACGACGATCCGGTTTTTTCGCGAAAGCTCCTTACATACCGAATGAAGCGCCGCCGCGCTCGGCAGCGAGGTGATGACGATGGGTGCATTGATTCTGAGAATGGAACTCACCGGCCGGCCGCCGGCGCGCTTGAGCGCCGCGCGGCGCGACGCGACGATGTCGTAGCCTTCGACCTCGAAGCCCGCTTTCACGAGATTGGCCGACATCGCCGAGCCCATGATGCCGAGCCCGACGATGCCCACCTTGCGCCGCGTTTCCGACGACACGAAATCTGCGCGCGCCGCCGGTATCGTGCTCACTGCTTCTTTTTCCGCCGCCTTGTCGCTGCCGGCTTCTTCCTCGTCGCGCCGACCGGCTTCGCTTTGACGAGAACCGCAGCGACGATGCACGGCTCGATGCCGCGGACGCTCCAGGAGTGGTTGGTGCCGCGCTGAACGAGGATGTCGCCGGCGCGCAGGAGCTTCTCGCCGGTCTCCATCACCGCGTAGATCTCGCCCTTCAGCACGATGATGTAGTCCACCGTGCTCGTCTTGTGCATCATCGGATCGGCCGAGTGCCGGTCCTGGGCGTGCCCGGCGCCGATCGCCTTGAACCCCGCCGATCCGTCCGAGTCCTTCGGGCGAGTCGAGTCGGGCGGAAACTCCACTATGCGGAGGATGGTGCCGTTCTTCGGCGGCTCGAGGCGGATCGGCCGGTCGGCGGCGTCGGCGTCGCCTGCGTTGGACGCCGGGGCGCCGTTCGTCTCCCAGAGGTCGGTGAGCGCGAGGCCGGGGAAGGAGGGCATCTCCTTCGTGTTCGGCGCGATCCCGTCGGCGATGAAGGTCGACCGGCCATCGGCGTCATGGCCGGTCAGCACCCGCCGCACACGCCAGATCATGCGAGCGCGTCGCTCGCTGCGATCTTCTTGCGCGCCTTGACTCCCTTGTCGGGGGAGAGGCGGAAATCCCAGTCGAGCCTGAGGAAGGGATTCGGCAACCCGAGCTTTTTCGCCTGGGCCGCGTCGTTCACCTTCTTGTACTTGGCGATGAGCGAATCCTTGACCGCGTACACCGCGTCGCTGTCGAGGTGCGGATCGCCCTCGACGAACACGTGCGTGATCACCGGCTGGTACCCCGGCGCCGACACGATGGCGTGCATGTGCGCGGGGCGCATATGGTTGTTGGTGGTCGCGCGGATGAGGTCGCCGACCGGCCCGTCGACCGGGATCGAGTAGAACTTGGGCTTGTAGCTCGCGAACGCGTACTCGCCCTTGGCGTTCGCCTTGACCCGGCCGCGCAGCTCGAATTCGCCTCCGGTCTGCACGTCGTAGATCCCATCGGCCTTCGCCTGCCAGATGTCGAGCGCGGCGTTCGCGATCGGTTTGCCGTCCACGGACAGCACGCGGCCGCTCACCCACACGTCTTCGCCCTTCTGCGTGCACCCTACGCGCAGGTCGGCGCCATAGCCGTATTCCTTCGCGCCGTGCGCGAAAAAGGGCCCGAGCACCGTCGCCTCGGTCGCGCCGGGCACGGACTTGTGGTTGAGCGCGACGATCATCATCGACAGCCCGAGCACGTCGGAGAGCAGGATGAACTCCTGGCGCTTGTCGTCGCACTTCTGGCCGACTGCAGTCAGGAACTTGATGCCCTCGAACCATTCCTCCTCGGTGAGCTTGACCTCGCGCGCGAAGGCGTGCAGGTGCTTCACCGCGCTTTGCATGATTTCCTTCAG
>DATFEI010000139.1:0-14565 GCA_035251315.1 Burkholderiales bacterium | reverse complement strand
GGTGTTCTGCGACCAGTAGGTGGTGATCATGGGGAACACGTACGGGAACACGCGCCCGTCGGCGGCGTCGGTGCGCCCGTAGCCGACCGAGACGATCGGAATCTTGTCGGCGGTGCCCTTGTCGATGAGCGAGTAGGTAATCCCGGTCGACAGCGGGTGGATCAGCGTGGCGCCGGTCGGACCCTTCTTCTTCGAGCGCTCGTAGCACTCGACGCCGCGGTCGTTGCGGTACTCGGTCTCGCACTTCTCCCACGTGAGCTTCACGCCGTTGATGCCGCCGTCGCGCGCGTTCAGCAGCTTGAAGTAGTCAATCATTCCCGCCGCGATGCCCGAGCCGCCGGGAGCGTACGGCCCGACCCAGTACGAATTCACCGGTACGAACTGTTCTTTGGCCTGCGCGAGCGCTTGCGCCGAGAACAGGGCAGTCGCGACTGCCCCGATGGTCAAATAAACCCTCATGGACGCCTCCTCCTCAGGAGCGGACGGTCAGTATAGCTCCGTCAATGCGGGAACGGCCACAGGCGCAGCTTCTCCTTCGCGATCTGCCACAGGCGGGCGAGCCCGTTCGGCTCCACGATGAGGAAGAAGATGATCAGGCCGCCGAAGATGATCAGCTCCAGGTTGGAGATCGTGGCGTGCGAGATTTCCACTCCGGAGAGGTGCGATACCCACCCCGAGGCGATGCTGAGGAAGATGGGGAAGAGCGTGATGAACGCCGAGCCGAGGAAGGCGCCCAGGATCGACCCCACCCCCCCGATAATGATCATGAAGAGGATGCGGAACGAGAGATCCAGGCTGTAGGCCTCGGGCTCGACCGTGCCGAGGTAGCAGAACGCGTGCAGCGCGCCCGCCACGCCGCAGTAGAAAGAGCTGATGGCGAAGGCGAGGAGCTTTGTCTTCATCATCGGGATGCCGATCACCGAGGCGGCGACATCCATGTCGCGCACTGCCATGAAGGCGCGCCCGGTCTCGCTGCGCATCAGGTTCTTGGCAAGCAGCGCCATGACTGCGACGACCGCCAGGGTGAAGACGTACTTGCGGGCCGGCGTGTCGAAGGGCACGCCGAGGATCACGATGTTCTGCGCCGTGACCACGCCCGAGGAGCTGTAGTTGGTGAACCAGCCGAAGCGCTGCAGCGCCCACAGCACGAAGAACTGGCAAGCGAGCGTCGCCACCGCCAGGTAGAAGCCCTTGATGCGCAGGCTCGGCAGGCCGAACACGATGCCGACCGCCGCCGCGCACAGCCCCGCCAGGATGAAGCTCGGGATGATGCCGAGCCAGGGCATGCGCAGCACGAAGTTGTACGCCATGAACGCGCCCACCGCCATGAACGCCGCGGTGCCGAGCGAAAGCTGCCCGGCGTAGCCGGTGAGGATGTTCAGGCCGAGCGCGGCAAGCGCGAAGATAAGGAAGGGCGTGAGCATCGCGCCGAGCCAGTACTGGTTTCCGACGAGCGGCACCGCGACGAAGGCAACCAGCATCAGCAGCCAGAACGCGATGCGGTCCTGGCGAATGGGGAAGATGCGCTGGTCTTCGGCGTAGGTGGACTTGAACTGCCCGGCTTCACGATAAAGCATTTACACCCTGTCGATGTGCTTCTCGCCGAACAAACCCTCCGGCCGGACGAGAAGGAAAAGCAAAGCCACCACGTAGGCGAACCAGGACTCGATCCCGCCGCCGACGTAGGGGCCGACGTAGACCTCGGCCAGCTTCTCGGTGGCGCCGATGATCAGGCCGCCGATGATTGCCCCGGGAATCGACTCAAAGCCGCCGATCAGCAGCACCGGCAGCGCCTTGAGCGCGACGAAGGTGAGGGCGAACTGCACGCCGTTCCTCACGCCCCACATGAGCCCTGCCACCAGGGCGACGAAGCCGGCGACCGCCCAGACGATCGCCCAGATGTGCTGCAGCGGGATGCCGACGGCGAGCGCCGCCTGGTGATCATCGGCCACCGCGCGCAGCGCACGGCCGATGCGCGTTCTCTGGAAGAAAACCGCGAGCACCGCGACCAGCATCCCGGCGATGAAGGCAGCGAAGAGGTCGAACTGGCTGATGTTGATGTTCCACTTCTGCGAAAGCCATTCCATCGGCACGTCTGGAATGCCGAGCTCGAGGCCGTGCGGCTGCGAGCCCCAAATGAGCTGTGACAAGCCCTCGAGCACGAAGGTGAGGCCGATCGTAGCCATGAAGAGCGTGATCTGCGCCTGGTTGACGAGCGGGCGCAGCACGACGCGCTCGGTGGCGAGGCCGAGCACCACCATCACGGCGAGGGTGACGAGGAGCGCAAGCCAGAAGTTCCAGCCGCGCTCCACCAGCGACACGAAGGTGAGCGCGGCGAAGAACACCATCGCGCCCTGCGCGAAGTTGAAGACGCCCGAAGCCTTGTAGATCAGCACAAAGCCGAGCGCGACGAGCGCGTACATCACCCCGGCGAGCAGCCCACCCGCCAGCACCTCGATGAAAAAGACGACTTCGATCGGCATCAGTGGGTCACGCCGAGATAGGCATCGATCACTTTCTGATCATTGCGCACCTCATCGGGCGTACCGTCGGCGATTTTCTTTCCGTAATCGAGCACGACCACGCGGTCGGAGATATCCATGACCACGCCCATGTCGTGCTCGATGAGCACGATGGTGGTGCCGAACTGCTCGTTCACGTCGAGCACGAAGCGGCACATGTCCTGTTTTTCCTCGAGGTTCATGCCTGCCATGGGCTCGTCCAACAGCAGCATCCTGGGCTCGGCGGCGAGCGCCCGGCCGAGCTCGACGCGCTTCTGCAGGCCATAGGGCAGCCGCCCGACGGGCGTCCTGCGGATGTGCTGGATTTCGAGGAAGTCGATGATCTCCTCGACCGCGCGCCGGTGCGCGAGCTCCTCGCGCCGGGCCGGCCCAGCCCAGAACGCCTGCTGCACGAAGTTGCAGCGCATCTTGAGGTTGCGCCCGGTCATGATGTTGTCGAGCACCGTCATGCCCTTGAAGAGCGCGATGTTCTGGAACGTGCGCGCGATGCCGAGGGCCGCGGCTTCGTGCGGGTCCATGTCCTTGAACGTTTTCTCCTGAAACCGGATGGTTCCCTGCTGCGGGTGGTAGACGCCGTTCAGGACGTTCAGCATGGAGCTCTTGCCGGCGCCGTTGGGTCCGATGATGGCGCGGATCTCGTGCTCTTTCACGTCGAAGGAAACCTCCCTCAGGGCCTTCACGCCTCCGAAGGCGAGGGAAACGTTTTCCACCGACAGGATCATGCGGCTTGCTTCGCCGCGGCCGGCGGGAAAGTCTTCGCGTCCCGGATCTTGAGGTCGGCCGAATACGTCCCGGTGCGGCCGTCCTCGTAGCGCACCTGCGCCTCGACGTGCACCGTGCGGCTGCCGTCGTACAGCGCGGCGACCAAGGGAGCGTACTTCTCGGCGATGAAGCCCCGGCGCACCTTCCGCGTGCGCGTGAGCTCCTCGTCGTCGGCGTCGAGCTCCTTGTGCAGGATGAGAAAGCGGTGGATCTGGGAATTGGCGATCTCGGGCTCCTGCGCGAGGTCGGCGTTCACCCGCTCGACGCACTCGCGCACCAGCTCGTACACCTCGTCGCGCGCCGCGAGGTCGGTGTAGCCCGAATAGGGGATGTTGCGCTTTTCGGCCCAGTTGCCCATCGCCTGCATTTCGATGTTGATGAACGCGCACACCATCTCGCGGCGGTGGCCGAAGCACACCGCCTCCTTGATGTACGGGAAGAACTTGAGCTTGTTCTCCAGGTACTTCGGCGCGAAGAGCGTCCCGTCGGCGAGCTTGCCGACGTCCTTGGCGCGGTCGATGATCTTCAGGTGCCCGTCGGCGTCGATGTAACCGGCGTCGCCGGTGTGGAACCAGCCGTCGCGATCCTTCGCCTGGAGCGTCGCTTCGACGTTCTTGTAGTACTCCTTGAAGAGGCCCGGCGAGCGGATGAGGAGCTCGCGCTCCGGCGTGAACTTGAGCTCGACGCCCGCCACCGCGGGCCCTACCGTGTCGGGCTTGACCTTGTCGTTGGGTTGGATGCAGACGAAGACGCTGGTCTCGGTCGAGCCGTAGAGCTGCTTGAGATTCACGCCGATCGAGCGATAGAAGACAAACAGGTCGGGGCCGATCGCCTCGCCACCCGTGTACGCAATGCGCACGCGGCTCATGCCGAGGACGTTGCGCAGCGGGCCGTAAACGAGCAGATCGCCGAGCCAGTAGCGCAGCCGCTCGCCGAAGGAGACCGGTTTGCCCTCCATGATGCGCTCGCCGACGCGGCGCGCCACGTTCATGAAATAGCGGTAGAGCGCGCGCTTCGGAGCGGCTGCGTCATCCATGCGCACCGACACCTGGGTGAGCAGCGCCTCGAACACCGCCGGCGGCGCGAAATAGTAGGTCGGCCCGATCTCGCGCATGTCGGTGGTCACGGTCTCGGCGGATTCCGGGCAGCAGATGCAGTAGCCGGCGACGAGCGGTTGCGCGTAAGAGAAGATGTTCTGCCCGATCCACGCGGGCGGCATGAAAGCGAGCACCACGTCGCGGTCGGTAATGCCCTCCCAGTCGGCCACCACCTTCGAGCGCTCGATGAGGTTGCGGTAGGTAAGGACGACGCCCTTCGGCACGCCGGTCGTGCCCGAGGTGAAGAAAAGCGCGGCCGTATCCTCGCTGGAGCCCTTCGCGATCTCGCCTTCGAGGAAAGCGGGGTCGCGGCGATGCGCCTCGCGGCCGATTTCGCGCAGCCGCTCGTAGCTCATGAGCTCGCGCTGCGCGTAGTTGCGCAGCCCGCGCGGGTCGTCGTAGTAGATGTGCTTGAGCATCGGGCAGCCGGGCTGGATCTCAAGCAGCTTGTCCACTTGCTCCTGGTCCTCGGCGAACGCGTGCGCAACGTCGGCGTTGCGGATGGGAAATGCCATCTCGGTCGCGACCGCGTCCTGGTAAAGCGGCACCGGGATCGCGCCGAGGCACTGTGCGGCGGCGACGCCGGCGTAGAGCCGCGGCCGATTCGCGCCCACCAGCGCCATGTGGTCGCCGCGCTTGAGTCCCTGCTCCGCGAGCCCGCAGGCGAGCGCGCGCACTTCGTCGGCGAACTCGTGCCAGGTCCACGTTTGCCAGATGCCGAGATCCTTCTCGCGGATCGCCGGCCGGCCTGCGCGCACCTGCGCGTGGTGCATGAGCAGCTTGGGAAACGTGTCGAGCGTTCCGATGGCCATCAGCGCCTCCTCTCGCCTAAGCCGGCGGATTCTTGCATAAAAAGTGGGTACAGTACGTCGCCATGGAGCTCAGAACCCGCTTGAACGGCGTGCAGCACTGGACGCGCAAAGGCGAGGTCAAGCTCTTCCTTTGGCAGAAAGCGCCGCCGACCGGCGAGGCGCCCAAAGGCACCATCATGTTCGTGCACGGCTCCTCGATGGCTTCGCAGCCAACCTTCGATCTCCAGGTCCCCGGCCGGCCCGACTCCTCGGTCATGGACTGGTTCGCCGCGCGCGGCTACGACACCTGGTGCATGGACCACGAGGGCTATGGCCGCTCCGACAAGGCCCGCCCGATCAACTGCGATATTGCCAACGGCGCCGACGATCTGGCGGCGGGAACGAACTACATCCTGGAAAAGAACGGCGGAAAAAAGCTGCTCATGTATGGCATATCTTCCGGGGCGCTGCGCGCCGCGGCCTTTACCGAGCGCCATCCCCAGCGCGTGGCGCGGCTTGCGCTCGATGCATTCGTCTGGACCGGCAAGGGCAGCCCGACACTGGCCGAGCGCAGAAAGAAGCTCGCCGAATTCCAGTCGAAGAACCGGCGCGCCATCGACCGCGCTTTCGTACGCAGCATCTTTGCGCGCGACCACCCTGGCACCGCGGACGACGCCACGATCGAGGCGTTCGCAAGCGCGATCCTCGCGCTGGATGACTCGGTCCCGACCGGAACCTACGTCGACATGTGCTCGAAGCTGCCGCTCGTCGACCCGGCGAAGATCACCGTGCCGACGATCATCATGCGCGGCGAGTTCGACGGCATCGCAGGCTTCGAGGACCTGATCGAGTTTTTCAACCGCCTGCCCAACCCCGACAAGCAGTTTGCGGTGATGGCCGGAATCTCGCATGCGAGCTTCCAGCAGAAGAACTATCTCACCGCGTACCACATCCTGCATTCGTTCTTCACCGTCCCTGATCCGGTTTACCGCGGATGAACTAACTCTTGATGAACACCTTCATGCGCACGGAGCATGAGAAGTGTGGCCGGGTGGTGCGCGAAACCGGCGCGACCGTCAATTAATCGTCGCGTCCTCGCCTTGATCGCCGCCCTGGCCGGCGCAGCCGGGGCAGTGATGGCGCAGGACAGCCCGGAGGCCGAGGGGATTCTATCGTTCGCCGAGCTCGAAGCCGCGGGCGCGCGTATCGGCGAGATCCGGGTCATCCCCCAAGACATCTTCGATCTCACCGATCCGGCAGAGAACAACTGGTTCTTCCGCCTCGCGAACAAGCTCCACATCCAGACCCGCCCGAGCGTGATCCGACGGCTGCTGCTCTTCAAGACGGGGGACCGAGTCTCGGTGCAGGCGATCGAGGAAACCGAGCGCTTGCTGCGCGCAAAGCATTACCTGTACGAAGTGAGCATCCAGCCGGTCTCGCACCGAGACGGGGTCGCCGACATCGAGGTGAAAACGCGCGACACCTGGTCCCTCGACCTCGGTATCGGCCTTAGCCGCGAGGGTGGTGAGAACAAGGGCCGCGTCGCCATCAAGGAGGACAACCTGCTCGGTACGGGCATCACGCTGGGCATTGGGTACACCTCCGACGTCGACCGCCGCGGCACCGAGTTCAATATCTCCGACACCAATCTGTTCGGAACGTACGGCGTCGCGGCCTATTCGTACGCCGACTACGACGACGGCAGCAGCCAGTCATTCACCCTGCAAAGGCCCTTTTACGCGCTGGATGCGCGCTGGGCCGCCGGGATCAGCGCCGCTGAGAATGACCAGGTGACTTCCCAGTACAACGCGGGCGACGTGATCGCCGAGTACCGAGTCCGCAGTAAAACGTCCGAGGCGTTCGGCGGCTGGTCGCCCGGCCTGATCGCCGGCTGGACGACCCGTTACTCCGCCGGCGTCTTCCATAACGACAGCGACTATGAGCTCGAGCCGGACAAGCCGCCGCCGGTACGTCTGCCTTCGGACCTTACGCTCGCTGGGCCGTTCCTGCGCTTCGAGCTGATCGAGGACGCGTTCCGGACCGACGTCAACTTGAACCTCATCGGGCGCGTGGAGGATTTCGCGATGGGCGTGCAAACCAGGCTGCAGGTCGGCCGCGCGCTCACCGAATGGGGCTCGACGCGCGACTCCTGGCTCTACAACCTGAACCTCAGCAACGGTTTCGATATCACGCGAGACAGCTTCCTCCTCGCGAGCGCCGCCGCGTCCGGGCGCTATGCCGAGGAGGGTGAGAACCAGGCCGTAGGTGCCATGCTGCGCTATTACCACCGCAGCGGGCGACGGCTCGTGTACTACGCGGCGCTTTCGGCGGACGCGGTGGACAACCCGGACGTGCCCGGTCCGCTCGAGATCGGCGGCGACAACGGCCTGCGCGGCTATCCGCTGCGCTACCAGGCGGGCGAACGGCGGGTTCTGTTCACGGCCGAAGCGCGCGGCTACACCGACTGGTATCCGTTCCGCCTCTTCCGCGTCGGCGGCGCGGTGTTCTACGACATGGGACGCGCCTGGAAAGGCGAGAATCAGAATACAGTCAACTCCGGATGGCTGCACGACGTCGGCTTCGGGCTGCGCCTGCTCAGCGCGCGCACGTCCAAAGGCAACGTGTTCCACGCTGATGTGGCCTTCCCGCTCGACCGCGACCCGAGCATCGACAGCGTGCAGTTCCTGTTCAAGACGAAGGTCGCCTTCTAGCGGCGGCGCCTACATGCTGCGGCGGTACTGGCCGCCCACTTCGAAAAGGGCGTGCGTGATCTGGCCGAGAGAGCAGACGCGCACCGCATCCATCAGCACCGCGAACACGTTTTCGTCCCTGATCACCGCCTGGCGCAGCCGCTCCAACATCGGTCCTGAAAGGGATGAATTCCTTTCCTGGAAGGCGCGTAGCCGCTTGAGCTGCGAGCGCTTCTCTTCGTCGGTCGAGCGGATGAGCTCGAGCTTCTGCGGAATCGGATCGCCCGATTTGTCAACTGCGGGGTTGCGGAAGGCGTTCACGCCGACGATCTCGTAGGAGCCATCGTGCTTGCGGTGCTCGTAGTAAAGCGACTCCTCCTGGATCTTGCCGCGCTGGTAGCCGGTTTCCATGGCGCCCAGCACTCCGCCGCGGCTCGAGATCGCCTCGAACTCCTTCAGCACCGCCTCCTCGACGAGATCGGTGAGCGCCTCGATGATGAACGACCCCTGGTTCGGGTTCTCGTTCTTCCCGAGCCCCCATTCCTTGTTGATGATGAGCTGGATCGCCATGGCGCGGCGCACCGATTCCTCGGTCGGCGTGGTGATCGCCTCGTCGTAGGCGTTGGTGTGCAGGGAGTTGGTGTTGTCGTAGGTCGAGATCAGCGCCTGCAGCGTGGTGCGGATGTCGTTGAAGGCGATTTCCTGCGCATGCAGCGAGCGGCCGGAGGTCTGCGAGTGGAACTTGAGCTTCTGGCTGCGCTCGTTGCCGCGGTAGCGCTCCTTCATCGCCACGGCCCAGATGCGCCGCGCCACGCGCCCGAGCACTGCATACTCCGGGTCCATGCCGTAGGAGAAGAAGAACGAAAGGTTCGGAGCGAAGTCGTCGATCTTCATCCCGCGCGCGAGGTAGGCCTCGACGAAGGTGAAGCCGTTCGCAAGCGTGAACGCGAGCTGCGAGATCGGGTTCGCCCCCGCCTCCGCGATGTGGTAACCCGACACCGACACCGAGTAGAAATTCCTCACCTGGTTGGCGATGAAGTACTCCTGGATGTCGCCCATGACCTTGAGTGAGAACTCGGTGGAGAAAATGCAGGTGTTCTGCCCCTGGTCCTCCTTCAGGATGTCGGCCTGGACGGTTCCGCGCACGGAGCCGAGAGTTTGGGCCTTTATCGCCTCCAGCTCTTCTGCAGACGGATCTTTTCCTTTCTCTTGCCTGAACTTCTCGACCTGCTGGTCGATCGCGGTGTTGAAGAACATGGCGAGGATCGTCGGCGCCGGGCCGTTGATCGTCATCGACACCGAGGTGGACGGGTCGCAGAGATCGAAGCCCGCGTAAAGCGCCTTCATGTCGTCGAGCGTCGCGATCGAGACGCCGCTATTGCCCACCTTGCCGTAGATGTCGGGCCGCTCGTCGGGGTCGAAGCCGTACAGCGTGACCGAGTCGAACGCTGTGGACAGGCGCTTCGCCGGCATGTCGCGCGAGAGCAGGTGGAAGCGCTTGTTGGTGCGGAACGGGTCGCCCTCGCCCGCGAACATGCGAGTCGGATCCTCGTTCTCGCGCTTGAAGTGGAACACGCCCGCGGTGAACGGGAACTCGCCGGGCAGGTTCTCGCGCATACGCCAGCGCAGAAGCTCGCCGTGGTCCTCGTAGCGTGGGAGCGCGACCTTCGGCACCTTCGTGCCTGAAAGAGATGCATGGGTCAGTTTCGTGCGCAGTTCTTTGTTGCGCACCTTTACGATCTGCTCATCGCCGGAGTAGGACCTGACGACCTTGGGCCAGCCCTCGAGCAACCTTTGCGCTTCGGCGTCGAGCTTCCTCGATTCGATCAGCGCGTCGAGCTCCGCAAAGCTCCTGCCCAGCATGGCCCGGGTGCCAAGGAGCTGCTGGCGCTCGCGCGCCAGGCGCGATTGCTGCTCGACGCGGTGGTGATAGCCGCGCACCGTCTCGGCGATCTCGGCCAGATAGCGCTGGCGCTTGGGCGGCACGATGACATGGACCGCAGAGGAAACCTTGCCGGCGGGTCTCGGCAGTCTCTTTGTCTGAAATCCCAGTTTTCCGGCCACCGCGTGGTAGAGCGCAGTCACGCCGTCGTCGTTGAAGCGCGAAGCAATGGTGCCGAAGACCGGCATGTCCTCGGGCGCGGTCCTGAAGGCCTCACGGTTGCGCTGCACCTGCTTACGCACGTCGCGCAGCGCATCGTCGGCGCCGCGGCGGTCGAACTTGTTGATCGCGACGAAGTCGGCGTAGTCGAGCATGTCGATCTTCTCGAGCTGGCTCGCCGCACCGAACTCGGGCGTCATGACGTAAAGCGAGGCATTGACGTGGGGCACGATCGCGGCGTCGCCCTGCCCGATGCCCGCGGTCTCGACCATGACCAGCCCGTAGCCCTCGGCGCGGCAGGCGGCAATCGCGTCGCTGAGCGCCGCCGAAAGCTCCGTCCCGGTGTCGCGCGTCGCGAGCGAGCGCATGAAAACGTTCGGCCCGTGGATCGCATTCATGCGGATGCGGTCGCCGAGGAGCGCCCCGCCGGTCTTGCGGCGCGTCGGATCTACCGATAGCACTGCGATCTTCAGGGCATCGCCCTGGTCGAGCCGAAAGCGCCGCACGAGCTCGTCGGTAAGCGAGCTTTTGCCCGCGCCGCCGGTGCCGGTGATGCCAAGCACGGGAGCAGGATTGCTTTTCGCTTTTTCAAGGAGCTCTTTGTTATTGAGAACCCCCACCTCCAGCGCCGTAATGATCTGCGGGAGTGTCTTCGGGTCCTTGTGCGAGGTATCGAAGTCGCAGCGCGCGAGCATGTCGTTGATCATTCCCTGCAGGCCCATGCGCTGCCCGTCTTCGGGCGAATAGATCCGCGCGATCCCGTAATCCTGCAGCTCCTTGATCTCCGCAGGCACGATCACTCCGCCGCCTCCGCCGAATACCTTGATGTGCCCGCCACCTTGCGAGCGCAGCAGGTCCAGCATGTACTTGAAGTACTCGAGGTGACCGCCCTGATAAGACGACACCGCGACGCCCTGTACGTCTTCCTGCAGCGCCGCGCCCACGACCTCGTCGACCGAGCGGTTGTGCCCGAGGTGGATCACCTCCGCCCCCGAGGCCTGCAGGATGCGGCGCATGATGTTGATCGAGGCGTCGTGGCCGTCGAACAGGCTCGCGGCGGTGACGAGGCGGATCTTGTGTCTTGCCTTGTAGACGAGCTTGCTCGAGTCCGACAGGTCGGTCATGAACCGCCAGCCTAGTTGACGTTTACGTTAACGTCAACGTCAGTTCCGCCCGGCTCATTCGGGCTTGATCCCGGCGTCCGCGATAGCGCGGCGCCAGACGGCGAGCTGCTCCCGGGTGTACGCGGCGAGCTGCTCGGGAGTCGAGCCGCGCGGCTCGAAGGCGAGCTTGCCGAACGCCTCGCGCACCTCGGGGCGCTTCAGCACCGCCTGGAGCTCGCGCGAGACGCGATCGGCTATGTCCCGCGGCAGGCCTTTGGGGCCAAACACTCCGCCCCACGGCGTGACACTCAGCTCCTTCAGGCCCGCTTCTGCCATCGTCGGCGCGTCCGGCAGCAGCGGGCTGCGGCTGGGGAGTAGCGTAGCGAGGGCGCGCAGTTTTCCTTCGCGCACCTGCGGCGCTGCGGTCCCGGGCGTGGCGATGGCGAAGTGAACCCGGCCGCCGAGCAGGTCGACCATGAGCGGGCCGTCGCCCTTGTAGGGCACGTGCACCACGTCGAGCTTTTCGCGCTGCAGGAGCTGGGCGGTGGAGACGATGGAAGTGCTGTTGCCGCTGCCGTAGTTCAGCTTGCCGGGGTTCGCACGGAGGTAGGCGAAGAGCTCCTTCATGTTCGTCGCCGGCACGCTCGGGTGGCTGAAGAGGAAGAAGCCGAACTGCCCAACCAGGGAGACTGGCGTGAAGTCGTTCACCGGGTCGTAGGGCGGATCCTTGCGCACCGCCGGAACCCAGGAGAACGCAGTGTTGGTGGCGTAGAAGAGCGTGTAACCGTCCGGCGCGGCCTTCATCGTGGCGTCAGCCGCGATCGCGCCATCGGCGCCGGGCTTGGTCTCGATGACGACCGGCTGGCCGAGCGCCTGACCGAGCGGCTGCGCGAAGATGCGGGCACCGACCTCGGCGGCGCCGCCTGGCGGGAACGGCACGATAAGGCGGACGGGCTTGTTCGGGTATTGCGCGTGCACGCCGCTGCAAAGAACAGCGAGAGCGACGCTCGCCAGCACTCTTCTCATGTCAATCCCGGTAGGTCGGATCAATGGCGTCGATCTGGCGCTGGAGCGCCGCGAAGGTGTCCTCGCAGGTGCGCTTCTCGGCCGGCCCGCCCTCGCGCACCGTCTGCGGAAAAACTTCGGGCCGGATCGCGTGCACCGCGCCCGCGCCGCTTGCTGCGATCTGAACGTCGCAAGCGCGCTGCATGGTCCAGAGCATCAGGAAAGCTTCCGGCACGCTCGGCCCCCAGGCGAGCAGCCCGTGGTTGCGCAGGATGACCGCCGGCTTGTCGCCGATGTCGCGCACCAGCCGCTCCTTCTCGCTGGACTCGACGGTAACGCCTTCGAATTCGTGGTACGCCAGCTTGCCGACGAGCATTGCACCATAGAAGTTGTGCGGGGAGAGGCCTCCCTCGAGGCACGCGACCGCCATGCCGGTCGTGGTGTGCGTGTGCATTACGCAGTGCGCCTGAGAAATCGAGCCGTGGATCGCCGAATGGATGACGAATCCGGCCCGGTTCACGGGCCATTCGGTCTCGCGCACGGGGTTGCCCTCGATGTCGATGAGCACCAGGTTGGATGCTTTCACTTCGCTGTAGTGCAGCCCGAACGGGTTGATCAGAAACCTCGTCTCAGGTCCGGGCACGCGCACCGTAATGTGGTTGAAGATCATCTCGGTCCAGCCGAGCATCGCAAAGATGCGGTAGGCGGCGGCGAGCTCGACGCGCGCCTTGCGCTCGGCCTCGGTCAACGGTGCTTCCTTCGTGGGACGCGAAGCGGTCTGCAGGTAGATGCTCATACATTTAGTTTACTCTGCCGCGCATGACAGGGAAGTCGGTCGAGTTCTTCGAGCAGCAGTTCCAGCGTCAGGCGCGCGAGGCCGACTACGCGCTCAACCCTTTTGAGCGGGTGGTCCTGCCTTACCTTTTCGGCGAGGTGCTCGATCTCGGTTGCGGCCTCGGCAACCTTGCCATTGCGGCAGCGCAGGCGGGCTGCAAGGTGACCGCGCTGGACGCGAGCCCGACTGCAGTCACTGTCCTTGGCCGTCGTGCAAAAGGACTGCCGCTCGTGGTCGCGGCGGCTAATCTGCACGACTACAAGCCGCAGCGCCAGTACGATTGCGTGGTAGCGATCGGATTGCTCATGTTTTTCGACTGTCCGGCGGCGCGCGCACTCCTGCGCCGCATCCGGGACGCGGTGCGCCCGAACGGCCTTGCCGCCCTTAACGTGCTCATCGAGAAAACAACGTACCTCGACATGTTCGATCTGGCCGGCTATTGCCTCTTCGGGCGGGACGAGCTTTCCCGCGCGTTCGACGACTGGGAAATCGTGTTGTCACGCCACGAAGACTTTCCCGCGCCCGGCGGCAGGGTGAAGCGCTTTCATACGCTCGTCGCTCGGCGCCCCGCTAGCGCTCGCTGAAGCGTCCGCTTTCGGATCCAGGCGACGCCGAGCGCAGCCAGCGCGGCCTTCAAGCCGACGGATGGCAGGCGCACGCTTCGCCGTGCGCCGCGTGAATCAGTTCCTCGAGAATCCCGCAATCGGCCACGCGGTGGCCGCTCTCGCATTGCGCGCTCAGCGCTTCAAGCTGTCCTTCCAGCGCCTGCAGCGCCTTGCGCTTCGCCTGTACGCGCTCGAGATGCGTGCGTACGAGCGTGTTCACCTGATCGCAGGACACACGCGTGTCGCGTGAGAGCTCGAGCAGCCGCCGGATCTCCGCGAGGGGCATGTCGAGCGAGCGGCAATGACGAACGAAGTTGAGCCGCTCGAGGTGCAGCGGGCCATAGGCGCGGTAGCCCGAAGCTGTCCGTGCCGGCGCATCGAGCAATTTTTCACGCTCGTAGTAGCGCACCGTCTGCACATCCACGCCCGCCTGGCGGGCAAGCTCTCCGATTCGCATAGAAGTTTGACCTTGTAGCCGCTACAGGGTTTTTCATTCCCGCATGAGCGACGCGTGCTGCACTGGCAAAGGCATATCGTACCCCCGGGTCCTTTGGATCGCTTTGATCGCCAACGCTGCCATGTTCCTCGTCGAACTGGTGGCCGCCGCGTGGTCGGGCTCCTCGGCGCTCGCCGCGGATGCGGCCGACTTCCTCGGCGACTCGGCCAACTATGCGCTGAGCCTCGGCGCCATCGCGCTTGGCGGCGCGTGGGTCTCGCGCGTCGCCCTGCTGAAGGGTATCGCAATGTCAGCGTACGGCGTCGCAGTCCTCGCCTACGCGGCGTGGCGCACCTGGCTCGGCGTGGCCCCTGAACCAATCACCATGGGCGTGGTCGGAACGCTCGCGCTGCTGGTGAACCTGGGCGTGGCGGCGCTGCTCTATCGCTTCCGCAACGGCGACGCCAACATGCGCTCGGTCTGGCTCTGCACGCGCAACGACGTGATCGCGAACCTGGCTGTTCTCGCCGCCGCCGCCGGCGTCCTGGGAACCGGCACCGTATGGCCCGACGTCGCGGTCGCCGTGGCTCTCGCCGTCCTCGGACTTACCTCCGGCCG
>DATFEI010000169.1:0-35928 GCA_035251315.1 Burkholderiales bacterium | reverse complement strand
GGCCTTTTCCGCCGGTGCCGACATATCGGAATTTGAATCCAGGCGAGCGAGTGAAGAGTCCGTAGGGCAATACGACACCCTGCTCGACCAGGTGCTGCACGCGATCCAGGGCTCGCCCAAGCCTTCGGTCGCGATGATCTACGGCTTCTGTCTGGGCGGTGGCCTGGAGATCGCGCTCGCCTGCGACCTGCGCTATTGCGCGGCCTCGGCGCAGTTCGGCATCCCGGCGGCCAAGCTCGGGCTCGCTTACAATGTCGAAGGCCATAAGCGCCTGCTCGAGACCGTCGGCCACGCGCGTGCACGGGAGATCATGTTCCTCGGCCGTCGGTACAACGCCGACGAAGCGCTCGCGATGGGTCTGGTTCACCAGGTTCTTCCGGAAAGGGACCTCGATCCTTTCATTGCCAAAATCCTTTCCGACCTTTCGGCAAATGCGCCGCTTTCGATTCTCAACTCCAAAACGATCATCGAGGAGTACGTGAAGTCCGCAGGCGCGCCGGACCATGTGCGCATGCAGGGGGCGATCGAGCGCTGCGCGAAGAGCGCAGATTATGCAGAGGGACGGCGCGCGTTCATGGAGAAGCGCAAGCCGCAGTTCCGGGGCCGATGAAGATCCGCGCCATCAGGACGCGCGCGGTCGCCGCGCCGATGAAGCGGCCGCTCGCTACGAGCATCGCGACGCTAACCGTCGCGCCGCTGGTGCTCATTGATCTCGAGACTGACGCCGGGATTATCGGCCGCTCGTATCTCTTCGCGCTGGCAAAGCACCATCTCGGTCCGATCGCCGAATTGGTAAAGGCGATGGCGGCGATGATCGAAGGCGACGAGGTGGCGCCTTTCGACCTTGAGCGCAAGCTGCGCGCGCGCTACGCCCTTCTCGGCGTGCACAATATCGTGCTCTTCGCCATGTCAGGCATCGACATGGCCGCGTGGGACGCGGCTGCGCAAGAGCTTGGCCAGCCGCTCGTGCGGCTTCTTGGCGCATCGCCGCGCCCGGTGCCCGCCTACAATTCCAAGGGGCTCGGCCTGCTTTCCGAGAAGGAGTTGGCAAGGGAAGCAAGCGAGCTTGTCGAAGAAGGCTTTCGCGCGATCAAGCTGCGGCTCGGAAGGCCCTCGGCGCTGGAGGATCTGAAGGCGTTGAAAGCGGTGAAAGACCAGATCGGGCCGCAGGTCACCCTCATGGTGGACTTCAACCAGGGGCTGACCGTGGCCGAAGCCATCCGCCGCGGGCGCATGATCCACGACGAAGGCGGCGTCTACTGGATCGAGGAGCCGATACGGGCCGATGATTTCGCGGGCTGCAATAGGGTGAGGCAAGAAGTGAGAACCCCTATTCAGATCGGCGAAAACTTCATGGGGCCGGAGCAGATGGCGCAGGCGCTTGCGGCCGGCGCGTGCGACTACGTGATGCCGGACGCGCAGCGCATCGGAGGTGTGACCGGCTGGATGCGCGCCGCCGCGCTTGCGCAGGCGGCGGGCGTCGAGATGTCGAGCCACCTTTTCCCCGAGGTGAGCTGCCACCTGCTTGCCGCGACGCCGACCTGCCACTTGCTCGAGTACGTCGATTGGGCCGACGCGGTGCTTAAGGAGCCGCTCACGATCAAGGACGGCTACGCCGTCGTTCCGTCGGCTCCGGGCACTGGCATCCGCTGGAACGAAAGCGCGGTCGAGCGCTACCGCGTCTGATGTTCAGGCGCCATTTCGCCCATTGGCCGCCCGGACAGCCGCGCACTTTGGAGCTGCCGAAAGAGAGCGTCTACGCGAACCTCGCGGTGAGCGCGGCGAAGTATCCCGATCGCGCGGCGATCGACTACTACGGCAACCGCTTGAGCTATGCGGAGCTCAAGCGCCAGGTCGACGCGCTCGCCGGTTGCCTGCAGCGCCGCTATGGCGTGGCGCGCGGCGACCGTGTGCTGCTGTATGCGCAGAACAGCCCGCAGTTCGTGATCGCCTATTACGGCATCCTGCGTGCCGACGCGGTGGTTGTGCCGGTGAACCCGATGAACCGCACCGAGGAGCTGCGCCACTACGTGGACGACGCGGGCGCCGTCGCCGCAATCGTAGGGAATGACCTGCTGCGCGAGGTCGCTCCCCTAGGGCTCGAGCGTGTACTGCCGGTGGTGTATTCCGATTATCTGAAAGAACCGAGCGACCTGCCGATTCCGGAGTTTGTTCGCGCCGCCGGCCCGACCACTTGGAAAGAGATGCTCAGGCAGAACCTTGCGCCAGGGCCGCACCTTGCCGGGCCGGACGACCTCGCCGTCCTGCCGTATACGTCCGGTACGACGGGCAGGCCGAGAGGCTGCATGCACACGCACGCGAACGTCCAGGCGACGACCGTGCCCTACCTTTACTGGCGTGGCGCGCAGGACGAGGCGGTCGTGCTCTGCGCGATGCCGATGTTCCACGTGACCGGCATGCAGGCGGGCATGAACGCGCCGATCCATATCGCTGCGACGCTCGTCGTGCTGTCGCGCTGGGACCGCGAGTGCGCTGCGATGCAGATCGCGCGCGCGCGGGTCACCAATTGGTCGGCGATTACTACGATGCTCGTGGATTTCCTGTCCAATCCGAACCTCTCCCGCTTTGATCTTTCTTCGCTCCGCGTCCTCGGCGGCGGCGGCGCAGCGATGCCCGAGGCGCTCGCGCGTCGGCTCGAGCAGGTGATCGGCCTGCCCTTCGTCGAAGGCTACGGGCTCTCCGAGACCATGGCGCCGACGCACATCAACCCGCCGCAGCGGCCGAAGCGCCAGTGCGCCGGCATTCCGATCCACAACACCGACGCGAGGGTGCTCGATCTGCAGGATTTCCATGAGCTCGGGCCGAACGAAGTGGGCGAGATCGTCGTCCACGGTCCGCAGGTTTTCCGCGGCTACTGGAACCAGCCTGAAGCCACTGCGCAGGCGTTCCTCGAGCACGACGGAAAGCGGTTCTTCCGCACCGGCGACCTCGGCTACTACGACGAGGAAGGGTACTTCTTCATCACCGATCGGTTGAAGCGCATGATCAACTGCTCGGGCTACAAGGTCTGGCCGGCCGAGGTCGAGTCGATGCTCTACGCGCATCCGGCGATCCACGAGGCCTGTGTCATTGGCATGCCCGACGGCTATCGCGGCGAGACGGTCAAGGCCGTGGTCGTGTTGAAGACGAACTCGAAGAACACTTCTTCCAACGACATCATCGATTGGGCGCGAAGCCGCATGGCGGCGTTCAAGGTGCCGCGCGTGATCGAGTTCGTCGACGAGCTGCCAAAGACCGCGACCGGCAAGATCCTGTGGCGCAAGCTTCAGGAAGAGGAGAACCGGAAAGCGCAATGAGAAGGTGGTGTGTCGCTTTGCTGCTCGTGTTGGGGCAGGCAGGGCTAGCCTGGCCGCATTCCCACGAGAAGAACGGGATCGAAGTACGCGAAGCTTGGTCGCGCGCAACGCCGCCGGGCGCCAAGGTCGGCGTGGGCTACATGGAGATCCGCAACAACGGTGCGCAGCCCGACCGGTTGATCGCGGCGTCGACGCCGGCTGCGAAGACCGTCGAGATGCACGTCACGCAGCGTGAGGGCGAGGTGATGAGGATGCGGCAAGTGAAGGATTTCGAGATACCCGCGCGCGAGCGCATCACTCTGCGCCCGGGTGGCTCGCACCTGATGCTGGTGGACGTTGTTCGGCCGCTCAAGAAGGGCGAGCGATTCACCATGCGCCTTCGCTTCGAGCGCGCGGGCGAGATGGAGGTCGAGCTCGAGGTCCAGGAGCAGGGCGCCCGGCATCCTCGTCACTAAGCGTCGGTTGGATAGTCGTCGCCGCGAAGGCGGCGACCCAGTTTGATCTTTCCGCTTGGGGTTCATCTCTTCGATCCGCCTGATCTTCCATGCGCGGTTCCAGTGATTTCAAAACAGATTGGATCCCCGCCCCCGACTAAAGCATTCGGGGGTGACGTTCCTTCGCGGGGAGGACTATTCGGCGCCTTTTCAGAGTTCCCTTTTAGGCAAACAAGGCCCGGGCGAGCGCCCAGGCGATCGCCGCTAGAAAGGCCGAGCACGGAATCGTAAGGACCCACGCCCAGACGATGTCGCCGGCGATGCCCCAGCGCACCGCGGTCGCCGACTGGGTGGAGCCGACGCCGACGATCGCGCCGGTGATCGTGTGCGTCGTCGATACCGGTACGCCGAGCCCGGTGGCGATGAAGAGCATCGCCGCGCCGCCGGTCTCGGCACAGAATCCACCCACCGGCCGCAACTTGGTGATGCGCTGGCCCATCGTCTTGACGATGCGCCAGCCGCCGAGCGCGGTGCCGAACGCGATGGTGACGTAGCAGCTCGCGAGCACCCAGCCCGGGAGCGGAGCGCTCGCCGACAGGTAACCCGACGCAATGAGCAGCATCCAGATGATGCCCGCGGTCTTTTGCGCGTCGTTTCCGCCGTGCCCAAGGCTGTAGAGCGATGCCGAAACGAGCTGCAGGCGCCTGAACCAGCGGTCGACGCGCGAGGGGCTCGAGCGCACGAAGATCCACGACACCGCGAGCATCAGAGCCGCGCCGAAAACCATGCCGACGAGCGGCGAGATGAAGATGAAAGCGACCGTCTTCAGGATGCCGGCCGGCACCAGCGACCAAGTGCCCGCCTTGGCCACCGCCGCCCCGCACAGCCCGCCGATCAGCGCGTGCGATGACGACGAGGGGATGCCGTACCACCAGGTGATCAGGTTCCAGCCGATCGCGCCCATCAGCGCGCCAAACACCAGGTAGTGGTCGATGATGCCGGTATCGACGATTCCCTTGCCGACGGTCGTGGCGACGCTCACATGGAACACGAAGTACGCCACGAAGTTGAACAGCGCCGCGAGCAGCACCGCCTGGTAGGGCTTGAGCACGCGCGTCGAAACGACGGTGGCGATGGAGTTCGCGGCGTCGTGGAAGCCGTTCATGAAATCAAACGCGAGCGCCACGAGGACCAGGGCGATGACGACCAGCAGCCCAAGCTGCGCGCCGCCGCTCCCGTCCATCAGGAATTCTCTAGGACGATGCCCTCGACCACGTTGGCTACGTCCTCGCAGCGGTCGGTGACCGACTCGAGCAGATCGTAGATCACGCGCAGCTTTATGACCTGCTTCAGGTCACTTTCCTCGCGAAACAGCTTCGACAACGCGGAGCGCATCACCCGGTCGGCGTCCGACTCGAGCCGGTCGATCTCCTCGCAGTTCTTCATGATTGCATCGGAGCGCTTGACGTTGGTCAGCAGGGCCACCGTGGCCTTCACTCGCTCGCAACTCATGTGACAGATGTCGGCGAGCTGTTTCGCTTCGGGGGTCACGCGCCGCAGGTCGTAGAGCGCTACCGACTCGGCTACGTCCTGGATCAGGTCAAGGATATCGTCCATCGCCGTGATCAGCTGGTGGATCTGGTCGCGGTCGAACGGCGTGATGAAGGTCCTGTGCAGCAGCGAGATGCACTCGTGCGTCACCTTGTCGGCGGCGCGCTCCGCGGCGTCGATGCGCTGCGCGTGGGCCTCGAGCTCGCTAAAGCTACCGAGCATCGCAGCGAGCTCGCGGCTGCCCTCGACAATGCGCTCGGCGTGGGCGTTAAAGAGATCGTAGAACCTGCCCTCGCGCGGCATCAGGCGTCCCAGCATCGTCCCTCCCTAATCGGCGCAGCCCAAGCCGAGCGTGCGCAGCCTGCGGATCTCGGCAGCGTCGAACCCCCATTCACCGAGCGCCGTCGCGCCGCCCTCGCCGCGCTCGGGCGGCGGGCGCCGTACTGCGCCGGGTGTGCGCGAAAACCGCGGCGCGGGCGCCGGCTGCTGCACGCCTGCGGCTTCAATGAAATTCCCCCTGAAGACCATATGTGGGTCCTGCCGCGCTTCCGACCAGGACAGCACCGGCGCGAAGCACGCGTCAGAGCCTTCAAATACTTTGCACCACTCCTCACAGGTCTTCGACCGGAAAACTTTCTCGAACAGGGTTTTCATTTCCGGCCAGCGGCTGCGGTCATGCTGGCCGAGGTCGGGAACGCCGAGCTTGCGCAGGAGCTCTTCGTAGAAGCGCCCCTCGATCGAGCCGATGGACACGTACTTCCCGTCCCTGGTCTCGTAGACGTTGTACCAGGGGGCTCCGGTATCGAGAATGTTGGTTCCTCGCTCCTCCGACCAGCTCCTTGCCGCAAGAAGCCCGGCGAACATGGCGGCGAGCAGCGAGGCGCCTTCGACCATTGCGGCATCGATGACCTGGCCGCGGCCCGAGCGCGCGGCTTCGATCAGGCCGCAGGCGACGCCGAACGCGAGCAGCATGCCGCCGCCGCCGAAATCCCCGACGAGATTCAGCGGCGGCACCGGCGCCTCGCCCTTGCGGCCGAAAGCGTGCAGCACGCCGGCAAGCGCGATGTAATTGATGTCGTGTCCCGCGCGCGGCGCAAGCGGTCCGTCCTGGCCCCACCCGGTCATGCGGCCGTAAACGAGCTTTGGATTTCTCTTCAGAACCTCATCGGGGCCGAGGCCGAGGCGCTCCATGACCCCGGGCCGCATGCCTTCGATCAACGCATCAGCACGGCAGACAAGCTGCAGAACGACTTCAGAGCCGGTCTTTCTTTTCAAATCGAAAGTGACCGAGCGCTTGCCCCGCATCATGACGTCTTGCCGGCGCTCGCGCTTCAAGCCCAGGTCGGTCTGCGCGGGGCGCTCGACCACGAGCACGTCGGCACCCATGTCGGCGAGGAGCATGCCGGCGAACGGCGCCGGCCCGATCGACTCGAACTCGAGGACTCGGATCCCCTGCAAGGGCCCCATGATTCGATAATACCGAATGCCGGCGCATTACCCCGAGCGGATCGTCTGCCTTACCGAAGAGAGCACCGAAACTTTGTACCTCCTTGAGGAGGAGCGGCGCATTATCGGCATCTCGGGTTACACGGTGCGCCCGCCGCGGGCCCGGCGCGAAAAGCCGCGCGTTTCGGCCTTTCTTTCGGCGAAGACGGACAAGATTCTCGAGCTGAAGCCCGATCTCGTGATCGGCTTCTCCGATTTGCAGGCCGACATCGCACGCGAGCTCGCCAAGGCTGGCCTGAACGTCCTCCTCTTCAACCAACGCTCGGTCGACGAGATACTCTCGATGATCCTGGCGCTCTCGTCTCTCATCGGTAAGGCAGACAAGGGCGCTGCGCTTGTGCGCGATCTCGAGGACGGTCTGGACCGCATCCGCGAGCAGGCGAGGGCGTTTCCGCGCCGCCCGCGCGTCTATTTCGAGGAATGGGACGAGCCGATGATCAGCGGCATCCGCTGGGTGAGCGAGCTAATCGAGATCGCTGGCGGCGAGGACGTGTTTTCGCAACAATCCCATTCGCAAGCCGCCGCGGGACGGGTCGTGCCCGACCCAGGAATCGTCGTGGAGAAAAACCCCGAAGTCATCTTCGGCTCGTGGTGCGGCAAGAAGTTCAGGCCCGAGCGGGTGGCCGCGCGCCCCGGCTGGCAGCAGATTTCGGCCGTGAAGGAGAATCGATTGTTCGAGGTGAAGTCGGCCGACATCCTGCAGCCCGGCCCAGCGGCGCTCACCGACGGCGTGCGCCGCATCCACGAGATTCTCAGGGACTTTGTATCCCGCGAGCCTCGAATGCGGCCTTGAGCCGCCGCATGAACTCGCTGCGCACGCGCCACTGCGCGTGCGGCAGCACCTTCAGCCGGCAGCGCAGCACCAGGCCCCAGGGCTCCCAGCGCTCGACGCCCGCGATCTCGACCTCGCCAAGGATGCTCGCGCCGAGCTCCGGGTCGCGGCGCAGCTCGGCCGCGACTTCGCGCATCACGGCGTAGGCTTCGTCGATCTTCTGGCTCGATTTCACCACCGCGTCCATCACCGCCCGTGCGTGTCCGCGCGTTCGGTTCAGCACGACCTTGATCTCGCTGTTCGGCACGTAGTAGAGGTTGCCGTCGAAGTCCCTGAGTCTCACGTGGCGCAAGGTGAGCTCCTCGACCGTGCCGCCGCGGCCAGCGATCTCGACGACGTCGCCCTGGCGCAGCTGGTCTTCGACCAGCAGGAAAAAGCCGTTGAAGTAGTCCTTGATCAGACTCTGCGCGCCGAAGCCCACCGCGATTCCGGCGATGCCGGCAGTCGCGAGGATCGGCGCGACCGAGATGCCGAGCTCGCCGAGCACGAGCGTGCCTGCGAGCACGGCGATGATCACGGTCGCGGCATAGCGCAGCACGCGACCTACCGTGGCCATACGCGTGAGCTCGTCCGCGCGCGCACGCCCGGCCATGTACGCGTGGAAACCCTGGATCAGCCGGCTCGCGATTCGCTGCAGCGCCCAGGCGAGCAGCAGGATGACCGCGATGCGCGAGGCCTGGGTCACCGCCGCCTCGGCGGCGCCGAGGTCGAGCGCGGACAGCAGGTTGCGCATCGCTAGCGCGTCTGGGAGACGGCCAGATGAAGCGGCGGCGCACCTCCGTCCTTGCGGCTGCCGGGATAAACGGTGAGGTGCGGGAAGGGAATCTCGATGTCGCGGGCGTCGAACGCCTTCTTCAGGCGCTTGAGGTACTCGCGCTTCACGTTCCACTGCTGGATCGGCGGCACGACCCGGATGCGCGCGCGCAGGATCACCGCCGAGTCGCCCCATTTCTCCACGCCCATGACCTCGAGCTCCTCGGCGATGCGCGCGCGCCATTCCGGATCGGCGCGCATTGCGGCTGCGACCTCGCGCATCACGCCGATTGCCTCGTCGGGGTCCTCGCGGTACGCGATGCCGATCTCGACGAGCGCGGTCGCGTATTCGCGCGTGCGGTTGGTGACCACCTTGATTTCGCCGTTCGGCACGAAATGCACGTGACCGTCGAGGTCGCGTAGCCGCACGTAGCGCAGCGTGACTTCCTCGACCAGTCCCCCCCTGTCCGCGATCTGCACCACGTCGCCCTGGCGGATCTGGTCGTCGAGCAGCAGGAAAAAGCCGTTGAAATAATCCTTGATCAGGCTCTGCGCGCCAAAGCCGATCGCGATCCCCGCCACGCCGGCGGTAGCGAGGATCGGCGCGATCGAGACGCCGAGCTCACCTAGCACCAACGTGCCGGCGAGGACCACGATCACGATTGCCGCGGCGTTGCGGAACACCCGCGCGAGCGTCTCGACGCGCCCGATCTCGTCGGGGACGGTGCGCCTCGACATGTAGAGGCGGAACACGCGGATCAGGCGCGACGCCACCGCTTGCAGCACCCAGGCAACGAGCAGAATAGCGGCGATTCGCAGGCTCTGAACGATGATCGCCTTGGTCGACGCGTCGACCTCGCGGAAGTACGAAAGGAACTCTTGCATCGGCGTTTCCTCCCGAGTTAGGAAACGCCGATGCTACCGCGCTGCTAGTGAAGCCCCAATGAAGCCTCTATGTTCCTCACCATTGCAACCAACCGCGGCCCCAGGTCGTCCTCGAGCTGACCCTTCTTCACCATGAACCCGGGGACGATGCAGTTGAACGACACGATCTCGCCGTCGACCGTGCGGCGCATCGGGGCGCCCACCGCATAGACCTCGCGGCGCAGCTCGCCCGTGCTTGCGCAGAATCCGCGCATGCGGATGTCGTCGAGCGCCTTGTCGATCGAGGGGCGGAACTTGCGGTGCGCCTCGGGCTCCTTCACCTTCATCTGATTCAACACCGACTCGCGCTCGGGCGGAGTGCAGGCGGAAAGAAAGGCGCGCCCGATGACCGATTGCGAGATCGGCACCGACGTGCCGATGTCGGGCAGCGTGGTGATGCCGTTGCCGCTACGGCACGATTCGACGTACACCATGTTCAGGCGGTCGCGCACGCCCATCGACACCGAGCCGTTGCAGTAATCGGCGAGCTCTTTCATCAGCGGGCGTGCCACCTGGCGCACATTCATCGATGCGAGGAGCGGGTAGCCGATCGAAAGCACCGCGGATCCGAGCTGGTATTTTCCCAGGCGCATGTTGTGGCGCAGGTAGCCGAGCTTGGTCAGCGTGTAAGTGAGGCGCGACACCGTAGGCTTCGGCAGCCCGGTGCGCACGGAGATCTCCTTGTTGCCGAGCAGCGGCTCGAGTGGCGTGAAGCAGCGCAGGACTTCCAGGCCGCGCGCTAGGGTGGTCGCAAACTGCCGGTCGCCTTCATGCTCGTAGCTGAACGTAGCCGGCGCTTGCGGAATCGACGCTGCGGGTTCGGGTGCTCCCATGAAAAAAAGCCCTCCTCGTTGGCTTTCGTTGTTTCGGGTTTGGAAAAAGCGGGCGGAATGTTTCGCGTTTCGTTATTCTGTCGGCCCGGCGCGGCGTGTCAACTTAGTCGTACCGGGTTTCACATGGTGGAACAGCGGGAACGAATCGTGCCTTCCCCATTCGAGCTGAGCGGCAAGGTAGCGCTCGTGACCGGCGCAACGCGCGGCATCGGACGCTCCATTGCCGAGGAGCTGGCGCGCGCGGGCGCCAAGGTCGCCCTTTGCAGCCGCAAGATCGAAGCCTGCGAGCAAGCTGAAACCGAGCTGACTCGGCTCGGTTTCGATGTATTGGCCAAGCCATGCAACGTGTCGCGAAAGGAAGAGCTCCAGGGGCTGGTCGATGCTGCGGCTGCACGATGGGGCGGGATCGACATCGTGGTCGCCAATGCAGCCAGCAATCCGTACTACGGCCCGCTCATCGGCATCGCCGACGACGCCTTCGACAAGATCCTCGCCAACAACCTGAAAAGCGTGCTCTGGCTGGCCGCGATGACGCTTCCCGGCATGGCGAAGCGAGGCGGGGGCAGCTTCATCCTGGTCGGTTCGATCGGCGGCATTCTGGCCAACACGGTGATCGGGGCCTACGGCATTTCCAAGGCGGCCGGCCACCACCTGGTGCGCAACCTCGCTGCCGAATGGGGCCCGAAAAACGTACGGGTGAACGCCATCGCGCCGGGGCTGATCCGGACCGAGTTCGCGCGCGCCCTGTGGGAGGACGAGAAGCGGCGCGCCGAGCGCATCGCCGCCACGCCGCTGCGCCGCCTTGGAGAGCCGCGCGACATCGGCGGCATCGCGGTGTTTCTCGCGTCGCCGGCAGCGGCATTTATCACCGGTCAATGCATCGTCGCCGACGGCGGCGTTACTATTCTGTGATGGACCTCAACTACTCCCCCGATGAGCTGGCATTCCGCGACGATGTTCGCGCCTGGCTCGCCGCCAGCCTGCCGCAGGAGCTGAAGGACCGCGGCCACCTCTCCAAGGAAGAGCTGATGCGCTGGCATCGCATCCTGGCCAAGAAAGGCTGGGTCGCTCCGGCGTGGCCCAAGGAATGGGGCGGCACCGGCTGGAACGTGGTGCAACGCTACATCTTCGAGGAAGAGCTCGGCTATGCCGGAGCCCCGCCGATCATTCCGTTCGGCATCAACATGTGCGCGCCGGTGCTGCTCGCGTTTGGCACCGAGGCGCAGAAGAAGCGCTTCCTGCCGCGCATCTACAACGGCGACGATTTCTGGTGCCAGGGATACTCCGAGCCGGGCTCCGGCAGCGATCTCGCTTCGCTCAAGACAAAGGCAGAGAAAAAAGAGAACCATTACGTCGTCAACGGCCAGAAGACCTGGACCTCCTACGCCCACTACGCCGACTGGATCTTCTGCCTGGTGCGGACCGATCCGACAGTCGAGAAGCGCCAGGAAGGGATCTCGTTCCTTCTCATGGATATGCGCTCGCCCGGAATCACCGTGCGCCCTCTCATCCTGATGGACGGTGCTCACGCGGTGAACGAGGTCTTCTTCGACGACGTGAAAGTCCCGCTCGAAAACCTCGTGCACAAGGAAAACCAGGGCTGGACGGTGGCGAAGTACCTGCTCGGCTACGAGCGCATGAATACCGGCCGGATCGGCGAATCGAAACGGGAGCTGCGGAAGCTGAAGGAGAATTTTTCCTCAAAACTAAGTGACGTCCGCTTTCGCGATCGCCTGACGCGCTTGGAGGTCGAGCTGATGGCGCTCGAGATCACGAACCTGCGCTTCCTGGACCGCATGCGCCGTACCGGCCAGCCGCCGGGCGCGGACGTATCGATGCTGAAGATAAAAGGCACGGAGATCCAGCAGGCGCTCACCGAGCTCGCGATACAGGCTGCCGATCCGAACGCGCGCGAGACTCAGGCGCTCGAGCGGCGGTACCTCGACATGAGGAAGACCACCATCTACGCCGGCTCGAACGAAATTCAGCGGAACATCGTCGCCAAAATGACGTTGGGTTTATGAACTTCGACTACAACGAAGAGCAGCAGCTGCTGGCGGATTCCGTCCGCCGCTACCTCGAAAAGGAGTACGACTTCGAGGCACGGAAGAAGATCCTCGCCACGCCCGAGGGCTGGAGCGAGCGCGTGTGGGCGACGTTCGCCGAGATGGGGCTCACCGGGCTGCCGCTCTCGCCGGACTACGGCGGCTTCGGCGGCGGCGCGGTCGACCTGATGACCCTGATGGAAGCATTCGGCGAGGCGCTGGTGGTCGAGCCCTACCTCCCGACAATCCTCGCCGCCCTGGCGATCGCCAAAGGCGGCGACGCAAGACAGAAGCACGAATTCCTTCCGCTCGTCGTGCAGGGCAAGATGCGGCTTGCGCTCGCGACCGGGCCGCGCGGCGTGATTGGCGCGCCGATGGCCGACCGGATCGTGTTCGGATCGGACGGCAGGCTGCGGATCGTGGCGCGCGAGGCGATCGAAGTGCGGGCGTATCGTACGGTCGACGACCTCGCGGCAGGCGACATCCGCTTCGACGGCAAGGGTGAGCCCCTCGCGGGCGGTGTGCTCGACGAGGTCCTCGACTTCGGCGCCGCGCTTTCGTGCGCCGAGGCGGTCGGAGCGATGAAGTTCGCTTGCGACACCACGCTCGAGTACCTGAAGACGCGCCGCCAGTTCGGCGTGCCGATCGGCACCTTCCAGGCGCTCCAGCATCGCATGGTGGACATGTACATCTCCTACGAGCAGGCGAAGTCCATGGCGTGCCTCGCCTGCTCGAAGGTCGATCAATCCGAAAGCGCGCGCGAGCGCACCCGCTCGGTTTCGGCGGCGAAAATCAGGATCGCGGATGCCGCGCGCCACATCAGCCAGGAGTCGGTGCAGTTGCACGGCGGGATGGGCATGAGCGACGAGCTCAAGGTCAGCCACACCTTCCGGCGCCTCACCGCGCTCGGTCGCCGCTTCGGCGACGTGGACCAGCACCTCGCGCGCTTTGCCTCGCTTTAGCCGGTGGGTCGCAGCGGCAGTCTTCGTTGCCGCATGCGCGCAGCAGCAGCCCGCTCCAAGAGACGAACCCGAGCCGCCGCCGCAGGCGCTGCCGCCGCTGCCGGCGACGCTCGTGGATGAGCCCGATTGCCCGGGCTGCCTGGCGGTCACGCTCACGCTCCGCCCCGACGGGGCCTATCTGCTACGCGATCAGCTCGGCGCCTCGGAGTTCTATGATTTCGGACGCTGGCGCTACGCCGACGGGGTTCTCGAGCTCACGGGCGATCGCGATACGCGCCGCTACCGGCTCGAGAAGCTCAAGAAAAGCTCGCAAATCGAGCAGCTCCGCGGCCCGTTTCGCATGGTGGGCGTCTATGACGGGGCGACGTTCAAGGAGTGCCGCACCGGGCTCGCCTGGAGGCTCACCGACACACGCGCGGCCCAGGCGTTGAAAGGCGAAGTAGTGAAAGCGCAGGGAAACCAGGTGCTCGTCGCGCTGGACGCGCAGTTTGAAGGCTCGCCCGAAATGCTGCAGGTTTTCCGCCCGGCCGCGGTGCTCGATGCGCGCGGCTGCCCAAGCTAGACTTCAGCGCATGGAAAACCAGCGCATCGTGCTCGCCAACCGCCCCAAGGGCTGGGTCACGCCCGAGAATTTTCGAATCGAGAAAGTACAGGTGCCGGCGCCCGGAGACGGAGAGGTCCTCGTCAAGAATCTATGGCTTTCGCTCGATCCATACATGCGCGGGCGCATCAGCGAGGCGAAGAGCTATGTGAAGGGCGTGGACATCGGCGAGGTGATGGTCGGCCAGACCGTAGGGGAAGTCATCGACTCCAAAAACAAGAATCTCAAAATCGGAGATCACGTACTCACCCAGACGGGGTGGCAGTTGTATGGAGTGACGAAAGAAGCAACCAAAGTCGATGCGGCGCGCGCGCCGCTCAGCTATTACCTGGGCGTGCTCGGCATGCCAGGCATGACCGCGTACTTCGGCCTGAAGGACATCGGGCAGCCGAAGCCCGGAGAGACAGTGGTCGTTTCGGCCGCCTCAGGCGCGGTCGGCAGCGTAGTCGGACAGCTCGCGAAGCTCTGGGGCTGCCGCGCGATCGGCATCGCCGGCGGGCGCGAGAAGTGCGACTACGTGACGCGTGAGCTCGGCTTCGACGCGTGCATCGACTATAAGTCGGCCAACCTGCGCGACGAGCTGAAAGACGTGGACGTCTACTTCGACAACGTGGGCGGCGAGATGCTCGACATCCTGCTCACGCGCATGAAGCTTTTCGGCCGCATCGTGGTGTGCGGGATGATCGCCGAGTACAACGCGACCGAGCCCTACCGCCTGAAGAATCTGCGCGCGGTGCTGGTGAACCGGCTCAAGCTCCAGGGCATGATCGTGTTCGACTGGAAGGAGCGCTACGGCGAAGCGCTGAAGGCGCTCGGCGGCTACTACGCCGCCGGCAAGCTCAAGACGCGCGAATCGATTGTCGAAGGCTTGGCGAACGCGCCGCAGGGGCTCGTCTCGCTGCTCAGGGGCGGAAATTTTGGCAAGCAGCTGGTCAAGCTCGCCTGACTACGCGGGCTTCTGGCAGCGCGCCGCGGCCCTGGTCATCGACTGGCTGATCGTGACCGTGATCGCGGTGCCGATCATGGTGCTCGGCTTTGGCATTCCGCAGCTCTCGCTCAACCCGGCCGAGCATTCGTGGGATCTGCTCTCGTTTGTCGCCGTGGCCGTTGCGGTGATCGGCTTCTGGCGCTACTGCGGCGCGACGCCCGGCAAAATCGCGGTCGGGTTGAAGATCGTCGATGCGGCGACCGGCGCTCCGCCAACGCTTGGGCGGCTCGTGCTGCGCTTCTTCGCTTATTTTGTCTCCGCGCTCCCGCTTTACCTAGGCTTCCTGTGGGCGGCGTTCGATCGGCGCAAGCAAGGCTGGCACGATAAGATCAGCCGAACGGTTGTCATCAATTCAGAGGAATAGAAGGAAAAAAGGAGTATTAGACGTGATCGATCTGTATACGTGGCCCACGCCCAACGGCCACAAGGTCCATATCATGCTGGAAGAAACCGGCACGCCCTATCGCGTGATTCCGGTGGACATCGGCGCGGGCGACCAGTTCAAGCCCGAGTTTCTCAAGATCTCGCCCAACAACAAGATGCCGGCAATGGTCGATCCCGATGGCCCCGAGGGCAAGGGCAAGCCTTTCGCGCTCGCCGAGTCGGGCGCGTTGCTCTTTTACCTCGCCTCGAAGACCGGCAAGTTCCTGCCGGCGGGGCTGCGCGAGCGCTGGCAAGTGATGCAGTGGGTGATGTTCCAGATGGGGCACATCGGCCCGATGCTCGGCCAGGCGCACCACTTCCTCGGCTACGCCCCGGAGAAGATCGAGTACGCGATGAACCGCTACAAGAACGAGGCGAACCGCCTTTACGGCGTGCTCGAGCGCAGGTTGCGCGAGAGCAGGTACATCGCGTGCAACGAATACACCATCGCCGACATGGCGATCGTGCCTTGGCTGCGCGCCCCCGAGCGCCAGGGCGTGAACATCGACGAGTACCCGGCGCTCAAGCGCTGGCGCGACGCGATCCTCGAGCGCCCGGCGGTGCAGCGCGCTCTGCAGGTGCTCGCCGAGCGGCGACGTACCCAAATGACCGCGGAGCAACGCGAGAATCTCTTTGGCGCCGCCCAATACGCTAAAAGATAAAGTTGCCTGGATTACAGGCGGGGGCTCGGGGATCGGGCTCGCCGGCGGCATCGAGCTCGCGCGCGCGGGTGCTCATGTGGTTATTTCCGGGCGAAGCGCAGGGACGCTCCAGCAAGCCGAACAGAAACTGAAAAGCGTCGGCAGCGGGGAAGCGATGACACTCGACGTTTCCGACCAGAAGGACGTCGCGCGCGCTTCGCAGGCGATCCTCGAGCGCCACGGCCGCGTAGACATCCTGGTGAACAGCGCTGGCATCAACCTGCCCAAACGCCACTTCCGCAACGTCTCGGTCGAGGGCTGGGATCAGATCGTGGCGATCAATCTCTCGGGCATGTTCTACTGCTGCCATGCGGTGTTGCCCGCCATGCGCGAACGCAAGGACGGCCTCGTCATCAACATCTCCTCCTGGTTCGGCCGCTATGCCAACCCGCTCGCCGGGCCTGGCTACAGCGCAACCAAGCACGCAGTCAACGCGCTCACCGAGCAGCTCAACATCGAGGAATGCGCGAACGGCATCCGCGCCACTGCGATCCTGCCGGGCGAAGTCGCGACTCCGATTCTCGAGAAGCGCCCGGTACCGCCACCGCCGGAAGAGCGCGCGCGCATGCTGCAGGCCGAGGACCTCGGGCGCGCGATCCTCTTCGTCGCTATGCTGCCGCCGCGCGCCTGCGTGAACGAGCTCGTCATCAGCCCGACCTGGAACCGCTTCTACCTGGGCGGGCTCGAGACCGCGAAGAACTAGACAAGGGGTTTGAAGCAAATTTTTTCTTCCCCGTTCGTCAGGGTCGCGCTTCCTTTCATTTCCGGCTATTTCGTTTCCTACGTGTACCGCATGGTGAATGCGGTGCTCGCGCCGACGCTCGTCGCCGAGTTCGGGCTGAGCGCGGGCGGCCTGGGGTTGCTCTCCAGCATGTACTTCCTTTCCTTCGCGCTGTGCCAGCTTCCGGTGGGGGTGGCGATGGATCGCTTCGGGCCGCGACGCGTGAACGCGGCGCTCCTCCTCGTCGCTGCGGCGGGCGGCGCGTGGTTTGCGCACGCCGAGAGCGCCGCCGCCGCGATCGCGGCGCGCGCGCTCATCGGCGTGGGCGTCTCGGCGTGCCTGATGGCCTCCCTCACCGCATTCGTGCTGTGGTACCCCGCCGAGCGAATCTCGACCATGAACGCGATCGCGTTCTCCGCCGGCGCGGTGGGCGCGATGACTGCCACCGTTCCGCTCGAGCTCGTGCTTCGAGTCTGGCCTTGGCGCGAGACCTTCATGCTCATCGTCGCCGCCACTGTAGCCGTGAGCCTCGTGCTGTGGTTATGGGTGCCGGAGCGCAGCGCCCGGCCAAGAAGCGAAAAACTGCAGGAGATCACCGAGGGCTTGCTGCAACTCTTGAAAGACCCGGCATTCCTCCGGCTCGCGGTGTGCCTCGGCGCGAGCCAGTTCGCCGCGGTGGCGCTGCAGACGCTGTGGATCGCGACCTGGCTGCGCGACGTTGCGGGCTATTCGCCTGCAGAGGTCGCGCGCGGGCTCCTCGCCGTCAACGTGGCGATGATCGTCGGCTACCTCGGCTTTGGCCGTGCGGCGGATGCCTGGCAGCGGCGCGGGCGCAATACGGTTTCGTTACTCGTGGGAGGCGTTGCGCTTTCTTCGCTGAGCCTGGCATTGCTCGTCCTCGGCGTGAAACTGCTCTTGCTGTGGCTCATTTTCGTAGGAGCCGGAACCTCGGTTGTGCTTGCGTATTCCATCCTGTCGCGGCGGCTTCCGAAGGCCATGGCGGGCCGCGCGAACACCGCGATCAACGTTTTCGGCTTCGTCGGCATGTTCAGCGGGCAGTGGGGAATCGGCCTGGTGCTCGATCTGTGGCGGCCGAGCGCGAGCGGCTACGCCGCCGAGGCTTATCCCTGGGCGCTTGGCATGACTTGGGCGGTGCAGCTCGCCGGCCTCGCGTGGCTGTGGAGCGGCCGCGCGCTCCTCCAGGGCAACAGCCGCGCTACGGTCGCGGCTTGAGGTAGATGTCGCGGTACGAGGCGTAGATCGACGCCGCGAATACCGGCCCGAGGACAAGCCAGCCTAGGCCGAGCGGCAACGACGCGAGGATAGAGAGCGCGGCGAGCACGACGCCGTAGAGCAGGAAAGGCAGCAGGTTCTTCAGGCAGCCCGCGAAGCTGCCCTTCATCGCGTCGATCCCGCCGTGGTCGTGGAATACGACGAGCGGCGCGGCAAGCCAGACCGCCATCATTGCGGGAAGGAGCAGCGCCAGCATGATCAGCATGGCGAGCACGAACGTCATCCCCATCGCGGCCATCGCCTGCTGGTCCCCGCCGCCCATCATCGTCATCATGCCTACGCCCATTACAAGACTCACCACCAGCGCAACCGCGATGGTGGCCGCGAGGTAAAGCGCGCCCACGCCGATCAGCGTGCCGGTGCGGCTGCGGAACCCGCCGAAGAGGTGGGAGAGCTCGAGCTCTTCGCCCGAGTCGAGTGCCTTGCAGCCCAGCATCACGCCGGCGGCGAACACCGGTCCGAAGAGAGTCATCGCCAGCCCGCCGACGATCGGTATGAAGGCAGCGGCGACGAAGATGAGTAACAGAACGAGGATCATCCCTATCCACATGCCCGGCTGGCGCTTGAAGAGCTCCCATCCCTCCGCGATCCAGGTCCAGCCATTCGCGGCCGGACGCGGCTGGCCGCCTGGGACGAAATCGGCGTTGGAGCTCAGGGTCTCGTCGGCGAGCGCCGCCTTCGGTGCAGCGTAGGGATTTACTGTGGTCATGAGCGACCCCCCTTTTCCTTGAGCCTTACTCGGACGGTGGCGATTGCTTTCGCCACGAGCGAACCGTCCTCGTTCTTCGCTTCTGCCTCGACGAAGCTCATGCTACGCCCATCCCTCAGCACGCGCGCATCCGCCCAAAGCCGTGCGCCGCTCGCGCCCCCGATGAACGAGACGCTGAGGTCGATGGTGATGACGCCGAGCGAGTCCGGGTGCAGCGTGCGCGCCGCAGTGCACAGCGCCACGTCGAGCAGCGACATGATGACACCACCGTGCGCCGTGCCGAGGCTGTTGGTGAGATGGCGCTCGATCGGCAGCGACAGCCGCGCAGTGCCCTTGCCCAGCTCGTCGGTCTGGATCTTCAGGTGCTGCAGAAACGGGATCTTCTTTTGGTATTCGCGTGCGAACTCGAGGTTCATACGATGGTGGCGCCGCCGTCGACCGCGATCGCCTGCCCCGTGATGTGGCGCGAGGCTTCGGAGGCGAGCAGTACGGCGAGCCCCTTTAGATCTTCGTCGCCTCCGAGGCGTCGCGTCGGAGTCCACTCTTGAATCAATTTTCCTGCGGTCTCGAGAGTTGCGCGTGTCATCTTCGACGGGAAAAAGCCGGGGCAGATCGCGTTCACGGTGATGCCGTGCACACCCCACTCGGCCGCGAGCTGGCGCGTGAGGCCGACCACGCCGTGCTTCGTCGCGGTATAGGCGGCGGTCGCGGCGAAGCGCGGGTCCTGCCCCATCAGCCCGGCGACCGAGGCGACGTTGATGATGCGTCCCCACTTCGCGGGAATCATCGATTTTCTGGCGACGATCTGCGTGAGCGCGAAAAGCCCGCTCATGTTCACGCTGACGAGCTTGTCCCATGCGTCCAGCGGATGCGTTTCCGCCGGCGCGCCCCACGTGGCACCCGCGTTGTTGACGAGGATGTCTATTTTCTTGAAGAGCTTCATCGCCTCTTCGGCGAACGGCGCGATCTGCTCTCGCCTGCCGATGTCGCAGACAAACGGTACGGCCCCAATGCCTTGGTTCCCGAGGTGAGCTACTGCAGAATCCAATTCGTCCTTGTTCCGCGCCGTAAGGGCGAGCCTGGCCCCCATCTCGCCGAGCGCCTCCGCAATTTGCAAGCCCAAACCACGCGAGCCGCCGGTCACCACAGCCACTTTTGCGCTCAGATCGAGCAGCTTTTTCACGCTCATTGGGCGCATCCTAGTACAGATAGAATCTGACTGTGACGACCCTGGTGATGCTTTCGGGCGGGATCGACAGCACCGCGATGCTGGTCAAGCTGCTTACCGCGAGCGCGGCCGAGCTGCGTGTGCACCACATCCGCATGGTGAACCGCGAAGGACGCGACCGCGCCGAGAGCCGTGCGGTCGAGGCGATCGTCGCATATTGCCTCGCGCACTATCGGCCGTTCCGCTATTCCGAATCGGGCCTGGATTTCTCGGCGCTGGAAGCGATCCCGATCGACTATCTTTCGATCGCGTTCGTCGCCTGCCAGGTTGCGATCGATACGCCGGGGTGCAATCGAATCGCGGTCGGCGCGCTTGCCGCGGACACCGACATCGTGAAGCGCACGGCCCGGCAAAAGCGCGTGTTCGAAGTTCTGTACGAGTGTTACCGCGCACGCAAGCTGGGCGAGCCGAACGCCGAGTGGCTCTTTCCAGTTTATGACACGCCCAAAGCCGAGCTCATTGCGGCGCTGCCGCAAGCACTGCTAGATCTGACATGGTCCTGTCGGCGGCCCTTGGACGGCTTTCGTCCGTGCGGGGCATGCAAGGCCTGCAGGGCCAGGGAAGTTGCCAACCTGCAGGGCTTGCGCGTTCCCGCGGCGCCAGCCGAAAATCGGGCATGACAGAGGGAGGGGCGCCATGAGGTCCAGGCGGAACGATGGCCGCATACTCATCTACAGCCACGACACGTTTGGCCTCGGGCACCTGCGCCGCTGCCGGACGATCGCGCATTCGCTCGTCGAGAGCTTCAAGCAGCTCTCGGTCCTGATTCTTTCGGGCTCGCCGATCATCGGCAGCTTCGATTTCCGCACGCGCGTCGACTTCGTGCGCGTTCCCGGCGTGATCAAGCTGCGCAACGGCGCGTACACCTCGCTCAACCTGCACCTCGATATTCGCGAGACGATGTCGATGCGCGCCTCGATCATCCAGCACACCGCGGAAAAGTTCGCGCCCGACGTCTTCATCGTCGACAAGGAGCCGGTCGGGTTGCGTGGCGAGCTGCTGCAGACCCTGAAAGTGCTCAAGCGCCGCGGCACGCGCATCATCCTTGGGCTGCGCGACGTGATGGACGAGCCGCGGATTCTCGAGCCCGAGTGGCAGCGCAAGAAAGTGCTGCCCGCCCTGCGCGAGTTCTACGACGAGATCTGGGTGTACGGCCTGCCGCAGATCTGCGATCCGCTCGAAGGAATCTCGCTGCCGACGAGCGTGCGCAAGAAGATGGTCTACACCGGCTACCTGCACCGCGAGGTCCCGACGCACGGCGCGCCGCCGCGCCTTCCCGAGATCGCCAACCGCCCGTTCCTGCTCGTCACCACGGGCGGCGGCGGCGACGGCGAGGGGCTGATCGACTGGGTGCTGCGCGCCTACGAGCACGACCCGCTGCTGCCGTACCCGGCGCTACTGGTGCTCGGGCCGTTCATGCACGCGGACCGCCAGACCGAGTTCATGGACCGCGCGGCCAGGCTCAAGCGCGTGGACGCGATCACTTTTCACAGCCATCTCGAGGCGCTCCTGGCGCGTGCGGCCGGCGTGGTTGCCATGGGCGGCTACAACACCTTCTGCGAAGTGCTGTCGCTCGACAAGCGCGCTCTCATCGTGCCGCGCACCGTGCCGCGGCTCGAGCAATTCATCCGCGCTTCCCGCGCTGCCGAGCTCGGCCTGGTCAGCATGCTCGCCGACGATCGCACCTACGACCCGGCGGTGATGGCCGCCGCACTGCGCGCGCTACCGCGGCAGAACCGGCCTTCCGAAGTCGTCGTGCCCGGGCTCCTCGAAGGCCTCAAGAACGTCTCGCGGCTGGTTGCGCCGTGGATCGAGCCGGCGGAGCTCGAGGCGCCGCGCCCCATCTCGCGCATCGGATAGGCAACGGAAGGCCGCGGGGTTGCGGGTCGCTTTCATACTCAAAGGGTACCCGCGTCTCTCCGAGACGTTTATCGCGCAGGAGATCGCCGCGCTCGAGCGCCGTGGCCTCGATATCCTGATCGTCTCGCTTCGCCGGCCGACCGACTCCCGGCGCCATCCCGTGCACGAGGAGATCCGCGCCCCGGTCCTCTACCTGCCCGAATACCTGCTCCTCGAGCCGCTGCGCGTCCTGCGCGCGTGGTGGAGGTTAAGAAAATTTGGAACGTACGAGTCAGTGCGCGGCCTTTGGTTGAGGGATCTCAAACGAGATCTAACCCCTAACCGAATTCGCCGTTTCGGCCAGGCGCTCGTGCTCGCCGCCGAGCTGCCGGCGGATGTAAGGCACCTGCATGCGCATTTCCTGCATACGCCGGCCTCGGTCGCGCGCTATACCGCGGCGCTCCTCGGCCTGCCGTGGAGCGGCTCGGCGCACGCGAAGGACATCTGGACCACGCCGGATTGGGAAAAGCGCGAGAAGCTCGCTTCATGCGAATGGCTTGTGACCTGTACGCGCGCAAACCTGGACCACCTGGCCGCGCTCGCGCCGCCAAGCCGCGTGGAGCTGGCTTATCACGGCATCGATTTGAAAAGGTTTCCCAAGAAAGTTTCTTCACGTCCGGAGCGCGACGGTAGCTCGCCTGCCGATCCGGTGGTGATCCTCTCGGTCGGGCGGCTGGTGGAGAAGAAGGGCACCGAAGTGCTGCTCCAGGGGCTCGCGCGCATCCGGCCCGATCTGCATTGGCGCTTTGTGCACGTCGGCGGCGGGCCGCTCAGGAAGCGGCTTGAGCGGCTTGCTTCTTCCCTGGGTATCGCGGGGCGCGTGCAATGGCGCGGCGGCCTCACGCAGGACAAGGTGCTCGACGAATATCGTGCTGCCGACGTATTCGCGCTCGCGAGCTGCATCGCGGCCGACGGCGATCGCGACGGCCTGCCGAACGTGCTCGCCGAAGCGCAAAGCCAGGCTCTCGCCTGCGTGGCGACGCGCGTCTCGGCGATCCCGGAGCTCGTGCGCGACGGCCAAACCGGCCTCCTGGTCGCGGAGAACGACCCCGATGCGCTGGCGCGCGCGCTGGAAGCGCTGATCACGAATCCGGCGCAGCGCCGCGCGCTTGGCCATGCCGGCCAGGCGCGAGTGGCGCAGGGCTTCGCCCTCGACGCGAACCTCCAGCAGATCGCCCGCAAGTTCGGGCTCGTCGCGCCCGGTGAGAATCGCGTTCTACGCACCGCTTAAGCCGCCGACGCACGCGACGCCTTCCGGCGATCGACGCGTCGCGGGGCTCTTGATGGACGCGCTCGAGCGCGTCGCCGATAAGGTCGAATTAATATCGACTTTCCGCAGCTACGACGCCGACGGAGAGCCCGAGCGGCAGGAGGCGCTGCGCCGGCAGGGCGAGGCGCTCGCTAAACGCATCGCCGCGCAGTGGCGCGCGGCGCCCGCGCAGGAGCGGCCGGACCTCTGGTTCACCTATCATGTGTACTACAAGGCCCCCGACTGGCTCGGCCCGGCCGTCAGCGAAGCGCTCGGCATTCCGTACGTAATCGCCGAAGCATCGCATGCGCAAAAGCGCGCCGGCGGTCCCTGGGCGATCGGGCACGACGCTGCTGCGGACGCGATTAGCCGCGCGCGCCTCGTGATCGCGCCCTCACGCGACGACCTCGCAGGCCTGGAAGAGCTCGTTGCGCGCGAGCGCCTCGTGCACCTGCCGCCGTTCGTGGATGCGAGACCGTATGCAGCGGCGGGGCGCGCTCGCGGCCGGCATCGCGCCCGGCTCGCCGGCGAACGCGGGCTCGATCCCGCAGTACCGTGGCTCGCGGTCGCGGCCATGATGCGCCCGGGCGACAAGCTCGCCTCGTACCGCGCGCTCGCCGATGCGCTCTCCCGCCTCGCCGATCTGCCTTGGCGCCTTGTCGTCGCTGGCGACGGCTCGGTGCGCACCGAGGTGCAGGCCGCGCTCGAGAGTGCGGTACCGGGACGCGCCTGCTTCCTCGGCACGCTAGGAACGCGCGAGCTCGCCCAGATGTACGCGGCATGCGACCTCTACGCCTGGCCCGCCGTGAACGAGGCTTACGGCATGGCGCTCCTCGAAGCGCAGGCGGCGGGCCTGCCGATCGTCTCTCGCGCCACGCGCGGCGTGCCCGACGTCGTGGCCGACGGAACGACTGGTGTCCTGGTGCGCGAAGAAGCCGCGCTCGCCGATGCGATTCGCGCGTTGCTCCTCGATGCCGATCGGCGCGGCGCGCTCGGCCGCGCGGCCGCGGCTTTCGTCGCCACAGAACGCAGCATCGAGTCTGCCGCCGGACGGCTGAAGAGCCTGCTTTCGGCGCTATGACGCGGCTTGCGCTGCTGCGCCACGCCGACACCGCGTGGAGTGCCGCGGGCCGCATTCAAGGCCGGGCAGACGTGCCTTTGCTGGATGCCATTTCTTTGGACTGTTTTTTCTGCGAGGGGATGCGAGTGGTTACCAGCCCGCTTTCGCGCTGCGTACAGACTGCGGCGCTGCTCGGCGCACCCGACGCGGCGCACGAGCCGCGCATCATCGAGATGGACTGGGGGGAGTGGGAGGGGCGAACGCTCGCCGGGCTCCGTGAGGAGCTGGGTGATGCGATGGCGCAGAACGAGGCGCGCGGGCTGGATTTCCGGCCACCGGGCGGAGAGAGTCCGCGCGCGGTCATTGAAAGAATCAAACCCTGGTTACGGGAGATCGCGGCTGCAGGCGTGCCGACCCTCGCCGTGACTCATCGCGGCGTGATCCGCGCGATCCTCGCCGAAGCGAGCGGCTGGGACATGCGCGGCAAACCGCCCGCGAAGCTCGACTGGCGGGCTGTTCACTTCTTCATGCTCGATGCACAAGGCAGGCCGAGCGTCCAAGGGTTGAACGTGCGATGAAGGCCTTTTTCTATGTGCAGCACCTCCTGGGCATCGGGCACCTCAAGCGCGCGGCGACGATTTCCCAGGCGCTTCGAGCCGCGGGGTTCGAGGTCACGCTCGCAAGCGGCGGCGCCCCGGTGGAAGGCATCTCGGTGCTGCAGCTTCCTCCGGCAGCAAGCGATCCATCGTTCCGGAATCTCCTCGACGAGGAGGGCCAGCCGGTCGACGAGGCCTGGAAGGCCCGCCGCCGCGAGTTTCTCCTGCAGGCGTACCGCGCGAGCAAGTCGGACGTGCTTATCGTGGAGCTCTTTCCCTTCGGCCGGCGGCAGATGCGCTTCGAGCTCATTCCGCTGCTGGAGGAAGCCGCATCGCGGCTGGTCGTCTGCTCGGTGCGCGACATCCTCGAGCCCAAGCCCGCGCGCGAGGATGAAGCGCTCGCCTGCTTCGAGCGCTACTTCGACCGGCTCCTCGTGCATGGCGATCCGCGTGTCGCACCCTTCGGGCGTAGCTTCGCGCGCGCGCAGCGGCTTGAGCGAAGCCTGTACTACACGGGCTATGTGGCCCAGGAAATGGCCGCAAACGCAAAGGTGGGGGCCGATGAGGTCCTGGTATCTGCCGGCGGGGGCGCGGTAGGGCGAAAGCTCGTCGAAACGGCCATTCGGGCACGTGCGCTTTCCGCGCTGCGCAATAGCACGTGGCGCATCCTCGCCGGAGTGAACGCAAAAGAGGTAGAGACCCTTCAAATTGACGGGGTAATGGTCGAGCGGGCGCGAAGCGACTTCACGCAGCGGCTTCGAAACTGCGTAGTCTCTGTAAGCCAAGCCGGCTACAACACGGTGGTGGAGACGCTGCAGGCGGGCGCCCGTTCGGTGCTGGTGCCATTCGCCGGCGGCGGAGAATCCGAGCAGACGCTGCGTGCAACGCTGCTGGCGCAGAGGGGGCTGGTAAACATGCTGGAGGAGGACGCGCTTTCGCCGGCGGCGCTCGCCCAGGCTATCGACCGCGCAGCGGCCGCGCCGCGCCCAGCGCTTGGCGCCATCGACCTCGGCGGCGCGCGCCGCAGCGCGGAGCTTCTGCGCGAGTGGCTCGCTTGAATTGGCAAGAGTTCGAGCTTGAGCTAGTGCGGCGCCGTGACGCAGGCCGGCCGGTGCAATTCTGGTGGCGCGACGACGACGCCGCGGCCGTGCGATCCGAAACCAAGCGCCTACTAGAGCTCGCTTCTTCTTCCGGAATCCCGGTTTCGCTTGCCGTGGTTCCCGTATCGGCCGAGCCCGAGCTCTTCCAGCTGCTGCACGATGGTGTCACCGTCCTGCAGCACGGTACCGATCACCGTAATCGCGCAGCCCCCGGCGACAAGAAGACCGAGTACCCGGCGGCCGAGCCGGTGCAGGCCGCGGTCGCGAGGATCTCGGACGGCTTGCGCCGGCTGCACGAGCTTGCCGGCAGCCGCTTTTTTCCCGTTTTGGCGCCGCCGTGGAACCGCGTGCGCAAGGACCTGCTTGAGAAGCTGCCGGCGATCGGTATCCGTGGACTGAGCATGTACGGGGCGCGCGCCAGCGCCGAGCCGGCGCCGGGGCTGCGGCAGGTGAACACGCACGTGGACATCGTGGCGTGGCGCCAGGGCAAGCGATTCATCGGCGAAGACGAAGCCCTACGGCTTGCCTTCAAAGTCCTTTCGATGGAAGAGCCCTTCGGCTGGCTCACTCATCACGCCGTGCATGAAGCAGGCGCCTGGGATTTCCTTGAAAAACTTTTCAGCCTGGAAGGTCCGCGCTGGCTCTCGACTGCGGAAGTGTTCTCGTATACTGCGCCCGCGCATGGCTGATCTCCTGACCGTCCGCGATTTGAAGGTTTATCTCGACGTGGACGCCGGCACGGTCAAGGCGATCGACGGCGTCTCCTTCCGTATCCCGGCCGGCCGCACGGTCGCGCTGGTGGGCGAGTCCGGCTCGGGCAAGTCCGTGGTGGCGCAGTCGATCATGAGCATCCTGCCGCGCATCGCACGCATCGAATCCGGCGAAATCGTGTTTCGAGATCCGGAGCGGCGGCCCGGCACCGAGATCGACATTTCCCGGCTCGACCCCGCGGGGCGCGACATGCAGGACATCCGCGGCGGCCGTATTTCGATCATCTTCCAGGAGCCCATGACGGCGCTTTCGCCGCTCCACACGATCGGCAACCAGATCTCGGAAGCGCTCGCGCTGCACCAGCCGGAGCTCGACGAGCGCGAGCGGCGCTCCGCTGTCCTCGACATGCTCCGTCGCGTGGGATTTCCGGACCCGGTGAAGGCCGAGCACACCTATCCGTTCGAGCTCTCCGGGGGGCTGCGCCAGCGCGCGATGATCGCCATGGCTCTCGTGTGCCGTCCAGCCCTGCTGATCGCGGATGAGCCGACCACCGCGCTCGACGTCACTATCCAGGCGCAGATTCTGCGGCTCATCAAGCACCTGCAGCAGGAGTTCGAGATGGCGGTGCTCCTCATCACGCACGATCTCGGCGTGGTGGCCAACATGGCAGAAGAAGTGGTGGTGATGCACCGCGGCCGGGTCATGGAGTCGGGCGCGGTGGAGGACATTTTCCGCAAAGCGCGCCATCCGTATCTCAAGGCGCTGCTGCGCGCGGTGCCGCGCTTCAACATGAAGCCCGGCGAGCGGTTGACGCCGATCCGCGAGGTGCAGGTGAACGAGGAGAGCCTGATCACCATGTCGGGGGCACGGCGCCACGAGAACCTACCCGGGCCGCTGCTCGAGGCCAGGAATCTCTCGAAGCGCTTCACCACGCGCAAGCGCTCTTTCCTCGGCGCCGAGGGGGGCGGGGAACTGCTTGCGGTCGACGACGTCAGCTTCCAGGTCGGCGCGGGCGAATGCCTGGGCATCGTCGGCGAGTCTGGCTGCGGCAAGACCACGACCGCGCGCATGATCCTGCGCTCAGTCAAGCCCGACTCCGGAGAGATTCTTTTCAAAAACGAGAAAGTATTGAACTTCAAGGGCGCCGAGCTCTTCGCCTACCGGCGCAAGGTCCAGTTCGTGTTCCAGGACCCGTTCAGCTCGCTCAACCCGCGCATGAGCGCGTACGACATCGTGAGCGAGCCGCTCGTGATCCACGGCATCGGCGACCGGGAAGAGCGCTTCGCACGCGTCAAGGAATTGATGGGGCTCGTCGGCCTGGACGTGCGCCACCTCCGGCGTTACCCGCACAGCTTTTCGGGGGGCCAGCGCCAGAGGATCGGCATCGCGCGCGCGCTCGCGCTCGGGCCGGAGCTCCTCATCTGCGACGAGCCGGTGTCTGCGCTCGACGTTTCGGTGCAGGCGCAGGTGCTGAACCTGCTCGCCGACCTGCGCGGCGCGCTCAACCTCGCTTACATCTTCATCTCGCACAACCTCGCAGTGGTGAACTACCTCGCCGACCGCATCGCGGTGATGTGCGCCGGGAGGATCGTCGAGCTCGCGCCTGCGAAAGAGCTCTTCCGCAACCCGGTGCATCCCTACACGCGCGCGCTGCTCACCGCCGTGCCGGAGCCCGATTTGAGCCGCAAGCTCGACTTCAAGGCGTTGATGGAGGGCAAGGCTTCCGACCCGTCGGCGTGGCCGGCAGAGTTTCGCATCGACGCCGGCTTGCGGCCGAGCATGCAGGACATCGGGCGCGGACATCTCGTCAGGGCCGCTGCATGAAGGCCGTTCTTCTTGTTCTGCTGCTCGCGAGCTTCCGGGCACTCGCGATCGACGCGGTCGAAACCCCGATGCTGGGCCTCGAGGTCAGCACCGGGAAGCTGCCCCCGGTGCAGAAGCGCCTGCCGCAGCAGCCGCTCGTGGTCAGCGTTGAAAACCTCGGCAAGCATGGGGGCACGCTGCACAGCCTGGTCGGCCGCAGTCGGGACACCCGGCTGCTGGTCGTCTACGGCTATGCGCGCCTCGTGGGCTACGACCGCAATCTGGAGCTCGTGCCGGACATCCTCGAATCCTTCGAGGTCCAGGAGGGCCGCATCTTCACGCTCAAGCTGCGCAAGGGGCATCGCTGGTCCGACGGCCATCCGTTCACCGCGGAGGACTTCCGCTACTACTGGGAGGATGTGGCGAACAACAAGGAGCTCGCCCCCGCCGGGCCGCCGAAGGATCTCCTGGTCGAAGGCGAGAAGCCGAAGTTCGAGATGCTCTCCGAGACCGTGGTGCGCTATACGTGGCACAAGCCGAATCCGCACTTCCTGCCGCGCCAGGCGGGCGCCTCGCCGCTCTTCATCTACCGGCCGGCGCACTTCCTGAAGAAGCTTCACAAGAAGTACTCGGAGAAAGTGCGCCAGGCCGATGAGGACGGTACGGCGAAACGCAAGTGGTCCGCTGTGCACAACCGCGCCGACAACCTCTACGAGTTCGACAATCCCGATCTGCCGACACTGCAGCCGTGGATGAACACCACGCGGCCGCCCGCGGATCGATTCGTCGCAGTGCGCAATCCTTACTTCCACCGCGTCGACGCGGAGGGCCGGCAGCTCCCGTACATCGACCGCTTCGTGCTCGCGGTGGCCGACCCAAAGCTGATTCCGGCCAAGACCGGCGCCGGCGAAGTCGACCTGCAGGCGCGCGACGTGCATTTCAACAACTACACCTTCCTCAAGCAGGGCGAAAAGCAGAATAGCTACCGCACGCTCCTCTGGCGCCCGGGCAAGGGGTCGCACTTCGCGCTCTTCCCGAACCTCAACGTGAGCGACCCGGTGTGGCGCAGCCTGCTGCGCGACGTGCGCTTCCGCCGCGCGCTATCGCTCGCGATCGACCGCTCGCTCGTCAACCAGGTGCTCTACTTCGGCCTCGCGATCGAGTCGAACAACACCATGCTGCCGCAGAGCCCGCTCTTCCGCGAGGCGTACCGCGACCGCTGGGCGCGCTACGACCGCAAAGAAGCTTCTCGTTTGTTAGATCAAATCGGATTAAAAAGAGGCAGAGATGGGGTACGCCGCCTGCCCGACGGCCGGCCGCTCGAGATCATCGTCGAGACGGCGGGCGAGTCGACCGAGCAAACCGACGTGCTCGAGCTGATCCGCGAGACCTGGCGCGAGGTCGGCATCAAGCTCTTCAGCAAGCCCTCGCAGCGCGAGGCTTTCCGCATGCGCGTGTTCTCGGGCGAGACGGTGATTTCGGTGTGGAGCGGCATCGAAAACGGCCTCGCCACGCCCGACAACAGCCCCGACGAGCTTGCGCCGACCAGCCAGCTGCAGCTGCAGTGGCCGAAGTTTGGCCAGTACGTGGAAACCGGCGGCAAGTCCGGCGAGGCGGTCGACATTCCGGAGGTGAAGGAACTCGCGCGGCTATACAGGGTATGGCTCGAGGCAGCCACGCGCCAGGACCGCGAGCGCGCCTGGCACGCGATGCTGGAGCTGCACGCCGAGCAGCAATTCACGATCGGGGTGGTCTCGGGCGTGCCGCAGCCGGTCGTCGCCCGCCAGACGCTGATGAACGTGCCCGAGCAGGGCTTCTACAATTGGGACCCGGGGGCGTTCTTCGGAATCTACCGTCCCGACACGTTTTGGTTCAAATGAGCCTGCGTCAAGCTGATGCTTAAGTACACGCTGCGACGCGGACTGATCATGATCCCGACGCTGATCGTGATCAGCTTCGTCACCTTCGTCATCATCCAGCTGCCGCCGGGCGACTTCCTCTCCAACCAGATCGCCGAGCTGCAGAGCCAGGGCGACAAGGCGGCGGCGGAAAGGGCCGAGTTCCTGCGCAAGCAGTACGGGCTCGACAAGCCTTTCCTCGAGCAGTACGCGATCTGGGTCGGCGTCTGGCCGGGCGAGAACGGCTTCTCGGGTCTGATCCAGGGCGACCTCGGCTGGTCGTTTGAGCACGATCTGCCGGTGAAGGACGTGGTCGGCGACCGCCTGTTGTTGTCGTTCATCCTCAACTTTTCGGTGATCCTCTTCACCTGGGCGGTCGCGTTTCCGATCGGCTTCTATTCCGCGACCCGCCAGTACAGCTGGGGTGACCACGGGCTCACCTTCCTCGGCTACGTCGGGCTCGCGACGCCGAACTTCCTGTTTGCGCTCGTGCTCATGTACTTAGCGAACGTGCAGTTCGGGCTCTCCGTCGGCGGCATCATGGATCCCGAGTACCTCGGCCAGCCCTGGAGCTTCGGCAAGGCGCTGTCCGTGATCGAGCACCTGTGGATCCCGGTAATCGTGATCGGCACCTCCGGCACCGCGGGCATGATCCGCCGCCTGCGCGCAAACCTGCTCGACGAGCTGCAGAAGCCCTATGTCGTGACCGCGCGCGCGAAAGGCATGCCGCCGTTCCGCGCGCTGGTGAAGTACCCACTGCGCATGGCGCTCAACCCGTTTATCGCTGACATCGGCAACCTGCTGCCAAGCGTGATCTCGGGCTCGGCGATCGTCGCCGTGGTGCTGTCGCTGCAGACCTCCGGCCCGATGCTCCTCGAAGCCCTGCGCAGCCAGGATCAGTACCTCGCTGGCTCGTTCCTGATGTTCCTGTCGCTCCTCACCGTCGTCGGCATGTTCATCTCCGACCTGCTACTCGCTGCCCTCGATCCGCGTATCAGGCTCACCGGTGGTGTAGCGAAATAGATGAACCGCTAGCGAGGCCGATGACGCCCAGGCGCGACGCAGCGGTCCTCCCGCACTACGTCTCCACGGAGCCGTTTGAGCCCCACGCGGCCGAGACGCTCACCCCCGAGCAGGAGCGGTTCTACCGCGCGTCGCAATGGCAGATCATGTGGTGGAAATTCCGCCGCCACCGCATCGCGGTGATCGCGGGGCTGATTCTGCTCGCCTTCTACGCTTCGACGCTGGTGAGCGAATTCATCGCCCCCTACAACCTGCACACGCGCGACACCACCCACATCTACGCGCCCCCGCAGCACCTGCATCTCTTCCACGAAGGGCGCTTCGTCGGGCCGTTCGTCTACGGCTACACCATGCGCCTCAACATGCAGACCCTGAAGCGCGAATACCTCGAGGACCGCCGCGCCGTGTACCGCGTGCGCTTCTTCTGCCTGGGGGACGAGTATCAGTTCTGGGGAATGATCCCGGGCCGCTTCCACTTCTTCTGTCCGGCCGAGAAAGGCACGCTGTACCTCCTCGGCACCGACCGGCTCGGGCGCGACCTCTTCTCGCGCATCGTCTACGGAACGCGCATCTCGCTCACCGTCGGTCTGCTCGGCATCGCGGTCAGCTTCCTCATCGGCATCACGCTCGGCGGTATCTCGGGGTACTACGGCGGCTGGGTCGATAACGCGATCCAGCGCTTCATCGAGATGGTGCGCTCCTTCCCCGAGCTGCCGCTCTGGATGGCGCTTTCCGCGGCGCTGCCGGTGAACTGGAGCCCGATCCTCGTCTACTTCGGCATCACCATCATCCTCGGCCTGCTCGACTGGCCCGGGCTCGCCCGCGCGGTCCGATCAAAATTGTTGGCCCTAAGAGAAGAGGATTTCGCCACCGCCGCAGTGCTGATGGGCGCAAGCCCCGCGCGCGTGATCGGCAAACACCTCCTTCCCAGCTTCACCAGCCACCTCATCGCCTCGGCCACCCTCTCGGTGCCCGCCATGATTCTTGGCGAGACGGCCCTTTCGTTCCTGGGATTGGGACTAAGACCCCCGGTGACGAGCTGGGGGGTGCTCCTCAACGAAGCGCAGAACATCAACGTCGTCGCCCTCTACCCCTGGCTCATGCTCTCCGTCGTCCCGGTCTTCATCGTCGTCCTCGCCTTCAACTTCTTCGGCGACGGCCTGCGCGACGCCGCCGATCCCTACAGCTCCGTCGCCCGGACCTGAACAGGGACATGGAGCGGCGCAGGTTCGCTTTCGGCATGCTGGCTGCGCTGGCCTTGCCTGCGCTTGCCGCAGGCAAGGGCAAGGCTGCGCGCATCGGCTGGCTTTCGGCGGGCCTGGCCGAGTTGGATGTCGGCCTGGTTGACAATTTCCGGCGCGGGCTGACTGAACTCGGCTATGCCGAAGGCAAGAGCTTCGTCCTGGAGCAGCGCTACACCGGCGGGTGGCCGGAAAGGCTGCCGGAGGCCGCCGCAGAGCTGGTTCGTGCAAGAGCCGACGCCATCGTCGCGTCCGGCGATCAGGCTGCTCTCGCGGCGAAAGCGGCGACCAGATCGGTCCCGATCGTGGTGCATGTTGCCGACGCACTGGGGACCGGCCTGGTGGCGAACCTGGCACGGCCCGGCGGAAACATTACCGGCATCTCCGATTTGCACGCCGATCTGGTCCCGAAGCGGCTCGAGATTCTCAAGGAGCTGGTGCCGGGGTTATCGCACGCCGCCTTTCTTTCGAATCCGGGTAATCCAACGTGCGTCGCCCAATCCAGAGAAATCCGCGCCGCGGCGCCTTCCTTCGGGCTTGCAGTCGCTTCCGTCGAGGCCACTGGAGCCGCCGACATCGAGCGCGTCTTCGGTGCGATGAGCAGAGATAAGGTGCAAGGTCTCATTGTGTGTGGCGACCGCATCCTCGCGACGCACGGGCGCCGAATTCACGAGGCCGCTCGCAAGGCGAGGCTGCCCGTGATGTATGCGAATCGACGCTTCGTCGAATCGGGCGGGCTCATGTCCTACGGAACGAACCTTGCCGACGTGTACTACCGCCTCGCCGTCTATGTCGACCGGATCCTGAAGGGCGCCAGGCCCGGCGAGTTGCCGCTCGAGCAGCCGACCAAGTTCGAGGTGGTGATTAGCCTGAAGGCGGCGAAGGCGATCGCACTCGCGGTGCCGCGCTCGCTGCTGGTGCGGGCGGACTACGTCGTCGAATAGGCTGTCTTGCGGACAGATCCCGCCCCCTACAGCGCCGTCGCGCGCACCTGAGATTCCCTATTCGGGAATCACGCAGGGAATGACCTGCCGGCTGTGGCGGCGATAGACGCGAAAGTCCGCGTCCGTGGTGAGGAGAAGGGAATCGGAAAGGGTTTCGCTCATGCGCACCAGGCACGCGTCGGCCAGGCTCATCGGCGCATCGGCGTACTTCTGCATGAGCTTGAGCACCGGCTCGAGCTGATCGCCGAGATCGAACGCAAGGCGCAACGAACCCCGGCGCAGCAGCGCGCGCAGCGCGGGTGCTCCACGTGCGCCGAGCAAGTGGAAAGCTTCCGATAGCGCCGCTTCGCAGGTGCTCCATGGGAGAGCGAAGTTCGCGCTCTGCGCCGCGGCCCACGGGTGGTGGCCGTCTCGGCGGCTAAGCAGGCCCGCGCGGACCGGGTCATCAACTAGATCGGCTAGGGCCGCACGATTCCTGACCTCAATCCGGACTCACCGATAAGCGGATCGAGCGGCGGCGTGAAGTAGATCATCGCCAGTCCCTCGGGGACGTTGCTATGGTCGCCTTGCGATGAGCGAGATCAGGCAATTCCCGGCGCCGCAGGATCTGGAGACGGAGCAGAAGACGAGCCGGCTCGCTTTCCTGCTGGAATCGCTCGCCATCGTCGCGCTCGCGGCGCTCGCCGCGTACGCCGCCTCGGCCTAGCTTCGATCCCGCTTCATTTCGCGCGCCAGCCGCCGTCCACCACCAGGCTGTGGCCGTTGATGTACGACGCCTCCGGCGATGCGAGGAAGCAGACCGCGGCGGCGATGTCCTCGACCGTGCCGCGCACGCCTAGCGGCACGAGCGCGCGCACCTGATCGTCGTCCACCGCCACCCCGCGCTTGCTCATGTCCGGCACCGCGGGGCCGAGGATCGCCTGCGAGTGCGGGCGCAAGCCGGTCGGGATCGCGCCCGGGCAGACGCAGTTCACGGTGATGCCGCGCGGTCCGTAGACCACCGCCATCTGGCGCGTGAGGCCTACTACGCCGTGCTTGGCGGCGATATAGGCGGCGCCGCCGCCGGTGCCATTCAGGCCGGCGACGGAGGCCATGTTGATGATGCGGCCCCGCCCGCGCGGCAGCATCTCGCGCAGCGCGCGCTTGCTCACGAGAAAGACGCCGGTGAGATCGATATCGATGACCTTGCGCCAGACCGCCTCGTCCATCTCGTCGGCATTGAAGTACCCGTCGAGGATGCCCGCGTTGTTCACCAATACTTCGATCGGCCCGAGGTGCGCAAGCGCGGCAGTGACCGCGGCATCCACCTGCGTTCCGTTGCTCGTATCGGCTCGATAAGCCCGTGCGCCGGGAATTTGCGCCGCGGTCTCTTGCGCGCTTTTCTCATCCAGATCGATCGCCGCGACGGAGAAGCCTCGCTTGCCGAGCTCGAGCGCGCACGCGCGGCCGATCCCCGAGCCGGCTCCGGTCACAATCGCAAGTCCTTTGCTCACCTGGAATCCTCCTAACTCACGAAAGCGTAGAGGCGCCACTCGCCGGGCACGCCCTTGAGCGCGTGCGCGCCGCGCTCGGCGAAGGAGAGGCCTGAGCCAGCGACGAGGTCCTTCACAGTCTGGGAGACGACGATCTCGCCGGGCGCGGCCTGAGCGGCGACGCGCGCGCCGATGTGCACGGCGATGCCGCCGAGCTTGTCGCCTATTAGCTCGCACTCGCCGGTGTGCACGCCGGCGCGGATCTCCAGGCCCTGCGAGCGCGCGCCCGCGCGCACCGCCGCGGCGCAGCGAATCGCACGCGCCGGGCCATCGAACGCGGCGAGAAAACCGTCGCCTGCAGTGTCAATCTCGCGCCCGCGATGCTGCTGAAGCTCTTCTCGCACCATGGACTGGAACTTTTCCAGAAGCTCGCGCCACTTCCGGTCGCCGAGCGTCGCGGCGCGCTCGGTGGATTGCACGATATCGGTAAATTGCACGGTGGCGAGCACCCGCTCGGGCTCCGTGGCGTGGCGCTGGCCGGTGAGGAAGAGCTCGACCTGGCCGAGCAGCGCATCGATGTCCCCTATCCACGGAATATGGTCGGCGCCCGGCAGCTCGACCAGCCTGGCGTCTGGGATATGCCGGGCGAGATAGCGCGCGTGCTCGACCTCGATCACCTTCTCGTGCACACGGTGCAGGATCAGGGTCGGCACCCTCACCGAGGGCAGCACCCGGCGCACGTCGATGTCGCGGTTCATGCTCATCACCGCGAGCGCCGCGCCCGGGCTGGCGGCGGCGCGGAAGTACGCCGCCGACTGCGCGGCCCGCGCCTTGTCGTGAGCGATCGACGGCGCCCACATCTCGAAATCGACGCCTTTGAGGGTTCCCCAGTTGCGCTCCATGCCGCCAAGCACCCTGGCCCACTTCTCGTCGGACCAGCCGAACGGATAGTCCTCCGCCCACGAGCGCTTGGCGTACGAGCCGTACACGACGAGGGCGCTCGTGCGCTGCGGACAACAGGCGGCGAACAGGAGCGACATGGGCCCACCCTCCGAGATGCCGAAGAGCGCCGCGCGCTCGGACCCCGCCGCACGCAGCACGGCATTGACGT
>DATFEI010000127.1:0-4707 GCA_035251315.1 Burkholderiales bacterium | reverse complement strand
CTCATGCCCTCCTTCGACATCGTGTCCCAGGTGGACCGCCAGGAAGTGAAGAACGCGGTCGAGCAGACTAACAAGGAGATCTCCAACCGCTTCGACTTCAAGGGCTCCGATGCCCGAGTGGAGCAGGCGGACCTCGGGCTTGCGGTTTACGCCGACGACGAGTTCAAGCTTGGCCAGGTGCTCGACGTGCTGCGCTCGCGCCTTGCCAAGCGGAATGTCGATGTGCGCGCCCTGGAGGCGGGTGTGGTGGAAAAGATCTCGGGCGACAAAGTGAAGCGCTCGGTCACCGTGAAGGTCGGCGTGCCGCAGGAAAAGGCGAAGCAGATCCAGAAGCTCATCAAGGATTCCAAGCTCAAGGTCGCCGCTTCCATCCAGGGCGACTTGGTTCGCGTTTCAGGCGGGAAGAAAGACGACCTCCAGGCGGTGATCCAGCTGGTCAGGAAGTCGGTTACCGATCTCCCGCTTCAGTACATCAACTTCCGCGACTGAGGCCTTCGCTCCAGCGATCGTAGATGCGATCGGCGACTTGGTGCAGCCGGTCCAGGCGCGGCCCCAGGTTCTTTTCGATCTCGGCGGGCGCCTGCACCGCCGGGCTCTTCTTGTGGGCGCGGATTTCCTCGCCACCGCCGCTCAGCCAGGTGCGCACGAGCTCCGGTGTCATCTCGACATGGCATTGCATCGCGAGGTGGCGCCCGAGCGCGAACGCCTGGTTCAGGCAATGCTCTCCCTCCAGCACGCGCGTTGCGCCCGGCGGAATACTGAAAGTCTCCCCGTGCCACTGGAACGTCTCGAAGGCTTGGAGCTCTCCCAACCATTCGCGCGCGACGCCATTGTCGGCCACGCGCACTTGGCCCCAGCCGATCTCGCGCACCGGGTTCAGGCGCACCGTCCCACCGAAGGCGCGCGACATAAGCTGGCCGCCGAGGCAATGACCGATCATCGGCACGTCCCGGCGCACAGCGTTGCGCAGCAGCTCAAGCAGCGGCGGGATCCAGGAAAGGTGGTCGTTCGCGCTTACCGGCCCGCCCATTACGGCGAGGCCCGAGTACTCGCGCGGATCCGCCGGCACTTTTTCACCCTCGTCAAGCGCGACGAGCCGCCACGGAATTGAGCGGCGTTCGAGGTAAGTGGCAAAATAGCCCGGGCCTTCCGTGCGGGCGGTTCTAATAATGCCGACGGGCTTCATGCGACCTTCTATTTTGCTTCTCCTTGCTTTTTTGTCCACAGCGTCGGGCGCGGCCGATGTGGCACTGATCGGCGTAATCGGCGACAGGGCGGCAGTGCTCGCAGTGGATGGCCGAGATCCCAAGACGGTGAAGGTAGGGCAGAAGTGGAGCGGCGTCACCGTGATTTCGGTCGAGCGCAGCGAAGCCACGGTGGAAATCGACGGTAAGCGGCGCGTGCTGAAGATGGGCCAGCATTACCACGCCGCTACCGCAACTGCGGACCGGCAAAGCGTAACGCTCGCCGCCGACCCGCGCGGGCACTTCATCACCGAAGGCGCGATCAACGGCAGCCCGGTGCGCTTCCTGGTCGACACGGGCGCCACAATGGTGGCGCTGCCGGCAACCGAGGCGGTGCGGCTCGGCATCGATTACCGCAAGGGCCAGCGCGGCCTCAGCAGCACCGCAGGCGGCACGGTGCCGACCTACCGCGTGAGGTTCGACAGCGTGCGGCTCGGAGAAATCGAGATCGCTGGCGTGGACGGCATGGTCCTCGAGCATGGCCTGAACATCGCGCTTCTCGGCATGAGCTTCCTCAACCGGGTGGAAATGAAGCGCGACGGACACACCATGGTGCTTACCCGCCGCTTCTGAAAACAATCGGGGTCAGACCCCGATTATTTTCCGGGAACGAGCGGCACGAAACGAACAGGTAAGACCCGCTTCTCCTCGACTGCGCCGTCGGGGCGTTTAGTGAGAAGCTTGAGGTACTGAATGTCGCCCGGTCCGCCCAGCGGGATCACCATGCGGCCGCCGAGCTTGAGCTGGTCGACAAGCGCCTGCGGCACCCGCGGCGCCGCCGCAGTGACCACGATGCCGTCGAACGGCGCCTTCTCCGGCCAGCCGGCGTAGCCGTCGCCGATACGCACTTCTATGTTGCCGTAACCGAGTTCTTCCAGACGCTTGGCCGCAGTTCGTCCCAGGGACTCGATGATCTCGATCGTGAACACCCTGGAGACGATCTCGGCGAGGACCGCCGCCTGGTAGCCCGAGCCCGTTCCGACCTCGAGGATCACGTCGGCCGGCTTAGGCTGGAGGAGATCGGTCGAAAGCGCGACGATGTATGGTTGAGAGATCGTCTGGCCCGCGCCGATCGGCAGCGGGTGGTTGCGGTACGCGCGCGACGCTTCGCCGGGCGGCACGAGCCGATGGCGCTCCACTTTGCCTAAGGCCTTGCGCACCGCGGGCGACATGGCGGGCAGACCGGTTTCCGCGCGGGTCTCCGCGTACATCGCCTCCACTTCCGCCACCATCCGGGCCCGCTGGCCCGCGTAGTCCTGACCGTCAGCCGTGAGCCCGAACATGAGGAGGACCGAACCCGCTAGCGCGCGCGTTTGTTCCTCTCGATCAGAGCGTACGCGCTGTGGTTGTGAATCGACTCGAAATTCTCGGACTCGACCACGTAGGCCTCGATGCGCTCGTCCAGATTCAGCACCGAGGCGACGTCACGCACCATGTCTTCGACGAATTTCGGGTTGTCGTAGGCGCGCTCGGTGACGAACTTCTCGTCCGGGCGCTTGAGCAGGCCGTAGAGCTCGCTCGAGCCCTGCTTCTCGACGATGTCGACGATCTCCTCGATCCAGACGAACTCGTTGGTGCGAGCGGTGACGGTGACGTGCGAGCGCTGGTTGTGCGCACCGCGCTCGGAAATCTTCTTGGAGCACGGACACAAGCTCGTCACCGGCACGACCACCTTCATGGTGAAGCTTGGTCTGCCCTTTTTGATCTCGCCGAGAAAGGTGACCTCGTAGTCCATGAGGCTTTTCACCCCGGACACCGGCGCCTTCTTCTCGATGAAGTACGGAAAGGACATCTCGATATGCCCTTCCTCCGCCTCGAGCTTCTGCACCATCTCGCGCAGCATGACCTGGAAGGTCTCCACCGTGATCTCGCGCTCGTGCTCCTCCAGGATCTCAACGAAGCGCGACATGTGCGTGCCTTTGAAGTGGTGCGGCAGGCAGACGTACATGTTGAAGGTGGCCACCGTGTGCTGGACGCCGCCCGCTCGCTCCTGGATGCGCATCGGATGGCGGATGGACTTGATGCCCACCTTGTCGATCGCGAGCTTGCGCGAATCCGGGCTGGACTGGACGTCGGGGATGTTCTGCAGGTCGCGTGCTTTCATAAAGACAATTTTAACATCCGAGTAATTTACTCGGACATTACGGCCGTAATCGACTTCCGAATGCCTTCGGCGTCCAGCCCGACGGAAGCAAGCAGCCTGCCGGGGTCGCCGTGGTCGATGAAGCGATCCGGTAGACCGAGAAGCAGGAAGCGGGTTTCCTCTGCTGCAAGAAGCTCGCAGACCGCGGATCCGGCACCGCCCATGATCTGGTGCTCTTCCACCGTGACCAGAAGCTCGTGCGTGCGCGCGAGCTCGCGGACGATGTCGGCATCGAGCGGCTTGACGAACCGCATGTTGACCACGGTCGCGTCGAGCGCCTCGCCCGCCTCGAGCGCGGGCTTGAGCATCGAGCCGAACGCGAGGATCGCCACACGCGCGCCGGCGCGCCTGATCTGCGCCTTGCCGATCGAGATCGGCTTCATCTCGCGCGGCGCATCGCCGAGCGCCGCGCCGCGCGGGTAGCGCACCGCGGCCGGCCCGTTCAGGTTGAACCCGGTGAACAGCATGTCGCGGCACTCGGCGGCATCCGACGGCGCCATCACGGTCAGGTTGGGCACCGTGCGCAGATAAGCATAGTCGAATGCGCCGTTGTGCGTGGCGCCGTCGCCGCCGACCAGCCCGCCGCGATCGAGCGCAAACAGTACCGGCAGGTTCTGGATGGCGACGTCGTGGATGAGCTGGTCGTAGCCGCGCTGCAGGAACGTGGAATAGATGGCGACCACCGGCTTCATGCCCTCGCACGCAAGCCCGGCGGCGAAGGTGACGGCGTGCTGCTCGGCGATGCCGACGTCGAAGTAGCGCTGCGGGAAGCGCTCGGAGTAGTCCACCATCCCCGAGCCTTCGCGCATCGCCGGGGTGATGGCCACGAGGCGCGGATCGCTCGCGGCCATGTCGCACAGCCAGTCGCCGAACACCTGCGAGTATGTGGGTCGGCTGCCGGCGGGAGCCCTGATTCCAATGGAAGGATCGAATTTGCTCGGCCCGTGATAGGCGATCGGGTCCTCCTCGGCGAGCTTGTAGCCCTGTCCCTTGCGCGTGATGATGTGCAGGAACTGGGGCCCGCTCAGCTGCTTGATGTTGGTAAGCGTCGGGATGAGCGCGTCGAGGTCGTGTCCGTCGATTGGGCCGATGTAGTTGAAGCCGAATTCCTCGAATAGCGTGGACGGCGTCACCATGCCTTTGACGTGCTCCTCGGTACGGCGCGCGAGCTCCCATACGCCGACGCGCTTCAGCAGGTGCTCGCTCGCGCGCCGCGCGGTGGAATAGACGCGTCCCGAAAGCAGGCGCGCGAGATAGTTCGTGAGCGCGCCCACAGGGGGCGAGATCGACATCTCGTTGTCGTTCAGTATGACGAGCAGA
>DATFEI010000161.1:0-8992 GCA_035251315.1 Burkholderiales bacterium | reverse complement strand
CCAATGTGTGGCTCGCCGATGAAGTCACTCTCGTAGCGCGTCGCGCAATCGCGCGTGCGCAAGAGCTGACGATCGACTACGCGCTGTTCGAGTTGGACCCGGCGTGGAGCAGCCGCTGGCAGTGCCGGTGCCGCGCGGCGTCCTGTCGCGGATCGATCACCGGCCGAGATTTCAAGCTCGAGGACCTGCAGGCGCGATACACGCAGCACTTTCACCCAGAGGTGCTCCGGCGAATTGCCCGGCTCAAGCCCGGCTGAGTGGGGCACACGTGGATCGGGGCCTGACCCTGATTCTTTCTTCTTTAGACGCCTAGCGCCGCGCCTTCAGCAGGTCGCGGATTTCCTCGAGGAGCACCTCCTGCCGCGGCGGCGCGGTGGGCGCTGCCTCTTCCTTGCGCTTGAGCCGATTGATCACCTTTACGGCAAGGAAGATCGCCCAGGCGATGATGATGAAGTCGAGGCAGGTCTGGATGAACTTACCGTACTGGATCTTCGCTTGGCCGATCTGCACCGCGAGCCCGGTGAAGTCGAGGCCCCCGAGCAGCGTGCCGAGCAGCGGCATGACAATGTCGCCGACCAGCGAGGCGACGATCTTGCCGAACGCGGCGCCGATGATGACGCCGACCGCCAGGTCGACGGCGTTTCCCTTGATTGCGAACTCGCGAAACTCCTTGACGATGCTCATCGGTAGCTCACCTCCATGATTTCGAGTTGTTCTTCCCCTGCCGGGCTGCGCAGCGTCACGACGTCGCCTTCGCGCGCCTTGAGCAACGCCTTCGCCATCGGCGAGATCCACGAGACCTGGCCGCGCGCCGGATCGGCCTCGTCCACGCCGACGATGGTGATCTCCTTCGTTTCCGCCTGCGTGCGGATCTTCACGGTCGCGCCGAAGAATACCTGGTCGGTTTCGCGCCCGGCCGAATGCACGACCTGTGCGCTTTCGAGCCGCTTGATGAGGAAGCGCACGCGCCGGTCGATCTCGCGCAGTCGCCGTTTGCCGTAGATATAGTCGGCGTTCTCCGAGCGGTCGCCGAGCGAGGCGGCCCACGCCACGGTCTTCACCATCTCGGGCCGCTCCGCCTCGACGAGCTTGCGCAGCTCGCCTTCGAGCCGCGCGTAGCCGGCCGGCGTAATGTAATTCTTTCCGCCCGGCGCGAGCTTCGGCGTCGCCGCGTCTTCGTCTTCGGCAGCACTGCTTTCCTCCTTGACGAACGCCTTGGACATCCTGCCGGTATTATCGCTTGCCAGCGCGCCGGGTTGCTTTCAAAATCGCGCTGCACAAGGGGAAGGGATGGCGGACACAAAACAAGAAGGCCTGGATCTCCTGACACGGCTCCGCATCCGCGAGCTGATCCTGATGGGCCTCCTCCTGATCGCCGCGGTCACCGCCAATCTGCCCGAGGAATACGTCGAGCAAACCCTGGGCGTGAACCGCGGAGTCCTGGTCGCGTGCCTCGGCATCTCGGTGATCATTGGCCTCTTTCTCTACCTCAAGACCGGGCTTTTCATCGCCGTGGTGCTGCTCATCGCGGGCGCCAACATGCCCGACCAGATTGCCGAGGGCCTGAACATCTCCAAGGTCCCGATCCTGCTCGCGCTGGTCGCGCTGGTGGGCGTCGGGCTCATCAACTATGTGGTCAAGGTCGTGCCGACCGGCCTCGAGCCCAAGCCCAAGGAGAAAAGCGCCGAGGGCATCCGGGCGCTCTTCTACGCGATCGAAAAAAACAACCTCGTGTACGCGCAGAAGGTGCTGGCCATGAACTTCGATCCCAGCCTGCACCATGACAACGGCTATACCCCGCTCTGCTATGCCGCGATGCGCGGGAACGTGCCGATGATCGAGCTCTTGCTGCGAAACGGTGCCGATCCGACCCAGACGACGCTCGAGGGCGACAGCCCGGTGGAGCTTGCGTTGCGCTTCGGCCATGACGAGGCGGCCGATCTTCTCAAGGGGGCCCGGCGCGCCGTCGCCCCGCAGTCCGAGGACGAGACCGAGGCCGCCGCCGCGCGCAGCTAGTTACTGTATACTTTTCCAGTAATGGAAATCCAGCTTCCACCTCCCGTCTCCGAGCAGGAAATCAGCCGTGACACCCTGCTCGAGAAGTACGCCAAGGGAACCGAGCAGTCAGTCACCGAGGTCAGGCGCCGCGTTGCGCGCGCGCTGGCCCAGGTCGAGCGCGAGGCCGATCGCGCGCACTGGGAACGGCGCTTCTTCCAGGCGCAGGAGGAAGGCTTTATCCCCGCCGGCCGCATCAACTCCGCCGCCGGCGTGGCGCTGCAGGCAACGCTCATCAACTGCTTCGTCCAGCCCGTGGGCGACTCGATCTCGGAGCTCGTCGACGGCCGGCCGGGCATCTACACCGCGCTGCAGGAAGCCGCCGAGACCATGCGCCGCGGCGGCGGCGTCGGCTACGACTTCTCCTCGATCCGCCCAAAAGGGGCGGAAGTGAAAGGCACGCGCTCGCGCGCGAGCGGCCCGGTGTCCTATATGCGCGTCTTCGACCGCTCGTGCGAGACCGTCGAGTCCGCCGGCTCGCGCCGCGGCGCGCAGATGGGCGTGCTGCGCTGCGACCATCCGGACATCGAGGAATTCATCCACGCCAAGGACCATGGCGACCTCGCCAACTTCAACATCTCGGTGGGCGTCACCGACGAGTTCATGGCGGCGGTGGAAAAGGATCTCCCTTTCGACCTGGTGCACAAGGCGAAGCCCTGGCAGACAAATGAGGAAGCGCGCCAGCGCGAAGACGGCGTTTGGGTCTACCGCACGGTGCGCGCGCGCGATCTTTGGGACCAGATCATGCGCTCGACCTACGACCACGCCGAGCCGGGCGTGGTTTTTCTCGATCGCATGAATCAGGACAACAATCTCTACTACTGCGAGTCGATCGAGGCGACGAACCCCTGCTCCGAGCAACCGCTTCCGCCCTACGGCTGCTGCTGCCTGGGTTCGATTGACCTGACGAAGTTCGTCAAGGAACCCTTTTCCGAAAAATCCTGCTTCCACTTCGATCATTTCGGACGCGTGGTCGCCGTCGCGGTGCGCATGCTCGACAATGTGCTCGACGTCACGGCCTGGCCGCTCGAACAGCAACGCAAGGAGGCGATGGCCAAGCGCCGCGTCGGCCTCGGCTTCACCGGCCTGGGCGACGCGCTCATCATGCTGCGCCTCAGGTACGACAGCGCCGAAGCGCGCGCCATAGCGGCGCGCATCTCCGAGGCCATGCGCGACCATGCCTATCGCGCCTCGGCCGAGCTGGCTAAGGAGCGCGGCGCGTTCCCGCTCTTCAACGCCGATCTCTACCTTTCCGGAAGCAGCTTCGCCACGCGGCTTCCCGAGCCGGTGAAGGACCTGATCCGCAAGAACGGGCTGCGCAATTCGCACCTGCTCTCGATCGCGCCTACCGGCACGATCAGCCTCGCCTTCGCCGATAACGCCTCCAACGGCATCGAGCCACCCTTCTCCTGGACCTACACCCGCAAAAAGCGCGTCGACGGCGGCTGGCAGGAATACTCGGTCGAGGACCATGCTTTCCGCCGATATCGCTCGATGGGCGGAGACGTGGACGCGCTTCCGCCGTACTTCGTGACTGCGCTCGAGCTCAGCGCCAGGGCGCACGAGGAAATGGTGGCTGCCGTGGCGCCGTTCGTCGACAGCAGCATCTCGAAAACAGTGAACGTCCCCGAAGATTACCCGTACTCGGAATTTCAGGACCTCTACTTCCTCGCATGGAAATCCGGCCTCAAGGGCCTCGCGACCTACCGTCCCAACAAAGTCCTCGGCGCGGTTCTTTCTATCCAGAAGACAGAAGACTTCGTCCAGGACGACGTTAACCGCCGCATCCAGGTGAAGTCGGTCCCCGCGCCGGTGCTCGCCTCGCTGCGCTGGCCCGGCCGCCCGGATCTCGCGACCGGCAATCCGGCGTGGACTTACATGATCGAGCACCCGCAATACCGCTTCGCGGTGTTCGTGGGTCATGTGGAGAACGGCAGGCCGCATGCCTTCGAGGTGTGGGTCAACGGCAGCGAGCAGCCGCGCGGCCTGGGCGCGCTTGCGAAGGCGCTGTCGATGGACATGCGCGCCAACGACAGCGCATGGCTCAAGCTCAAGCTCGACACGCTTGCCAAGGCGGGCGGCGACGAGCCCTTCGAGATGCCTTTCCCGCCGCGCGGCGAGAAGAAGCTCATGCCTTCGGTTGTCTCCGCCTTCGCGCAGATCGTTCGCTATCGGGTGGGGCAGCTCCAATCGGGTTTGACGCAAGAGGTTTTCCAGCTGGCGGCTGAGGAAGCCTCCTCCCCCGTCCTGGACGCCATGTTCGCCCTCAAGGAGCCCAAGACCGGCACCGACGGCACCATGTCCTGGACCGTGGACGTCTTCAACCCGCGCACGGGTGACGATTTCGTCCTGGGCCTCAAGGAAATCACGCTTCCCGACAGCATTACCCGCCCCTACTCCGTGTGGCTCTCGGGCGAGTACCCGCGTGCGCTCGACGGCCTGTGCAAGATTCTCTCGCTCGACATGCGCATCCTCGATCCCGCCTGGATCGGGATGAAGCTGAAGAAGCTCCTCGACTTCCCCGAGCCGCTCGGCGACTTCATGGCCTTCGTCCCGGGTAGCCGCAAGCAGCAGAACTTTCCCTCCACCGTCTCCTACGTGGCGCGGCTCATCCTGCACCGCTACGCCATGCTCGGCATCCTCGACGAGAACGGCGTGCCGAAGCAGCAGATGGGCATCCTCGAATCGCCCTCTGCCACGCGCGAAACCCCGCTGCTCGCCGGCGCCAAGTGCCCGGAGTGCGGCAACAAGACCCTTATCCGCAAGGACGGCTGCGACTACTGCACCGCCTGCGGCTATGTGGGTGTCTGCGGATAGTAAGAACTAGGCGAGCACGTCGCGGTAGTCGGGCGTCTTCTCGAACACCGAGCGGGCAAAAGGACAGAGCGGCATGAGCCGGCGGTTGCCGGCGCGCGCCCACTCGACCGCCGCTTTCACCAGTCTATTGCCAGCGCCGGTTCCGCGCAGCGCGTCGTCCACGCTCGTGTGGTCCAGGATCACCCGGCCGCCAGCGACGGTGTAGGTGAGCTCGCCGAGGCGCTTGCCTTCGCGCTCAATGAAGAAAGCGCCGCGGTGGCCCTGCTCCTCGTGCGCGACGTCCATGGCTACGGCAGGTCGAAAACCAGCACTTCCGCGTTGCTTCCGTCCTTCAGCTCGATCGCTCCGCCGTCGGTCTTCAGCGCATCGCCGGCCTCGAGCACCTGGCCATTTACGGTAATCTCCCCGCGGGCTACGTGAACATAGCCTTTGCGACCAGCACCCAAGGAATGGCTCGCCGACTCTTTACCGTCGAACAAGCCGGCGTAAAGCAACGCATCCTGGTGGATAGTCACGGAGCCTTCGCTCCCATCGGGCGACGCGATGAGGCGCAGGCGGCCACGCTTGTCCTCAGGCTCGAAGTGCTTCTGCTCGTAGGAAGGCGGGATGCCGACGACGTCGGGCTCGATCCAGATCTGCAGGAAGTGGGTCACCCCCGCCTTCTCATAGTTGAACTCGCTGTGGCGCACCCCCGTGCCGGCGCTCATGCGCTGCACGTCGCCCGGCACGATGGTGGAGCCGTTGCCCATCGAGTCCTTGTGGCCCAGCGCGCCTTCGAGCACGTAGCTGATGATTTCCATGTCCCGGTGGCCGTGGGTGCCGAAACCGGAGCCGGGCTGCACGCGGTCCTCATTGATCACGCGCAGCGGGCCGAAGCCCATGTGGCGCGGGTCGTAGTAATCGGCGAAGGAAAAGCTGTGATAGGAGTCGAGCCAGCCGTGGTTGGCGTGCCCGCGCTCGGCGCTGCGGCGAAGTTCGCTCATCACCCTGAGTTTGCGGCGCCCGCCGGCTTTTGCAAGCCCTAGCGCGCGGCCCACTTGTCGACCCAGAGGAGCCCGACCACGCTCTTCGAGTCGAGGATGCGGCCGTCGCGGATCATGGCGAGCGCCTCGCCGAACGGGATCTTGAGCACCTCGAGAAATTCGCCGGCGTCAAGGCTTGCTTCCTTCTTCGTGAGCTTTTTTGCCAGGAAGAGCTCGATGGTTTCGTCGGCGTAGCCGATCGCGGTGTGGATGACGCCGAGGGGCGTCCACTCGGCGGCGACGTAGCCGGTCTCTTCGAGGAGCTCGCGCTTCGCGGTATCGAGGTGCGGCTCGCCCGGCTCGAGCTTGCCGGCCGGGATCTCGATGAACTCCCGCCGGCCGGGATAGCGGTACTGGCGCTCGAGAAGGACTGCGCCATCGTCGAACAGCGCCACCACGGCGACCGCGCCGGGGTGGCGGATGTATTCGCGAGTCCCGTGCGTGCCGTCGGGAAGCCGGACGGTATCGCGGTAGACCTTCAGCAGCTGACCGTCGAATACCAGGCCGCCGCTGACGAAATGCTCGGTCAGGTCAGAGGGCTTTGATGGCTTCAAAACAGGCGTTCATCAGCGGCCAGGGCGCGAGGCCGAGGACAAGCAGCGCAAGGCCGTTGACCGAAAGCGCGACGCCGAAGCCGGTGCTGCCGACCGGGCGCGTCGCGTCCTTGGGATCATCGAAGTACATGAGCTTCACGACGCGCAGGTAGTAGAAGGCGCCGATGAGCGAAAAGATGACCGCCGCGACCGCGAGCCAGATATAGCCGGCGTTCACCGCCGCCGACAGCACCGCGAGCTTGGCGTAGAAACCGGCCATGGGCGGGATGCCGGCGAGCGAAAACATGAGGAGCAGCATCAGAAACGCGACCCAGGGATGGGTGCGGTTCAAACCCTTGACGTCGTCGAGGTTCTCGCACTCGAACCCGGCGCGCGAGCAGTAGAGCAGCACCCCGAAGGCGCCTAGCGACATCAGCACGTACACGATGATGTAGAAGAGCGCGCTCGAGTAGGCGTCGGGCGCGCTCAGCCGGTTGCCCTCGACCACGCCGGACAGCAGCCCGAGCAGCATGAATCCCATGTGCGCGATGGTGGAATACGCGAGCATGCGCTTCAGGTTCGACTGTGCGATCGCGGTGATGTTGCCGAGCGCCATCGACAGCAGGGCAAGCAGCACAAGCATCTGCTGCCAATCCTGCGCGAGATCGATGAGCCCGTTCACCAGCAGCCGCATCGCCATGGCGAAGGCGGCGAGCTTGGGCGCCGAGCCGACGATCAGCGTCACCGCAGTGGGTGCGCCGTGGTAGACGTCCGGGATCCACATGTGGAACGGGACCACGCCCACCTTGAACGCAAGCCCCGCCACCACGAACACCAGCCCGAACACGAGGAAAGTATGGTCGGCGGGCGTTTTCGCCAGCCGGGCGGCATGGCCCGCGACCTCGTAGATATTCAGCGTGCCGGTCGCGCCGTAGATCATCGACATGCCGTAGAGCAATAGCCCCGAGGACAGCGCGCCCAGGACGAAATACTTCATCGCCGCCTCGGTGGAGAGCGCCGAGTCGCGGTTGAGCGCGACCAGCGCGTACAGGCAAAGCGACATCAGCTCGAGGCCGAGGAAGAGCGTGAGGAAGCTCGCCGCGCTGATCATGACCATCATGCCGAGCAGCGAGAACAGCAGCAGCGTCACGAACTCGCCGCGCAGCAGGCCGCGGTCGGCGAGGTACTGGCGCGAGTAGACGAGCGCCGCCGACACCGCGATGTAGGAGACGAGCTTGAGCAGGTGTCCCATCATGTCGGACACGAACAGGCCGTTGAAGATCACCCAGCGCGCGCCCTCCGACTCGTACGCCACGTAGACCGTGAGCACGAAGCACACCGCCAGGGCGAACTGCGTGGCGTACAACGTGATGCGGCGCGCGGAGTCCTTGGAGTAAACGTCGATGATCATGATGGCGCACGTCGCCACGAGCAGCCAGATCTCGGGCAGCGCCCTCAGATGGCTAAGGAAGTCCGGCGAGATCATGTCTTAGGCGTCCCTATGTGGCGCAGCAGCTCGTTCACCGAGCCGTGCATCACCTCGGTGAACGGCCGCGGGTACACGCCCATGAAGAGCACCGCCGACGCGAGCGCGCCGAGGACGATGAACTCACGGCGATTAAGATCTTTCAGGGCGCCCACGTGCGAGTTCGCCACCGCGCCGAAGATCACGCGCTTGTACATCCACAGCGTATACGCCGCGCCGAGCACGAGTGTGGTGGCCGCGACGAAGGCGAGCCAGAAATTCGCCTTCATCGCGCCCATGATGACCATGAACTCGCCGACAAACCCGCTGGTGGCGGGCAGTCCCGCGTTTGCCATGGCAAAGAGCATCACGAATGAGGCGAATTTCGGCATCGTGTTCACCACCCCGCCGTAATCGCCGATCATGCGGGTGTGCATGCGGTCGTACAGCACGCCGACGCAAAGGAACATGGCCGCCGAGACGAAGCCGTGCGAGATCATCTGCACGAGTCCGCCCTCGACCCCGTAGGCATTGAAGATGAAGAAACCGAGCGTCACGAAGCCCATGTGCGAGACCGATGAATAGGCGATCAGGCGCTTCATGTCGGTCTGCACCAGGGTCACCAGACCGATATAGGCGATCGCGACGAGCGACAGCGCGATCATCAGCCAGGCGAGCTCGCGCGAGGCATCGGGCAGGATCGGCAGCGTGAAGCGCACGAAGCCATAGGCGCCCAGCTTCAGCAGGATCGCGGCAAGCACCACCGAGCCGCCGGTCGGCGCCTCGGTGTGCGCGTCCGGAAGCCAGGTGTGCACCGGCCACATCGGCACCTTGACCGCGAAGGCGAGCAGGAACCCGAAGAAGAGCGCCGTCTGCACCGCGAGCGAGAGCGGCAGGCGGTGCCAGTCGGTGATCGCGAAGCTCCCGCCCGACTTGTTGTAGAGGTACAGCATGGCGATCAGCATCAGCAGCGAGCCGAGCAGCGTGTAGAGGAAGAACTTGACCGCGGCGTAGACCCGGTTGGGCCCGCCCCACACGCCGATGATGATGAACATCGGGATCAGCGTGCCCTCGAAGAAGATGTAGAACAGCACCGCGTC
>DATFEI010000298.1:0-4359 GCA_035251315.1 Burkholderiales bacterium | reverse complement strand
ACGTCGCCGAGCTCGATGCCGAGCGAAAGGAGAAATTCCGAGCAGCGCCCGCCGCGGCCGCCCGCGCCGCGCACGGTCACCGTGCATTCGCCGCCGGAGATGAGGGCGACTGGCGGTTTGAAAGGTCTCGAGTACTTTCTGATCTCGCGCACCAATGCGGCCATGACCTTGGCCACTTCGCGCGCCTCGCCGGTGATCGTATCGCCCAGGATCACCGGCTCGATGTTGTTCTTGCGGAACACTTCCGCCGCCGCCTCGAGCGAGCGGTGCGCGGTCGCGATGACGCGATTCTCTACTTTTGAAAAAACCGCATCCCCGGGCTTGGGCGTCTCGGAGAAAAGCCGGCGCGATTCGATGCCGTATTTCGCGAGAACGGCTTTCGCATCCCCGATGGTCGTCGGGTCGGGGGCGCACGGACCCGAGGCGATGTGCGTCGGATCGTCTCCAGTGACGTCCGAGATGATGAGCGCCACGACGGGCGCGCGGCAGGCCGCGGCGAGGCGACCGCCGGCGATCGCCGAGAGATGCTTGCGCACCGTGTTGATTTCCTGGATGTCGGCGCCGCTTTTCAAGAGTTGCGCGGTCAACGATTTGAGCTCGGCCATGGTGACGCCGGGGGCGGGCAGCGACAGCAGGCTCGAGCCGCCGCCGGAAATGAGAGCAAGCAAGAAGTCTTCGGAACCCAGGGCGCGAACCTGGGCCAGGATTTCTACTGCTGCCTGTTCGCCGGCCTCGTCGGGAACCGGGTGACCCGCCTCGACGATGCGGATGCGCTTTGTCGGCAGGCCGTGCTGGTAACGGGTCACTGCGATACCTTCCAGCGGAGAAGGCCAGTTTTTCTCCACCGCCACGGCCATCGAGGCGGCGGCCTTGCCTCCGGCGGCGACGAAGGTGCGGCCCCGCGGCGGCTTGGGGAGGTGGGGCGCGAGGATTGCGAGCGGGTCGGCCGCGGCGACCGCGGCGCGGAAGCTCTCTTCGAGGAGTTCCCTCAGCCGAACGTTTCCTTGGCCGCGTCCTTGCCCAGACCGTAGAACCGGGGATAGGCCTCGCGGAAAGTCTTCTGGATATCGTCGACGGGCACGTCGGCATAAACGCCGCGGTCGCGCAGGTACTCCATGTGGCGGCGATCGTCCTCGTCGAACGGGTGGAAGATCGAGTGCCTGCGACCGTCGAACTCGAGCGGCTTCACGCGAAAGCGCGTGCACAGCGCGAGGTTGAACGCCGGCGTGGCCTTCACCCATTTGCCGTCGATGCGCATCTCGGTGTACCCGTGGTAGACGAAGAGGTCGCTTCCCATCGTCTCGGCGAGGCGCGGCGTGGTGAGATGGTTCTTGACGTCGGCGAAGCCGACGCGCGCCTCGATGCCTGCGGCGCGCGCGCACGCGGCGAGCAGCGACGCCTTGCCCACGCAGAATCCCTGGCCCGCCTCGAGCACGGCCGAGGCGCGGAATACGTCGGGGTCGGCGAAATCGAGGAACGGGTTGTAGCGGATCTTGTCGCGAACGGCGTAGTACAGCGAGACGGCGCGCTCGCGTTCTGTTTCGCCTTTCGAGTTTTCTGTTGAAAACTTTCGAACCGCCGGATGCGAGCTGTCGATGTAACGGCCGGGGGCCAGATATTCGTTCATTGATCCAGTTTCATGAGGCGGCGCGCGCCGGCGAAGAGCGCGCTCTTCTGGTCGGCGAGGCCGTCGATGACGGAGAAATGATGCCTGCCGGGCATCGGGATGTCGCCGGCGAAGGCCGTGCGCCAGCGGCTGCCAAGCAGCGCGTTCTGCCGTAGAAACTCGCTCGATTCCTCGCCGCCGACGCAGGTCATCACCGGCGCGCGCGTTGCGGGCGGCATGAACGCGGGCGAGAGCTTTAGCGCGGAGGCCTCGTCGAGCCGCAGGTCGACGTTCAGCCATTCGACCTCGAGCAGCGGCCGCAGGTCATAGAGGCCGCTGATCGCGAGGCCGCCCTTCCACAAATCCTTGGGAAGCGCGGCGTCGAACGCCGGCCACTTCGCGCACATCATCATCGCAGTGAGGTGCCCGCCGGCCGAATGGCCGGCAACGTAAAGCCGGTCCGGGTCCATGCCGAATTCCTCGGCATGGAGCCAAAGCCAGCGGCTCGCGCGCAGCATCTGGCGCACGATCTCCTCCATGGCGAGGCGCGGACAGAGGTCGTAGTTCACCACCGCGAGCGACACGCCGGCATCGACCCAGGCAGGCGCAAGGAAGGAGAAGTCCTTCTTGTCGAGCGCGCGCCAATAGCCGCCGTGGATGAACATCATGCAGCTCCCGTCGCCCTTGCGCGCCGGGAAGATGTCGACCGTCTCGCCCGGCGCCTCGCCGTAGCGGCGGTCGAGATAGCACGTCATGGTGCTGCGGGCACGCGCCGAAAGCTCCGCCCAGCGCATGAGGTACTGCGGATGATCCGGGACCAGCTCGCGGTTGTTGTACAGCTGGCTGAGGGACGGCTCGTCCGGGGCGTTCATCCTCGCTTTTCTCTCCACAGGCCCATCGCCTCCTGGCCTGGACGGTCCGAGAACGAGAACAGGGCCGTTTCACCGTGCGTCTCGAGTACAAGCGGATACCAGGAGGGTACGACGAAGGTATCGCGGGGCTCGAACTCGAACTTGTCGCCACCGATGAGCGCGCTGCCCGTGCCTTCGACCACCGAAAACACCATGCCGTCGGTGCAGCGGTAGGGTTGGGTCTTGAATCCCTTTGGCAGAAGCTGGATGAACGCGGCGATGGTCGGCATGGCATGCCCGCCGGTGAGCGGGTTGATGAACTCCATCTTCCAGCCGTGGCAGGTGTCGGGGTCCTGGTCGCGCGCAATCTTCGCCAGCGAGCCGCGGCTGCGCTCGTACGGGTAGTTGAAGATCGGTGAGGTCTTGCCGAAGGGCGCCGGCGCACCGAGCGGAACGAGGCCCTGCCCGAAGCGCGCGACCGACGAGCCTTCGCTGCGCGAGACCGGCTGAACTTCCTCCGCGTACACCTCGTGGAATTGCGCGGCAAAGGTCTGCACGATCCGGATGTCGAGGCCGTCCATCCATACCACCGGCTCGTTGCCCGGGTTGCCGTGGTCATGCCACGTCCACGACGGTGTGATGATGAAATCGCCCGGGTGCATCGTGGTGCGCTCGCCGTCGACCGCGGTGTACGCGCCCGAGCCCTCGACGATGAAGCGCAGTGCCGACTGCGAGTGGCGGTGGCTCGGGGCAATTTCGCCCGGAAGGATGAGCTGCAGCCCGGCATAGAGGCTCTGCGTGATGCAAGACTCGCCGCGCATCCCCGGGTTCTCCAGGATCAGCACCCGGCGGATCGCCTCCTTGGCCGTGATCAGCTTGCCGGCTTCCATGAGATACGGCCGGGCGTCACGGTACTTCCACAGCGCCGGCCTGCACGGCGTGGATGGCTCGTTCGGGATGAGGTTATGCAGCACCTCCCAGAGCGGCGCGAGGTTGTTCTTGTCCATGCGGCGGTAGAGGTCCTGCCGCGCGGATCCGATGCTGGGCTGGGGGACGCTGGCCATGGGAAATTCTTCCTAAAGAATGGGATTTTACGTTCGGCTGACCTGCTTGAGCCAGACGACCGGCTTGCCGAGCTGTCTGCCGAGCGCCTGGCCGTCGGGATCGGCGAGCGCCGCCTCACGCGCCTTGCGGATCGCGGCCGCCTGCTCGCGTGCGTCGGCGGTGGCCGGGTTCTCGACCAGCGCGTCGAGGATCGCGAGGAAGTTAGCCTTGCCCCGCCGGTGCGTTTCGCCGTAGCCCTTGATGAGGCGCGCGCATTCGGCGATCTCGCGCGCGAGGCCGATGTCGCGCTTCGCCGCTTCGGCGACCAGCGCGAGCCAGCGCTCGATCAGTTGCTGCTCCTCCTTGTAGCGGTAGCTCATCGGCCGCAACGGGCGCAGGCAGGCGAGGCTGCGTACGAGCAGGAAGCCGACGAGGCCCGACGTCCTTATGTGCATGCCGATGTTGTAGGCGTCCAGCTTGCCACGGCGCTCGGCCCAGGCGACGAGCTTCTTTCCGAGAGAATGCGGCAGCACGGACGCAAACTCCTCAACGCCGGGCTTGAGGTAGTCGATAACCACCACCGGCTCCCCGGGCTTCGCGCCAGCTTCCTTCCTTACGCGCTCGAAACGCGAAGCGCGCGTCTTCAGGTCGGCGACGCGGATGATGTCCTCATACGCCATCCAGAGCGCGAGGTGCCGCGCGACCTCGGCCGCGAGCTTCGCGTCGGACTTGAGGAAGGGTCCCATGCGCTTGCGATAGAGCTCGACGTACCCGTCCCCTTGATAGTCTTTCAGCCTTCCCACCGCGAGTTGCATGACTTCATTGAGCTCGCTCGCGCGCCTCGGTGCCGGCTCGGCC
>DATFEI010000005.1:0-3050 GCA_035251315.1 Burkholderiales bacterium | reverse complement strand
ATGACGTTCTCCTTCAGGCCGCGCAGTCCGTCGCGCTTGCCCATGATCGCCGCCTCGGTGAGCACGCGCGTCGTCTCCTGGAACGAAGCCGCCGAGATGAACGAGTCGGTGGAGAGCGAGGCCTTGGTGATGCCGAGCAGCATGTTGGCGTACACCGCGGGCTTCTTGCCCTCCTTTTCGGCCTTCTCGTTCTCCTCGAACACCTCGGCGCGCTCCGCCTGCTCGCCGGTGATGAACGTGGTCTCGCCCGGGTCGGCGATTTCCACTCGGCGCAGCATCTGGCGCACGATGACCTCGATGTGCTTGTCATTGATCTTCACGCCCTGCAAGCGGTAGACGTCCTGTACCTCGTCGATGATGTAGCGCGCCAGTTCCTCGATGCCGAGCAGGCGCAGCAGGTCGTGCGGATCCACCGGCCCATCGACGATCATCTCGCCCTTGTTCACCACCTGGCCGTCGTGCACGAGCAGGTGCTTGTCCTTCGCGATCAGGTACTCGTGCTCCTGCTTGTCGAGGTCCGTGATCACCAGGCGCTGCTTGCCCTTGGTGTCCTTGCCAAAGCTCACCGTGCCGGTGACTTCCGCCAGGATGCCCGCGTCTTTCGGCGAGCGCGCCTCGAAGAGCTCGGCCACGCGCGGCAGGCCGCCCGTGATGTCGCGCGTCTTCGACACTTCCTGCGGGATACGGGCAAGCACTTCGCCCACCTGCACCTGCTGGCCGTCGCGCACCGCGATGACCGCGCCGACCGGGAAGGAGATGTTCACCGCGTGGTCGGTGCCGGCGATGCGTACCTCTTCTCCCGCCTCATTAATGAGCTTCACCGACGGCCGCTGACCCTTGCTGGCGGCGGTGGTGCGCCGCTTGGCGTCGATGACCACGAGGGTCGAGAGGCCGGTGACGTCGTCGATCTGCTTCGCGACGGTGGCGCCCTCCTCAACATGCTCGAACTTCACCGTCCCGGCGTACTCAGTGATGATCGGCCGGTGATGCGGGTCCCAGGCGGCGAGCTGCTTGCCTGGGCGCACCGCGTCGCCGTCGGCAGCGAGAAGCTGCGCGCCGTACGGCACCTTGTGGCGCTCGCGCTCGCGGCCGTTGTCGTCCACGATGGTGACTTCGCCCGAACGGCTGATCACGACCTTGTCGCCCTTCGCATTGGAGACGTAGCGCATGGTGGACGTGAAGCGCACCGTGCCAGCCGACTTCGCCTCGACATGGCTCTGCACCGCGGTCCGAGACGCCGCGCCGCCGATGTGGAACGTCCGCATCGTGAGCTGCGTGCCCGGCTCGCCGATCGACTGGGCGGCGATCACGCCGATCGCCTCGCCCACGTTCACGAGCGAGCCGCGGCCGAGATCACGGCCGTAGCACTTCGCGCACACGCCCCAGCGGGTGTCGCAAGAAAGCGCGGTCCGCACCTTCACTTCGTCGATGCCGAGGTTGTCGATCTGGTCGACCGCTTCCTCGTCGATGAGCGTGCCGGCGGGGTAGAGCACGTCCTGCGTTTCCGGGTGCAGCAGGTCGTTCGCGAGCGCGCGGCCGAGAATGCGCTCCTTGAGCGCCTCGACCACCTCGCCGCCTTCGACCAGCGCCTTCATCGAGACGCCGTTCGTGGTCTCGCAGTCGTCCTCGGTGACGACGAGGTCCTGCGTCACGTCGACCAGGCGCCGTGTGAGGTAGCCCGAGTTCGCGGTCTTGAGCGCCGTGTCCGCGAGGCCCTTCCTCGCACCGTGCGTCGAGATGAAGTACTGCAGCACATTCAGGCCTTCGCGGAAGTTGGCCGTGATCGGCGTCTCAATAATCGAGCCGTCGGGCTTCGCCATGAGGCCGCGCATACCAGCGAGCTGGCGGATCTGTGCGGCCGAGCCGCGTGCGCCGGAGTCGGCCATCATGTAAATCGAGTTGAACGCCTCCTGCTTCACCTTCTTGCCGTGGCGGTTCTCGACCTCCTCGGAGCCGAGCTGCTCCATCATTACCTTGCCGACCTGCTCGCCGCAGCGTGACCAGATGTCGACCACCTTGTTGTAGCGTTCGCCCGCGGTGACTAGGCCCGAGGTGTACTGGTTCTCGATCTCCTTGACCTCGGTCTCGGCCTGCTTGATGAGCTCCTGCTTCTGCGCCGGGATCGACATGTCGTGCACGCCGAACGAGATGCCCGCGCGCGTCGCGATGCCAAACCCGGCCTGCATCAGCTTGTCGGCGAAGATCACCGTCTCGCGCAGCCCGCAGCGGCGGAAGCCGACGTTGATGAGGCGCGAGATTTCCTTCTTCTTGAGCGGCTTGTTGAGGAGCTCGAACGTCAGGCCCGCGGGCAGGATCTCCGAGAGCAGCGCCCGGCCGACCGTCGTCTCGTAGCGAGTGACTTTTTCGCTCAGCTCGCCGCTGTCGGAAATTTCCTTCTCCTTGATCCGCACCCAGATGCGCGCGTTGAGCTCGACCTGACGCGAATCGTAGGCGCGGTGCACCTCCGCGAGGTCGGCGAAGCTCATGCCTTCGCCCCTGGCGTTGATGCGCTCGCGCGTGGCGTAATAAAGGCCGAGCACGATGTCCTGCGACGGCACGATGATCGGCTCGCCGTTGGCGGGCGAAAGCACGTTGTTGGACGCGAGCATGAGCGTCCTCGCCTCCATCTGAGCCTCGAGCGACAGCGGCACGTGCACCGCCATCTGGTCGCCGTCGAAGTCGGCGTTGAACGCCGCGCACACCAGCGGATGGAGCTGGATCGCCTTGCCCTCGATCAGCACCGGCTCGAACGCCTGGATGCCCAGGCGATGCAGCGTCGGCGCGCGGTTGAGCAGCACCGGGTGCTCGCGGATCACCTCCTCGAGGATGTCCCACACCTCGGCCACTTCCTGCTCGACCAGGCGCTTCGCCGCCTTGATGGTGGTGGCCAAACCCAATAGCTCCAACTTGTTAAAGATGAATGGCTTGAACAGCTCGAGCGCCATCTTCTTGGGCAGGCCGCATTGGTGCAGCTTGAGCTGCGGGCCAACCACGATTACCGAGCGGCCAGAGTAATCGACGCGCTTGCCGAGCAGGTTCTGGCGGAAGCG
>DATFEI010000136.1:0-15491 GCA_035251315.1 Burkholderiales bacterium | reverse complement strand
GCCACCGTGGGACGCGCGGTGTTCGAGCCGGGGTGGCGCTGGTCCACTTCGGTGCAGCCGCTCGTCAATACAAAGAGCTGCGAGGCGCCGCACTTCCAGTACCACGTCTCTGGAGTCCTCAGGATCAAGATGGATGACGGCACCGAGTTTGACTGCAAGCCCGGAGAAGTCTCCCTGCTGCCCTCCGGCCACGATGCCTGGGTGGTGGGAAACGAGCCCGCCGTCGTGGTCGACTTCCAGGGGATGATCGACTACGCGAGGTCACTATGAGTCGGCCCATGCTCGCGCGCGCCGAAGTGACCGCCATCCTTCCGGTGAGGGAGCTCGAGCGCGCGCGAGACTTCTACGTGTCCCGGCTCGGGCTCGAGGCCGAGGGGCTGGCGGCGGACGGCAAGTTCATTCTGCGCGCGAACGGCGTGCGGCTTGCGCTCATGCCCAAGCCGGGCGGCACCAAGGCCGAGCACACCGCGCTCAGCTTCAAGGTCGACGACATCGCCACGGAGATCCAGGCGCTGAAGGCCCGCGGCGTGAGCTTTCACGACTACGACTTGCCGGGCTTCAAGACCGTGAATCACGTCGCCGTGCTTGGAAAAGAAAAGGCGGCCTGGTTCAGCGACCCCGAGGGCAACATCCTCTGCCTGCACGAGGATATTGCTTGAGTTACCACGAGGGAGCGCGTCGGCTGCAGGACCGCTTCGACAGCCGGCGGCTCGCCGACCGGCTGGTGGAGAAGCTCTGGCGCACCGCGTTCACGGCGGAAGACAAGGCCTTCATCGAAGCAAGCCACATGTTCTTCCTCGCGACCGCGGACGCGTCCGGGCAGCCCGATTGCTCCTACAAGGGCGGGCTGCCGGGTTTCGTGCGCGTGACCGGCTCTTCCGAGCTTTCGTTCCCGAGCTACGACGGTAACGGCATGTTCCGCAGCCTCGGCAACCTGCTCGCCAACCCGCGCGTCGGGCTGCTCTTCCTCGACTTCGAGCAACCGAGGCGGCTGCGGGTCAACGGGCACGCAAGCCTGGTGGATGACGTTTCAGGGTTCGAGGGCGCCCAGCTCGTCGTCCGGATCACGGCGGAGGCGATCTTTCCCAACTGCCCGCGCTATATCCACCGCTATCGCCTGGTCGAGACCTCGGTGTATGCGCCACGGCCAGGGTACGAGCCGCCCGAGCCCGGCTGGAAGAAGAATTTCAGCGACGTTTTGCCGCACAGCGGCAAAGGCGATTGAAGCCGGCCGATTGACAAGCCGGTCCGTATTACTTCAAGCTTGATCTATTCAGGCTTGGAGTACCGCCATGGACCGAGAATTCATCGCGCGGCGCGAGGACCACAGCGCGCTGCGCGTCTGGCTTCGCCTTCTCACCTGCACCCAGCTCATCGAACGGCGCGTGCGCTCGGGGCTGCGCGAGGAGTTCGGCACCACGCTCCCGCGCTTCGACCTCATGGCCCAGCTTGAGCGCCATCGCGAGGGGCTCAAGATGAACGAGCTTTCGCGCCTGCTGATGGTCACCGGCGGCAACGTTACCGGGATCGTCGACCAGCTGGAGAAGGAGGGCCTGGTCGAGCGACTCGACGAGCCCGATGACCGGCGCGCATTTCGCATCCGCCTGACGCGCAGCGGCGAGAAGAGCTTCGCCGAGATGGCGCGCACGCACGAGCAGTGGATCGTCCAGCTTCTCGGCGGGCTCTCGCGCCGCGAGCAGGACGAGCTCTTGAGGCTCCTCGCCAAGGTGAAAGTGCACGCGGTGGAGGTCACTTCATGAAGACGCCGAAGCATTTCCTCTGGACTCAGGCCGAGCTCATGCTGACGAGGGACCTCCATCGCGCCTACGAAGCCTTTGCCGCCAAGCGAAAGCCCGTTTTCGAGGGGGACTGATGGACCGATTTGCGCACTACGATTGGCCTTTCTTCGAGCCGAAGCACGCTGCGCTCGCGCACGAGATCGAAAGTTTTGCCAAGGACAATCTCGGCCATGCTCATGGACCGGACGCCGATGCCATTTGCAGGCGAACGGTGCAGGACCTCGGCTGCGCGGGCTTCTTGCGCCACTGCGTATCCGAGAGGCCCGACGTGCGATCGATCGCGATCGTGCGCGAGGTGCTCGCTTACCACGCGGGGCTCGCCGACTTCTCCTTCGTGATGCAGGGTCTCGGCAGCGGGCCGATCGCGCTCGCGGGTGATTCTTCATTGAAACAGAAATATCTGCCGGCGGCGGCGAGCGGCGATGCGATCGCGGCTTTTGCCTTGTCGGAGCCCGACGCCGGCTCGGACGTGCAGGCGATGGCGACCAGGGCGGAGCGGCGGGGTGGCGCCTGGGTGCTAAACGGGACGAAAACCTGGATTTCGAACGGCGGGATCGCCGACTTCTACGTCGTGTTCGCGAAGGCCGAGGAAGGCATCAGCGCGTTCGTGGTCGATGCGAAGGAGCTCGACGCCGCCGAGCGCATCGAGATCGTCGCGCCGCACCCCATGGCTGTATTGAAATTGAAAGACAGCAAAGCGGTTCTGCTAGGCGAACCCGGACAGGGGTTCAAGCTGGCGATGCGCAACCTCGACATCTTCCGCACCACGGTGGGCGCTGCCGCGCTCGGGTTCTCCAGGCGGGCGCTCCAGGAGTCGCTTTCCAGGTCCCGCCAAAGGAAAATATTCGGCCAGGCGCTGTCGGAGTTCCAGATGACCCAGGCGAAACTCGCCGACATGGCGACGCGCATCGACGCGGGCGCGCTGCTCGTCTACCGCTCTGCCTGGAAGCGGGATGTCAAGAACGCGCGCGTCACGCGCGAAGCCGCCATGGCGAAGATGTTCGCCACCGAATCGGCGCAGAGCGTGATCGACGACGCGGTGCAGATCTGCGGCGGCCTGGGCGTCACGCGCGGGCACCCGGTCGAGCGCCTGTACCGCGAGGTGCGCGCTCTGCGCATCTACGAGGGCGCGACCGAGGTGCAGAAGCTGATCATTTCGAGAGAGTTGTTGAAGGCATGACATACACCGCTCACCTCGATACTTTCGCGCGCGACAACCAGCCGCCGAAGAGCGAGTGGCCCGAGTTCATCTTCGAGCTGCCGGAGCTCCAGTATCCGGGCCGCATGAACTGCGCCACGGAGCTCCTCGACAAGCCGGTGACGCGGGGCCACGGCCACCGCGTCGCCCTGCGCACGGACGACGGCGAGTGCACCTACACGCAGCTCTTTACGCAGGCGAACCGCCTCGCCAATGTGCTGGTGCGCGAGATGGGCCTCAAGCCCGGCAATCGCGTCCTGCTGCGCGGGCCGAACAACCCGATGATGGCGGCGGCGTGGTTCGCGGTAATGAAGGCGGGCGGCGTGTGCGTTGCGACGATGCCGCTGCTGCGCGCGAAAGAGCTCACCGACGTCATCACAAAGGCCGAAGTCACGCATGCGCTGTGCGACAAGCGGCTCGACGAGGAATTGAAGCTCGCTCAGGCTGCCTGCCCTTCATTGAAAAGCATCAAGTACTGGTACGACGACGGGGCGGACTCGGTCGACGAGCTGGTGATGAAGCAGCCGTTGTGGTTTACGAACGTGGCGACCGCAGCCGACGACGTCGCGCTCATCGCATTCACCTCAGGTACCACCGGCAAGCCCAAGGGCACGATCCACTTTCACCGCGACGTGGTGGCGATGTGCGACTGCTTCCCGCGCTCGATCCTGCAGGCCGGCAAGGACGACATCTTCTGCGGCACGCCGCCGCTCGCCTTCACTTTCGGCCTCGGCGGCCTGCTCTGCTTCCCGATGCGCATCGGCGCATCCAGCGTGCTGGTCGAGAAGCACACGCCGGAGACGCTTCTCGACACGATCCAGCGCTTCAAGGCGACCGTGTGCTTCGCCGCGCCGGTGATGTACCGCGGCATGGCGGCCATCGCGGACCGGTTCGACCTGGGCTCCCTGAGGAAGTGCGTGTCCGCGGGAGAAGCGCTGCCCGACGCTACGCGCCAGGCGTTCAAGCAGGCGACCGGCATCGAGATCATCGACGGCATCGGCTCGACCGAGATGATCCACATCTTCATTTCGCACACGCCCGAGCGCGTGCGGCGCGGCGCCACGGGCTACGCGATCCCGGGCTACCGCGCCGCCGTGCTTGACGAAGACGGCCGGCCGTGCGCGCCGGGCAAGGTGGGCAGGCTTGCGGTCAAGGGGCCGACCGGCTGCCGATACCTCGCCGACGCCCGGCAAGCGAACTACGTCAGGAACGGCTGGAACATCACGGGCGACGCGTACATGGTGGACTCGGACGGCTACTTCTTCTACCAGGCACGCACCGACGACATGATCATATCGGCGGGCTACAACATCGCGGGCCCGGAGGTCGAAGGCGCGCTGCTCCAGCATCCCGCGGTCGCCGAGTGCGGAGTGATCGGCTGGCCCGACGAAGACCGCGGAACGATTGTCAAGGCTTTCGTGGTCCTGAAGCCGGGCAATTCACGCGGAGATCAGACGGCGCGCCAGCTGCAGGAACATGTAAAGAAGGTCATCGCGCCCTACAAGTACCCGCGTGCCATCGAGTTCGTCGATGCGCTGCCGCGCACCGAGACCGGCAAGCTGCAACGCTTCAAGCTGAGGAAACCCGCATGATGCAGATTCTGCAGCCGCCCGGCTGGGCGCGACCCCAAGGCTTCTCCAATGGAGTCTTCTGTAAGGGAAACCTTGTGTTCATTGCGGGCCAGATCGGCTGGACCGGCGAGGGGAAATGGGAGGCGCGCGATTTCGCCGGCCAGTTCCGTCAGGCGCTCGCGAACATCATCGCGGTTCTGAAAGAAGCGAAAGGCAGGCCCGAGCATATCGCGCGGCTTACGTGGTACGTGGTCGACAAGAACGAGTACCTCGACTCACTGAAGGCCGTCGGAGAAGCGTACCGCGAGCTCATGGGCCGGCACTACCCGACGATGGCGGTGGTGCAGGTGAGCGGGCTCGTGGAGCCCGAGGCTCGCCTCGAGATCGAAGCCACCGCCGTAGTACCGGAGACGCCAACATGAAAGTCAGCGTGATCGGAGGAGGACCGGGCGGCCTGTACTTCGCGCTGCTCGCTAAGAAAGCCTGGCCCCGCTGGGACATCACAGTGTACGAGCGCAACCGCCCCGACGACACGTTCGGCTTCGGCGTGGTGTTCTCGGACCAGACGCTCGACACCTTCAAGGCCTACGACCTCGTCACCTACGAGCGCATCCGGCGCCGCTTCGCCTACTGGGGCGACGTCGACGTGGTCTACAAGGGGCAGGTGATGCGCTCGGGCGGCAACGGCTTCTGCGGCTGCTCGCGGGTGGCGCTGCTCAACATCCTGCAGGACCGCGGGCGCGAGCTCGGCGTGCACATGCGCTTTCAGCGCGAGGTGGACGGGCTGGAAGAGTTCGCCGACTCGGACCTGATCGTGGTCGCCGACGGCATCAACTCCAGAATCCGGGAGAAGTACAAGGAGCACTTCCAGCCGAGCGTGGATCTGCGGCCCAACAAATTCACCTGGCTCGGATCGACCAAGCCGCTGGACGCGTTCAAGTACTTCTTCCGCGAGACGCCGCAGGGCGTGCTGCTCGCGCACTGCTACCAGTACGAGGCCGACCGCTCTACCTGGGTGATCGAGATGAACGAGGACACCTGGCGCAACTTCGGCTTCGACAAGCTTTCGGAGACCGAGATGCTGCCTGTGCTTGAGCGAGTGTTCGCCGAAGAGCTCGACGGGCACCCGCTGATCGCCAATCGCTCGCTGTGGCGGAACTTCCCCAACATTACGAACAAGACCTGGGTTCGTGGCAACGCGGTGCTCGTCGGGGATGCCAAGGCGACGGCGCATTTTTCCATTGGCTCGGGGACCAAACTCGCCATGGAAGACGCGATCGCGCTGTTTGAAGCCTTCAGAAAACACTCCGACGTAAGAAAAGCCTTGGCCGTTTACGACACAGCACGGCGCGAAGAGGTGGAGAAGACCCAGCACGCGGCGAACGTTTCGCTCGCGTGGTTCGAGCACATGAAGCGCTACTGGGGCATGGAGCCGGTGCAGTTCGCCTTCGGCGTGATGTCGCGCTCGAAGCAGATCACCTGGGAGAACCTGGAGCTGCGCGACCCGCGCTTCATCAAGGAGATCCACCGCTGGTTCGCGCAGAAGGTGAAGGCGCAGGGCTTCGACATCGACCTCGCGAGCCCGCCGGTGCCGATGTTTACGCCCTTCCGCCTGCGCGACATGGTGGTCGAGAACCGCGTCGTGGTGTCGCCGATGGACCAGTACTCCGCGGTCGACGGCGTGCCCGGCGACTGGCATTTCGTGCATCTCGGCAGCCGCGCGATCGGCGGCGCGGGGCTGGTCTATGTGGAGATGACCTGCCCTTCGCCCGAGGCGCGCATCTCGCCCGGAGACACGGGGCTTTGGAACGAGACGCAAAGGGACGCCTTCAAGCGCATTGTGGATTTTTGCCACGCGAATTCCAGGGCGAAGATGTGCATGCAGCTTGGGCATTCCGGCCGAAAAGGCTCCACTCAACTCGGCTGGGAGCGCATGGACTACCCGCTCGAGAGCGGCAACTGGCCCGTGGTTTCCGCCTCGCCGATTCCGTACTACGAAGGCATCTCGCAGGTCCCGCGGGAGATGACTCGCGCGGACATGGACAAGGTCTTGTCGGACTTCAAGAAAAGCACTCTCTTTGCCGATCAGGCGGGCTTCGACATGCTCGAGCTCCACATGGCGCACGGGTATCTTCTCGCCAGCTTCATTTCGCCGCTTACCAACCGGCGCAAGGACGAGTACGGCGGAAGCATCGAAAACCGCATGCGCTTTCCGCTCCAGGTCCTCACGGCGTGCCGGAACGCATGGCCCGAGGGGAAGCCGATCTCGGTGCGCATCTCTGCGACCGACTGGGCGCCGGGCGGGCTCACCGGTGAAGATTTGATGACGCTCACGAGGATGCTCAAGGAGGCGGGCTGCGACATGATCGACTGCTCGACCGGCCAGACAGTGCCGCACCAGAAGCCGGTGTACGGGCGGATGTACCAGGCGCCATTCTCAGACTGGGTGAGGAACGAAGTCGGGATCGCCACGATGACGGTGGGCGCAGTGACTACACCTGACCAGGTGAACACGCTGCTTGCTGCCGGCAAGGCCGACCTCGTCGCGCTGGCGCGGCCGCATCTCGCCAATCCGTACTTCACGCTCCAGGCCTCCGCCTGGTACCAGCACATGGACCAGTACTGGCCGTCCCAGTACCTTCCGGGCCGCGACCAGGCGTTCCGCAACGCAGCGCGCGAGCGCGCCGAGCAGATGGACCTGCGCATCAAGGCGCGGCCGGCGAGTCATGAGGTGCAGGAAGGCCCGGTGAAGAGAGCCGCGTGAGCGAGACTCTTTGGGGACTCATGGAGCGCCGTGCCCGGGATGCTCCGCACGCTGCAGCGGTTCTGTTTGATCGCGAAGCGATCTCCAACCGAGACTTTCACCAGCGGGCCCTAAGTCTTGCCCGAGGGCTCGCCGGCCTGGGCGTTGGCAAGGGCGATGTCGTAGCGGTCCAGCTGCCCAACATCCCGGAATACCTGCTCTCGTACGCCGCGATCTGCGCGCTCGGCGCGACGCTGCAACCGGTTCATATGCCGTACCGGCGCGCCGAGCTTGCAACCCTGCTCAAGCACTCCGGAGCCCGCGTCTTCCTGTGCCTTTCGCGCTTCAAGGAAGAATCTCCAGCCAGGGAAGCCGCTTCACTGGTGGACCAGGTCGTCGCGCTCGGCGAGCCGGCCGACGGAGCAAAAGCCTTCGGATCGCTCACGGCAGGCGCGCGGCTTGAGCGAGTGAGCGCAGGCTCGCCCGAAGATCGCTTCCTACTCCTCTATACGTCGGGCACCACGGATGAACCGAAAGGCGTGCCGCACGCGCAGCGCGGCTTTCTTGCCAACGCGATGGCCTCGGTACCGGAGATGGAAATAGCGAAAGACGAGGTGATTCTGTCCGCCGCGCCCCTCACTCACCTCTACGGGCTGTACGCGTATCACCTTAGCCTGTGCTCCGGCGCCGCGATGTCGTTGTTGCCCGCATTCACCCCGCCCGATCTTGCGAACATTATTGAAAAGCATCGAGTGGACTGCGTGTTCGCCGGGCCGGCGCATTTCAAGCCGCTGCTGGACGGCGGGCTGCTCGAACGGCACGACTTCTCGTCGCTGCGCTTCGCCTGCCTCTCCGGAAGCCCGGTGCCGCCCGAGCTTGCCGCGGCGGTGGAGAAGAAGCTGCCCAAAGGCAAGACGATCCAGCTCTGGGGCATGACAGAGCTGCAGGCGGGCTCCTTCTCGCGGCCGCGCGACCCCGCCGACGTGCGCCACGGCACGGCGGGCGCCGCCACCCCCGGAACCGAGCTTCGCGTCGTGGGCGAACGGCTGCAGGTGCAGGGGATTTCTCTTTTTTCCGGCTATCTGAAAAACCCGAAGGCCACGCGCGAAGCTTTTAGCGCCGACGGCTGGTTCGAGACGGGCGACACCGCGGAGCTGTCCGCGGCCGGTCATCTGCGCTTCACCGGGCGCGTTAAGGAGATTATTAACCGCGGCGGCGTGAAATACTCGCCGCTCGACGTGGAGGCGATCATCGACCGTATGCCAGGCATTGCGCGCTCAGCCATCGTGCCCTTTCCGGACGCGGTCCTCGGCGAACGCGCCTGCGTGTTCGTGCAGCCGGCCCTCGACGCCGCGCGGCCGACGCTGGAAGCGATAGTCCGCACGCTTGATAGCGCCGGCGTGGCGAAGTTCAAGTGGCCCGAGCGCCTGGAGCTTGTCGAGGCGATGCCCATCACGCCGACGCAGAAGGTCATGCGAGGCCGGCTGCGAGAGCTGCTGAAGCGATGATTTCCTTGTACGAGCTGAAGGGCAAGGGGGAACGACGCTACAGTCTCTTCTCCTGGCGCACACGCATGGCGCTCAAGCACAAGGGCCTGGAGTTCGAGTCGCGCCCGGTGCGCATGTCAGACAAGGCGGCGATCGTTTTCTCGGGCGGAAAGACCGTTCCGGTAATAAAGGATGAGGACACCGTAGTGCGCGACTCCTGGAAGATCGCGGAATACCTGGAGAGCCGCTACGCCGATGCTCCGCCGCTTTTCGGCGGCGAGATCGGCCGTGGCGTGTCGGCCGCCTTCAACACCTGGGTCGACCGCGCCGTCGTGCCAGCGATGCTGCCGGTGATCGCGGCCGACATCCATGAGCGCGTCGACCCCGATGACGAGGCCTATTTTCGCCAGACGATGGAGAAGGCGTTGAAGACCACGCTGGAAGAGTCGCGCGCGCGGCGCGACGCGGCCGTGCTCAACCTCGGCAGGGTGCTCTCGCCTATGCAGGAGGCGTGCAAGCGCCAGCCTTTCATCTCCGGCGCGAATGCCGCGTACGCCGACTACATTCTCTTCTCGGTGTTCCAGTGGGCGCGCGTCATGAGCCCACAGGAGCTGCTGGGGCCCGAGGACCCGCTATGCCGCTGGCGCGAGCGCATGCTCGAGCTCTTCAGCGGCTTCGCCCGCAACGTACCGACTGCATGAGAAATCTCTTTCTTGTCACACTGCTCGTGTTCACACCGCCGGCGCTGGCAGCGCTCGACATCAAGGACATCGCGCTCGGCGCCAAGGAGCAGGACGTCAAGCGCGCCTTCCCCAGCGCGCATTGCCGGCCGCTGCAATGGGAAAGCAAGGCTGCCGATCGGCGCTGCGACGATTCGCGCGTCGCCTTTGGCGAGGTCGAGGTTCAGGTCACGTTTTACTTGAAGAAGGACGCGGTCGAAGCCTTCGACGTGCGCTTCGACACGCGCGAGCTCGAGCGCTTCGTCAATTTCCTCAAGTCCCGCTACGGCGCCCCGGTCACCGAGACGCGCGACACCTTCCGGCGCAAGGACGGAGGCGAGCGCCAGGTCCAGAAGGTGCTCTGGGAGGACGGCAAGCAACGCGCCGTCCTCACCGCGCAGCTCGAGAAGCGCCGCGCTTCGATGCTCGTGTCGCGCGGCAACTTCGAGGAAGAGATCTACCGCGTGCGCTAAAGCGAATTCGGGGTCAGGGTCGCAATTCAGTTTTCACGTACGCAAAAACGAATTGCGACCCTGACCCCGAATTCGTTATTTCAGTTTCTTCAGCGCCGCGATCGCCTTCGCTTGATCGTCCGCGCTGTCGAGCGCGATGAAGCTGACAAACTTGCTGCCGATCGCGACCCCCGACATGCCGCGGAAGTTGATACCGGCATCCGAGAGCGCGCGCGCGATTTTCGAGCCCAAGCCCGGCTTGTCGCCGCCCTCGATGCGCACCGAGTGGATGTTCTCGGGCTTGCCCATGCCGGCCTGCTGCGCCGCCTCGAGCACCTTCTTGCCCTTGACCGGCGTGACGAACATGACGCCCTTGCCAGGGCTCTCGGCGGTACGGCGCGCGAGCACCATCTCGAGGTTCGCGCCGGCCTTCGACAGGTTTTCAAGCTTCTCCGCTGCGCCGCCGGGGCGATCGTCGATGGTCACCGCCCACACGTCGCACTTCGCCACCTTGAGTGCCATGGTTTCCTCCTCGGGTTTCGTCAGGCGGCATAATTTACTCCCATGGAGGCGATATCCGCGAGGCGGGTGAGCGAACTCCTCGCGGGGAGCGGGGAGCTCGCGCTGCTCGACGTACGAGAGCAGGGCGTGCACTACCGCGGCCACCCGTTCTTCGCCTGCTCGGCGCCCCTGTCGCGCCTGGAGCTGGTCATCGGCGAGCTCGTGCCGCGCAGGACCGCGCCTATCGTGGTCCTGGACGAGGGGAACGAGGGGCTCGCCGAAAAAGCGGCGAAGAAGCTGAAGCAGCTCGGCTACCCCGACGTGTCCATCCTGGAGGGCGGCTGCGCGGGCTGGAAGCAGGCGGGCCTGGAGCTCTTCAGCGGCGTGAACGTGCCCTCGAAGGCCTTCGGCGAGTTCGTAGAGCACCATTACGGCACCCCGCGCATCGCCGCGGGCGAGCTCAAGCGCCTGCAGGAGTTCAAGAAAATCCTGGTGGTGGACTCTCGCCCATTCGAGGAATACCACCGCATGAGCATCCCGGGGGGCATCGACGTGCCCGGGGCCGAGCTCGTCTACCGGATCCACGACCTGGCGCCGAGCCCCGACACCCTCGTGGTCGTGAACTGCGCGGGCCGCACGCGCAGCATCATCGGCTGCCAGTCGCTGCGCAACGCCGGCATTCCGAACCCCGTGGTGGCGCTCAAGGACGGCACCATGGGCTGGGAGCTCGCCGGCTTCACGGTCGAGCGGGGCGCCGAGCGGGTAGCACCAGCACCCTCCGACGACGGGTGGGCAAAGGCGCGTGCCGCGGCTGAACGGGTGGCAAAGCGGTTCGCCGTCCGCTTTTGTACTTCGCAGGAACTCTCCGGCTTCAGAGCGGATCCAGGCCGCACCTTGTACCTGCTTGACGTGCGCACCCGCGAGGAGTTCGAACGCTCGCACTTCGCCGGTTCCCGCCACGCGCCCGGCGGACAGCTCGTGCAGGCCTCCGACGAGTACGTGGGCGTACGCAATGCGCGCGTCGTCCTCGTCGATCCCGACCGGGTGCGCGCGATCATGACGGCGTCCTGGCTCAACCAGATGGGATGGAACGACGTCTACGTGCTCGAGGACCCCGCGCTCACCGAGACGGGCCCGCGCAAGCCCGACATCCCCGGTATTCCTTCCTGGCAGACCGTGTCCGAGGTCCCCTCGGATGCTGCCGTGCTCGACCTGTCCACGAGCCTGCGCTTTGCCAAGGCGCACATTCCCGGCGCCTGGTGGGGGGTTCGCTCGCGGCTTCACCAGGCTCAAGAAAGGATTCCGCCTGCGCAAGCGCTCGTACTCACGTCGGAAGACGGCGTGCTCGCACACTTGGCTGCTCCTGAGGCTGCAGAGCTCTTCTCGAATGTGACCGTCCTTGAAGGCGGAAACGCGGCCTGGCGCGGGCCCACCGAGTCGGGCGTCGAGCGCGCGACCACGACACGCGACGATGTGTGGTACAAGCCCTACGACCACGCCGCGGACTACCTCAAGCACGCGCGCGAGTACCTCGACTGGGAGGTCGCGCTCGTCGAGCAGATCAAGCGCGATCCGACCATACGATTTCGGGCTTTTCCCTGATGGCTGGACGCTATTACGAGGACTTCGAGGTCGGCGCGACGTACCACCATCGGCCCGGGCGCACGTTGTCGGAAGCGGATAACACCTGGTTCACGCTGCTCACCATGAATACGCACCCAATCCACTTCGATGCGGAGTACGCCAAGCGCACCGAGTTCGGCAAACCCCTCGTCGTAAGCACGCTGACGCTTGCCGTGCTCGTCGGCATGAGCGTCGCCGATACGAGCCGCAATGCGGTGGCCAATCTCGGCTGGAAGGAGATCAAGCTGCCGAAGCCCGTTTTCGCCGGCGACACGCTCTACGCCGAGTCGACCGTGCTGGAGACGCGCGAGTCGAAGTCGCGGCCGAGCGAGGGCGTCGTGACCATCCGCACGCTCGGCCGCAACCAGCACGGCGAAGTGGTGTGTGAATTCGAGCGCACTTTTCTCGTCATGAAGCGCAGCCATCCGCTGGCGGAGCGCGGGGCGTCTTCTGGGGCGTCTTACTGATGGAAAACGAGATCCTGGGCGCCATCGACCGCTGGCTAGAGCGCGAGGTGGCGCCGCACGCGGCGAAGCTCGAGCACGAGGACGTCTGGCCGGCGGCAATGGTGGAAGGCATGAGGAAGCTCGGTCTCTTCGGGGCCACGATCAGCTCCGAGTACGGCGGCCTCGGGCTTTCCGCCGGCATCTATACCCGGATCGTGAGCCGCATTTCCGAGGTCTGGATGTCGCTTACCGGCATCTTCAACTCGCACCTGATGATGGCGCTGCTAGTGGAGAAATACGGCTCCGCTTATCTCAAGAAGACTTATTTGCCGAGGTTCGCCAGCGGCGATATTCGCGGCGGCTTGGCCCTGACGGAGCCCAACGCCGGCACCGACCTGCAGGCGATCCGCCTGCGTGCCCGACGCGAGGGCGACAGCTACCTCCTGAACGGAACGAAGACCTGGATCTCGAACGGCATCCAGGGCTCGTGCTTCGCCGTGCTGGCCAAGACCGATCCCGACGCCGAGCCGCGCCACAAGGGCATGGCCATGTTTCTGTGCGAGAAGGGCCCGGGGTTCAGCGCGAGCCGCAAGCTGGAGAAGCTCGGCTACAAGGGCATCGATTCGGCGGAGCTCGTGTTCCAGGACTACCGCGTACCGGCGGCCAACCTGATCGGCGAGGAAGGCCGCGGCTTCCACCAGGCAGTCGGCGGCCTCGAGCTTGGGCGTCTCAACGTCGCCGCGCGCGGCGTTGGCGTTGCGAAGGCGGGGCTCGACGAGGCGGTGAGGTACTCACAGCAGCGCCAGACCTTCGGCAAGCCGATCTGCGAACACCAGGCGATCCAGCTCAAGCTCGGCGAGATGGCGACTCGCGTCGAGGCGGCGCGGCTTCTGGTGAAGAACGCAGCCGAAATTTACGACCGCGGCGAACGCTGCGACATGGAGGCCGGAATGGCCAAGTATTTCGCCACCGAAGCGGCGTTCGAGAACGCGCACGAGGCGATGCGCATTCACGGCGGCTACGGCTACTCCAAGGAATTCGCGGTCGAGCGTCTCTACCGCGATGCGCCGCTTCTCTGCATCGGCGAGGGCACCAACGAGATGCAGCGCATCATCATCGCCCGGCAGCTCGTCGAGCGGAACAAGATCTGACAAAAGGGGTCAGGACCCTTTTCGCGGAAAAGGGGTCGGGAACCCTTCATTCTGATTTCTTTCATGGTTGTCCACCTGATCGATGGCACATATGAGCTGTTCCGCCATTTCTACGGGCTGCGGCGCTTTCAAAAGGAAAATGACGCCGGGAAGAACTCACCGCTCGGCGCGGTGAAGGGCGTCCTCGGCACGGTGCAAAAAATGATTGAGCAGGGCGCGACACACATCGGCGTGGCGACCGACCACGTCATCGAATCCTTCCGCAATGACCTCTGGCCTGGGTACAAGACGAGCGAGGGAGTCGACCCGGCGCTCCTCGCACAGTTCCAGCTGCTCGAAGAGGCGCTCTCTGCGATGGGCGTCGCGGTGTGGCCGATGGTCGAGCTCGAAGCCGACGACGCGCTCGCTTCGGCCGCCCGCACTGCGTGGGCGGACCCGCGTGTGGAGAAGGTGTGCATCTGGACTCCGGACAAGGACCTCGCGCAGTGCGTGCAGGGCGACCGGGTAGTACAGGTTCATAGAAGGACAAACACCATTCTTGACGCGGCGGCGGTGCGCAACAAATTCGGCGTCGGGCCGGAGCGAATCCCCGACTTCCTCGCGCTCGTCGGCGACAGCGCCGACGGCTACCCGGGCATCGACGGCATCGGCCGTGTGGGCGCGGCCCGGCTCATCAACCAATACGGCCCGATCGAGGACTTTCCGCCGGCGGTGCTAGGCGAGCGCAGGGACCTTGCCCTGCTTTTCAAGAACCTGGCCACGCTTCGGACCGATGCGCGGCTTTTCGACGATGTGGACGAGCTGATTCCTAGCGGAGGAAGGAGCCGTCCGTGACGTCGATGACCGCACCGTTGATGATCTCCGGCGCCTCCAGCGCGAGCCAGCGGATCGCCTCGGCGACTTCTTCGGGCCTGCCCTTGCGCCGCGTGTAGACGCGCTTCATGAGCTCGTCCACGCGCTCGGGCTGCGCCTTGTCGAGAAGGGGGGTATCGATCGGGCCGGGCGCGACGGCGTTCACCTGGATGCCGTGCGGGCCGAGGCAGGCTGCGAAGCTGCGTGTGAAGCTGACCACGCCCGCCTTGGTGACCCCGTACCAGAGATCAGTATGCGCGGTGTAGGCAGCGACCGAGGCGAGGTTGACGATGCGCCCGTTCTTGCGGGCAATCATCTGCCTCGACACCGCCCTGATCAACTCGACCGGCGCCTCGAGATTGACGCGAAGTATCCTGGCTCTCTGCTCTTCCGTGTACTGATCTATGGAGACCGCCGTCTGTACGCCGGCGTTGTTTACCAGGACATGAACTTCCCCCAAACCGTCGATCAGTTTGGGAATGCCGGCAAGGTTGGTCAGGTCGTAGGCGATCTCGCCCTGCAGATCGAGCGGCAAGACCCTCAATCCGGCCTTTTGAAGCGCATCGGCGACGGCGCGGCCGATACCGCGCGCCGCGCCGGTCACGAGCGCGGTCTTCAACCCCGCATCTCAGCCGGCCAAACCGGGCATCGTGAAGCCGGCGGCTTTGAGGTCTCGGATGAGCTCTTCTTCCTGGGCGGAGCTCAGCTCAACGAGCGGGGGACGGCAAGTCCTCCATTCGGCATCGTTGCCGAAGTGCGCCACCGCGCTCTTGAGCGCCGGAATCATCGGCTGCTTCTGCACGATTTTGCGCGTGGCCGTGATGCCGGCTTGAAGCTTGTCGGCGTCGGCCGAGCGCCAGTTCTTGTAGACATTGGCGATTGGGCCCGGGTTGATGTTGCCCGTGGCGGTGATGCAGCCCTTGCCGCCGTTACGCATGTTGTCGAGCAG
>DATFEI010000008.1:0-37659 GCA_035251315.1 Burkholderiales bacterium | reverse complement strand
TCTTCGTCGTAGCGCTCGCGGCGTTGGTCGCGATCTGGCAGGCATGAAAGCGGCGCTATGATCGGGCGCGCATGCTGATCACGTTCGTCGCGTTGTATCTTTTCGTCACCGTGGCGATCGGCCTGTGGGCGGCGCGGCGCGCGCAGTGGTCATGCGCCTGGTGCTCGTGATTTTCGGCCTTGCGGTGATGGTGTTTGCGCTACTCAGCGATGGGAGTATCTACCAGATGGTGCAGAACGCCTACAAGGTGACGCTCGTGTCGGCCTTCGCGCCGCTCGTGCTCGGCTTGTACTGGAAGCGCTCCACCGTCGACGGCGCGCTGTTTGCGGTCGTACTTGGGCTAGCCACGTGGGTGCTGCTGGAGATCTTCGCCCCCGAAGCGCTGATCCCGCCGCAGCTCGTCGGCATGGCGTTCTCGTTCCTCGGCATGGTCGTCGGCTCGCTGTACGGCCGTCAGACGCCGCGGCCCCATGCGGCGCACTCCCGAGGGCACTGACCCCGTTGCCGCGCGCAGCTCGACGCTGGCGCGCATCTTGTTCCTCGTCTATGTCTTGCTGGTCGCCTATGCGTCCCTCTATCCCCTATCCGGTTGGCGAAACGTAGGGATTTCGCCGTTCGCCTATCTGGTCGAGCCCTGGCCGCGGTACGTTACCGCGTTCGATGTCGTGGCGAATGTCGCCGGCTATCTTCCCTTCGGCTTCTTGGCGACCGCGGTTCTGCACCCACGCCTGCGGGGCGTCCGGGCCTTCGCGGCAGCGATCGCCGGGGCCACTGTGCTGTCGCTCGTCCTTGAAGCTGGGCAAACCTACCTGCCCGCGCGCGTCCCCACGACCCTCGACGTACTGTGTAACGTAGGCGGGGCGGCGCTCGGTGCGGCCCTCGGCCAGCATTTCACCTTGCTCATCGGCGGTGGGCCCCTTTCTCGCTGGCGTGCGGCGGCGTTTGTGCCCGGAGCGGGCGCGGACTTCGGCCTGATGCTGATCGGCTTGTGGCTATTCATCCAGCTGAACCCCGCGACGCTGCTCTTTGGCGCGGGCGATTTGAGGGACCTACTTGCGCCGTTCGAAGGGCGCGAGCGGCGCCCGGAGTTCTTTGTGTCCATCGAGGCGTTCACCACGGCCGCAAACCTGGTTGCCGTCGCGCTGATCCTCGCGGCGCTCGCCTCGCCTGGGCGCCCGGTGCGCGGCCTGGTGCTCGGCACAGTCCTGGCGGCGCTTACGGTGAAGACGGCCGCCGTCGCGATTCTCCTGCGCGCTGAAAACGTTTTCACATGGCTTACGCAAGGCGCGCAGCTCGGCCTCCTCATCGGCGTCGCGGTCGTGCTCGCCGCCGTGGCGCTGCCCCGGACCGTACGGTTGGTCGTGGCCGCGGTTCTTCTGATGGCCGCCACTGTGTTGGTGAATCTCACGCCACCGAATCCCTACCTCGCCCTTTCCTTGAAAGTATGGCACCAGGGTCACTTTCTCAACTTCAACGGGCTAACGCGGCTGGTGAGCGCCGCGTGGCCCTTCATCGCGCTCGGCTATCTCATCTACCTCGCGTCGAGGCGGCGCGAAGCGCTCGGCTAGAATGGCCGGCTGATGTCCTATTACGCCAAGCATGTCTTTTTCTGCTGCAATCAGCGCGACGGTGGGCGCACCTGCTGCAACGACAAGGGCGCCTCGCGGATGCGGGACTATGCCAAGGGCCGCATCAAGGAGCTCAGCCTCGCCGGCCCGGGCAAGATTCGCGTCAATCAGGCCGGGTGCCTGGATCGCTGTGAGGAAGGCCCGTGCATCGTGGTGTACCCCGAAGCGGTCTGGTACACCTACGTCGACCGGTCCGACATCGACGAAATCATCGAGGAGCACCTGCAGAACGGGCGCATCGTAGAACGTCTCAGGATGTAATGCGGCCGAGCACCCGTCGCGAGTTCATCGCCGGCCCGGCAGGGCGCATCGAATGCGCTGTCGACAGTCCCGAAGGCGCGGCGCGAGGTGTCGCGCTGATCGCACACCCACATCCGCTCTTCGGCGGCACGCTTGACAACAAGGTCGTGCAGACGCTTGCGCGCGCCTTCGTCGAGCTGGGCTACGAGGCCTGGCGGCCGAATTTCCGCGGCGTCGGCGCCACCGAGGGCTTGCACGATGAGGGGCGAGGCGAGCTCGAGGACTTGAGAACCATCGTGAGGCACCTGGCGCCCGCGAAGCTCGTTCTGGCCGGGTTCTCCTTCGGGGCGTCGCTACAGGCTCGTCTCGCGCAGGAAGTTGAGCTCGAGTGGCTGGTGCTCGTCGGCATCGGCATCACGCGCCTCGAGGCGCCCGCCGTGCCGGAAGGCACGCTCGTGATCCACGGCGAGAGCGACGACACCGTGCCCCTCGCCGCGGTGCTCGATTGGGCGCGGCCGCAGGACCTGCCCGTAGTCGTGGTGCCCGGCGCGGATCATTTCTTCCATCGCAAGCTGCAGGTCATCCGACGGATCGTGCAAGCCTACGCGAGATGAGCGCGCTCTCCGCGCGGGGGCTGCGCAAGTCTTATGGCGCGCTTGAAGTCGTCTCGGGCGTCGATCTCGCAGTGGCGCCGGGAGAATGCTTCGGCCTCCTCGGCCCTAACGGCGCCGGAAAAACCACCACGCTCAAGCTCTGCCTCGGCCTGATCGAGCCCGACTCTGGCCACATCGAGCTTCTTGGCGAGCCGGTGCCGAAGCGGGCCCGAGAAGCACGCGCGCGAGCGGGAGTCGTGCCGCAGTTCGACAACCTCGACCCGGATTTCACCGTCGAGGAGAACCTGGTCGTCTATGCGCGCTACTTCGGGATCGACTCCAGGGATATTTCGGCCCGGATTCCCGCGCTCCTCGACTTCGCCGGGCTGGCGGGCCGCGGCGACGCGAAGATCATGACTCTCTCGGGCGGCATGAAGCGCCGCCTGACGCTAGCCCGGGCGCTCGTCAACGACCCGCAGCTTGTGTTCATGGACGAGCCGACCACCGGCCTCGATCCCCAGGCGCGCCACCTTATCTGGGAGCGCTTGCGGCGGCTGACGCAGGAAGGCAAAACGCTAGTGCTGACCACGCATTTCATGGAGGAAGCGGAGAGGCTCTGCCACCGGCTCGCCATCATGGATCGCGGCCGCATCATCGCCGAAGGCTCGCCGCGCACGCTGATCTGCGAGCACATCGAGCCGCAGGTGCTCGAGGTGCACGGGCCTGGCCACGAGGCGTGGATGGAGCGCGCGAAGAGCCTAGCGCCGCGCATCGAGCGCGTGGGCGACACCGTTTACTGCTACGGCGAGGACGTCGAGCCGTTGCTCAAGACGCTTTTCGGCGATCTGAGCTACCTCCACCGCCCCGCGAGCCTGGAAGACGTTTTTCTCAAGCTAACTGGCCGCGATCTCAGGGATTGAGAATGCGCTGGATCTCGATTTGGCGCAGAAACATGCTGGTGTGGCGCAAGCTCGCTGCGGCGGCCATGCTGAGCAATCTCGCCGATCCCCTGATCATGCTGTTCGGGCTGGGCTACGGCCTGGGGGCGCTGCTGCCTTCGGTGCAGGGCATGTCGTATATCGCATTCTTCGCCGCCGGACAACTCTGTACGGCGACCATGTTCACCGCGTCGTTCGAATCCATGTTCTCCAGTTTCGCGCGCATGCACGGCCAGAAGACCTGGGACGCCATCCTGCATGCGCCGCTGACGATCGACGACATCGTCGCGGGCGAGATCGTGTGGGCCGCGAGCAAGGCGTGGCTCACGGGTTCTACCATCCTGGGGATCGCGGTGGTGTTCGGGCTGGCGAGCTCGCCGTGGGTGCTGCTCGCGCTGCCGGCGGCGTTCCTCGTCGGCCTGGCGTTCGCCGCGGTGGGCCTCATCATGTGCGTGCTCGCGCGCGGCTGGGACTTTTTCAGTTATTACATGACCCTCGTCATGACGCCGATGATGATGATCTCGGGAGTGTTTTTCCCCGCCGAGCAGCTGCCGGCGCCGCTCCTCGCGGTGGCCAAGGCGCTGCCGCTCTACCACGGCGTGCAGATTGTGCGCCCGCTCATCGCCGGCGGTTCGCCGCCCGCCCTGTGGCTGCACGTGGCGGTGCTGCTCGCGTACGCTGCGGCCGGCTATGCGGCGGCAATCTACTTCGCCCGCCGCCGGTTTTCGTCCTGACATGCTGTGGGCCAAGTCCTTTCACATCGTTTTCATGGTGACGTGGTTCGCGGGGCTTTTCTATCTGCCGCGGCTGTTCGTTTACCACGCACTCGCGCAGGACCGGCCCTCCATCGAGCGCTTCAAGCTAATGGAGCGGAAGCTCTTCTGGGGCATCATGACCCCGGGCGCGGCGCTCACCATCGCCTTCGGCGCGTGGCTCTGGCTCGGCTGGTTTCGCGGCAGCTCGAGCTGGTTGCACGCGAAGATCGCGCTCGTGGCGATCCTCGTGGGCTACCACCTCTGGTGCTGGCGCCTGATGCGCGACTTCGCCGCCGAGCGGAATAGCAAGAGCCACGTCTGGTTTCGCTGGTTCAACGAATTCCCGGTGCTCATCCTCCTCGCCACGGTGCTGCTCGTTGTCTTCAAGCCCTTCTAGCGCCTTCTTTGCCACCGCGCCGCGCGGGCTCGAACTGCTTTTGCAGCAGGAAATTGCCTCCTTGGGAGGGAAAGGTCTCGTCTTCGTGCCCGGCGGCGTCTCCTTCGAAGGCGGGTGGGACACGTGCTACCGGACGAACCTTCGGTCGCGCATCGCCTCGCGGGTGCTGTGGAAGGTCCAGGACTTTGCCTACCGCAACGAGGATGATGTCTACAAAGCGGTGAAAGCGCTGGAATGGCCGCGCTACTTCGACGTCGAGCGCACGCTGCGCGTCAACGTGACCGCGCAGAAGAGTCCGCTTCGCAGCCTCGAGTTCGCCACGCTGCGTGTGAAGGACGCGGTGTGCGACCGTTTCCGCGAGACGCTGGGCCGTCGCCCGCACGTCGAGCGCGCAGCGCCCGACGTGCGGATCCATCTGTTCCTGGAGAAAGACAAGGGCACGCTCTACCTCGATACTTCCGGCGAGCCGCTCTTCAAGCGCGGCTGGCGCGCGGGGCAAGGCGAGGCGCCGCTGCGCGAGAACCTGGCCGCCGGCATCGTCATGCTGACCGGCTGGCGGTCGGACGAGCCGCTCCTCGACCCAATGTGCGGCGGCGGCACTCTCCTCGTGGAGGCAGCCGCGATGGTGCGCGGTCGCGCGCCTGGTGGAAAGCGCGGTTTTGGATTTCAGAAGTTGAAGAGCTTTAAAGCTCCACTTTGGGAAGCCGTGAAACGGGAAAGCACGCCCGGCAATTCCAATCCCGTTCTGTATGGCAGTGATAACGATCCCGAAGCACTTAAGGCGGCGCGACGCAACCTTGCCGCCGCGGGCGTGGAGCGCTGGGTGAAGCTCGAGCGCACCGACGTGCTCGAGCGCGCGGCACCGGCACCGTCTGGGGTCATGGTGATGAATCCGCCGTACGGCGAGCGCATGGGGAACGCTGACGAGCTCGCACGCTTTTACCCAAAGCTCGGGGATGCACTTAAGCGCAATTTCACCGGTTGGCGCTGCTATATCTTCACCGCCGACCTGAGGCTGCCGAAACTCATCCGCCTCGAGCCCTCGCGCCGTACGCCGTTGTGGAACGGCGCGCTCGAATGCCGGCTGTACGAGTTCGAGATTGTGCGAGGTCGTCCCACGCGCGTATCCTCCCGGTAACCCGCGGCCCGTACGCGTACTTCAACCGGGAAATACGTGCGCCTGCCTTGTGCCACGGCGAACCCCATTCAAGGCCGAGCTGCCGCATCAGCTTTAGCGCGTCGAAGGGCGCTTTGACCTTCACGTCGTTGTCGAAGTAGACGTACACGTCCCGCCCGTCCCGGTCCCAACTGCGGATGCGCCTCGCCCAGCTAGCGAGCACGCGCTCGGAGTAGCCGCTCGTGTAGATCTTCACGTCGCCGTGCAGCCGTAGGTACACGAAATCCGAAGTGACGTGGAACATCTTCGGCCATTTTCCGGCGGTGTCAGCCACGACGAGCCCGATGCCATGGTCTCGCAGGAGCGAGACGAAGTCGTCGTTCATGAAGCTCCGATGCCGGATCTCGACCGCGTGGCGCAGCGGACGTTCGGCGTCGATCGCCAAGCGCGACCGGCCGAGCATGCGTGCGTCGCGCCTGCGCGCAAGCGCCAACGCGTCTTGCGTAGTGCGTGGAAGGATGGAGAAGAACCGCTCCAGCCGGTCGCGCCGGTAGACGAACATCGGGGGGAACTGCCACAGGAACGGACCGAGCTTCTCACGCAGGGCGAAGATGCCTGAGGCGAAGAAATTCGCGAGCGGCTTCTCGACTTTCGTCAACCGCAGCATATGGGTGAGGTAACGCGAGCCCTTCACTGCGAATACGAATCCCGTCGGAGTGTCGCGATACCAGCCCTCGTAGGACTGCGGCCGCTGCAGCGCATAGAACGAGGCGTTGATCTCCACCGTCGGAAAATGCCGGCCGCAGAACTCGAGCTCGCGCCGCTGCGGCAGGCCTTCCGGGTACCACACGCGGCGCCAGGGCTCGTAGCGCCAGCCCGAGATTCCGATCCTGATCAAGCGAACTTCAGCTGCTTCCAGGCCTCCAGCTTGCGCATGCGCCCGAGTGCGTCGTGGTCGGTGAGGTCGAGGCGCAGCGGCGTCATCGAGACATAGCCCTGCTCGATCGCCCAGCGGTCCGTGCCCTCCTCGGTGGCCTCGACCGGGACCACGGTGAACCAGTAGTGCGTGCGGCCCATCGGATCCTTTCCAGGAACCACCTTGCCGTCGTAGTGCCTCATGGACTGGCGTGTCCAAAGCGTGCCGCGCGGCGGCCGCGCCGGGAAGTTGACGTTAACAAGGTAGGGCTCGGGAGCGTCGAGCAGCGCCTCGAGCACCGTCCCGGCCCACGGCTTGAGCGTCTCGAAGTCCGGCTGCTCGGTCTCGGTGGCGGGGGCGCTAAAGGCGACGCCTCGTAGCCCGAGGAGCGCGGCCTGCTTCGCGCCGGCAAGCGTGCCCGAATGCCAGAGCGCGTTGCCGAGGTTCGTGCCGATATTGATTCCAGAGAGGACGAGGTCGACCCTTTGCCAGAGCGTCGTACCGAGCATCACGCAATCGCTCGGCGTGCCGTTTACCCGGTAGGCCTCAACTGCCGGCAGCGGCGTGCGCTTCATGGTCACCGGCCGCGACGCAGTGATCGAATGGCTCGCCGAGGACATCTCGACGTCTGGGGCGACGACTCGCACCTCGCCGAATCGGGAAGCCACCTGCGCCAGTGCGGCTATACCCGGGCTGTAGACGCCGTCGTCGTTGGTCACCAGGATGCGCACATGGACAAGCCGAGCAAATAGCGTGCGAGTGACGCTGATCCACAATCCCGGCGCCGGGAAGCAGGGCCGGAACGACGCCGGCGGGCTGGTCGCGCTTTTACGTGAGGCCGGGCACGAGGTGCGTTACCAGTCGTCGAAGGACGACAGTTGGGAGCAAACGCTTCAGGAGCCCGCCGACCTCGTAGCGGTCGCGGGCGGTGACGGCACCGTGAGCCGCGTCGCGCGTCACCTGGCCGGACGCGGCATTCCAGTGGCCGCGCTGCCGGCCGGCACCGCGAACAACATATCCCGCAGCCTGGGTCTGGTGGAGCGGCCGTTCGAGGAGCTCATCCGCTCATGGCCGCAGGCGCGCCGTGTGAAGCTCGATGTTGGCATTGCCGAAGGGCCGTGGGGCACGCGCCAGTTCGTAGAGGGGATCGGCGCAGGTCTCTTTGCGCGCCTGCTCGCGACGAGCGGCCCGACGATCAAGCGACGCAAGATGAGGCCCAACGAAAAAGTCGCTAACGCCCTCGAGCGGCTCAAGCGTCGCGCGCAGCGTGCCAAGCCGCTTGCACTCAAAGCATGGATAGACGGCGATGACATCTCGGGCGAGTACCTCCTTCTCGAGGCCGTCAACATCCCGTATGTGGGGTCGAACCTGTTCCTCGCGCCAGACAGTAAGCCGGGCGACGGGCATCTGGAAGTTGTGCTCGTCACCGAGGCCGAGCGCGAGCGGCTGGTGAAGTACCTGGAAACCTGGCAAGAAAACCGCGAGCGCCTCGCGGTGCTTCCCTCCCACCGCGGCAAGTCGCTCAAACTCGAATGGACCGGATTCGAGATCCACATCGACGACAAGTTGTGGCCGCAAAGGAACGACGCAGCCGAGCCGCCGGCGCGCATAGAGGCCCACGTGAACGGTCAGGTCGACTTCCTTGTCCCCGCCGGCAAGGACTGAAGGCGGTGTTCGCCGATATCCCGCTGCCGCACACGCACTTTGCGTTCTACGAGCGAAAGCTCTAGCTGCACTCCTCCGGCACGGCGTCGGATACGCGGTTCACTTCGCGCAGATGGAACAGGCCGTCGTAGCTCTGCGCGAAGCCTTCTCGCTTCGACTCGGTGTCGATCTCGCCCACGGCCTCTATGTAGAGCGGCGGGTAAGGCTTGTCCCGGCTGCGCCGTAGCGCTTCGCTAGCTGCAGTGTCTGCTCCGTGGCCCGGACCCAATACGCGTTCTCGGAACTCGCAAGGCTGAAAACGATCGAACTTCGTGGCCCCAGTAGAAGCGCCCGCGTACAGTGCTATCCGAGGCGCAGGCGCTCAAGGAAAGCAGGCAACAAAAAAGGGACGCGGCGCGTCCCTTCTTGTCAAGGTACATAGACCTCAGACGATGTCGAGGTGCTCGATGCCCTTGGTGATGTCCTTGCTCTTCGCTTCCTTGCCTTGCAGCTTGATGTTGAGGCGCACCTCGTTGGTCGAATCGGCGAAGCGCAGCGCGTCCTCGTAGCCAATGCGTCCGGCCTCGTAGAGGTCGAACAGCGCCTGGTCGAAGGTTTGCATGCCGAGCTCGCGCGACTTCTTCATGACCTCTTTGATTTCGTGCACCTCGCCTTTGAAGATCAGGTCGGAAATCAGCGGTGAGTTGAGCATTATTTCGACCGCCGCGGTGCGGCCCTTGCCCTCGCGCAGCGGGATCAGCCGCTGTGAGACCACCGCCTTCAGGTTAAGCGACAGGTCCATGAGCAGCTGCGGCCGGCGTTCCTCGGGGAAGAAGTTGATGATCCGGTCCATGGCCTGGTTGGAGTTGTTGGCGTGCAGCGTTCCCAGGCACAGGTGGCCGGTCTCGGCGAAGGCGATCGCGTGCTCCATGACCTCGCGGTCGCGGATCTCGCCGATCAGGATTACGTCGGGCGCCTGGCGCAGCGTGTTCTTGAGCGCCGACTCCCAGGACTCGGTGTCCACGCCCACTTCGCGCTGCGTGATGAGGCAGTTCTTGTGCGGGTGGACGTACTCGACCGGGTCCTCGATGGTGACGATGTGGCCGTGCGAGTTCTCGTTGCGGTAGCCGATCATCGACGCGAGCGAAGTCGACTTGCCTGAGCCCGTGGCGCCGACGAAGATCACGAGGCCGCGCTTGGTCATCGCGATATCCTTCAGTACCGGCGGCAGCTTCAGGTCCTCGAAGTTTGGGATGGTAGTGGTGATGACGCGCAGAACCATGCCCACATGCTGCATCTGCACGAAGCAGTTGACGCGGAAGCGGCCGATGCCCGTGGGGTTGATGGCGAAGTTGCACTCCTTTGTCGCCTCGAACTCGGCGGCCTGCTTGTCGTTCATCACCGATCGCACCAGCATCGCCGTGTGCTGCCCGGTGAGCGCCTGCTGCGACACCGGGGTTACGCGGCCGTCGATCTTCATCGCCGGGGGGAAGCCCGCAGTGATGAAGAGGTCCGAGCCCCTCTTCGCGACCAGTCCGCGCAGAAGGTCGTAGATGAATTTCGTTGCCTGTTCGCGTTCCATAGGCTCCTCTCTATCCCGCGAGATCGCCGTTGCGGCTCACGTTGTACTCCGGAAACCGCGAGCGTTCGCTGTAATAGTGCCCAACCGCGTGCCTAACCCGCGAAATTGTCCTTGTTGGCCGCTCGGCTGCGCGCCTCCGCCGAGGAGACGACGCTCCGCTGTACCAGCTCCTGCAGGTTCTGGTCGAGGGTCTGCATGCCGGTCTGGCGGCCGGTCTGGATCGTGGAGTACATCTGGGCGATCTTGTTCTCGCGGATAAGGTTGCGGATCGCGGGCGTGCCAATCATGATTTCGTGCGCCGCGACGCGGCCCGAGCCGTCCTTGTTCTTGAGCAGCGTCTGCGAGATCACGGCTCGGATCGACTCTGACAGCATCGCGCGCACCATCTCCTTCTCCGCCGCCGGGAACACGTCGACGATGCGGTCGATGGTCTTCGCCGCCGAGGATGTGTGCAGCGTTCCGAACACCAGGTGGCCGGTTTCGGCGCCCGTAAGCGCGAGGCGGATGGTCTCGAGGTCGCGCATCTCGCCCACCAGGATCACGTCGGGGTCTTCGCGCAGCGCGCTGCGCAGCGCGTTGGCGAAGGAAAGCGTATGCGGCCCGACCTCGCGCTGGTTGATCAGGCATTTCTTCGACTCGTGCACAAACTCGATCGGGTCCTCGATGGTAAGGATGTGGCCGTACTCGTTCTCGTTGATGTGGTTGATCATGGCGGCGAGCGTGGTGCTCTTGCCAGAGCCCGTCGGCCCGGTGACGAGCACGAGGCCGCGCGGCTGGTCGGCGATCTCGGCAAAGATCTTCGGCGCCTTGAGATCATCGAGCGAGAGGATCTTGGAAGGGATGGTCCGCATCACTGCGGCGGCGCCACGCTGCTGCACGAAGGCGTTCACCCGGAAGCGTGCGAGGTTCGGCACCGCGAACGAGAAGTCGCATTCCAGGTTCTCCTCGTAGGACTTGCGCTGCCCGTCGTTCATGATGTCGTAGATCATTGCGTGGACTTCCGTGTGCTCCATGGGGGGCACGTTGATGCGCCGCACGTCGCCGTGCACCCGGATCATCGGCGGCAGGCCGGAAGACAAGTGCAGGTCGGAAGCCTTGTTCTTCACGACGAACGCGAGCAACTCGGTGAGATCCATTAGAATTCTCCCTGGATCGGCGAAGTGTTTTTCTTCGCTGGTTCAACGCATTATGGCGGCAATTGCAGACAACCTGCAACTTGTAAAGACGCGCATCGCAGCTCGTCCGGGAGTGACTTTGTTGGCAGTTTCAAAAGGGCAAGACGTCGAACGCATCAGGGAAGCGATCGCGGCCGGGCAGAAAGCCTTCGGTGAGAATTACGTCCAGGAGGCGGTGCGAAAAATGCCGCAGTTGCCGGCGCTGGAATGGCACCTCATCGGGCCGCTCCAGTCGAACAAGACGCGCCTTGCAGCGGAGCGCTTCGATTGGGTGCAAACGATTGCGAACGAGAAGGTCGCGCGGCGCCTCTCGGAGCAGCGCCCGGCGCATCTTGCGCCGCTCAACGTGCTAATACAGGTCAACGTGTCGGCAGAGAAGAGCAAGAGCGGCATTGCGCTTCACGAAGTGAGGGATCTGGCAAAAGCCATCGCAGCGATGCCGCGGCTGCGCCTGCGCGGGTTGATGGCGATCCCCGAACCCGGCGCCGTCCGCTCGCGCTACCAGGAAGTGAAGAGGACGTTCGATTCCCTGAAGGAGGAATTCGCGTTCGATACGCTTTCGATGGGCATGTCCGAGGACCTCGACATCGCGCTCGAGGAAGGCGCAACCCTGGTGCGCATCGGGACCGCGATCTTCGGTCCCCGGCTGCAGAAAAGCGCGGCGTGAGGATCGCATTCCTCGGCGGTGGGAACATGGCGAGCGCGCTGATCGGCGGCCTGATCGCCAAAGGCGCCGACGCGCGCTCGATCGCGGTCGTGGAGGTTAGCGCGTCGGCGCGCGAACGCCTCGGCGCGCGCTTCCCGGTTCACATTGCGTCCGCGCCGGATGCCGCGCTGCAGCGCTGCGACGTGCTGGTGCTCGCGGTCAAGCCTCAGGACGCGAAAGCCGCCGTGGCGCCGATTTGCGGAACTGTTCAAGGCAAGCTTCTCATCAGCATCGCCGCGGGTGTTAGGCTGGAGACACTGTCGCGCTGGCTCGGCGGGCACCGCAAGCTCGTGCGCTGCATGCCGAATACCCCCGCGCTGATCGGAGCGGGAATCGCTGGCCTCTATGCGCTGCCGGAGGTGAGCGCTCAGGAAAGGGCCGCGGCGCAAAGCATACTGGCCGCAGTCGGCGAGGTGGTGTGGGTGGAAGAGGAACGGCTGCTCGATCCCGTGACCGCGGTCTCGGCGAGCGGGCCGGCTTACGTGTTCTGGTTCATCGAGCAGCTCGCCGCGACGGCAGAGAAGCTGGGCTTGAGCAGGGACACTTCCATGAAACTTGCGCTGCACACCGTGCTTGGCGCGGCCAAGCTTGCCGCCTCGAGCGGCGACCCGCCCGCCACTCTGCGCAGGAATGTGACCTCCAAAGGCGGCACCACCGAAGCGGCACTCAAGGTCTTCGACGAGGAGAAGCTTGCCGAGCGGTTCGTGCGCGCAGTGGAAGCGGCAAGCCGCCGCGCCACCGAGCTCGGCGCGGAGCAGGGGAAGGGCTGACATGTTCACCCAGATCGGCGTCTTCCTGGTGGACGCGGTGGCGAGCTTCTTCGTCTTCATGCTGCTTGCGCGGTTTCATTTCCAGTGGCTGCGGGTGCCATTTCGCAATCCGGTCGGCGAGTTCGTGCTGGCGACCACCAACTGGATCGTCGTGCCGGCGAGGGGCGCGATCCCGGGACTTGCGGGCCTGGACCTCGCCAGCCTGTTACTCGCCTGGGTGGTCCAGGGCCTTGGCTTGTGGCTGCAGGCTGCGCTCCTTGGCGCCGAGCCTGGAGTCGGCATGATCGCTGCAGTCGCGCTCGTCGACCTTGTGCGCTACAGCCTGTACATCCTGGTGTTCGCGGTAATCGTGCAGGCAGTGCTGTCGTGGGTGAATCCCTATACGCCGCTCGCGCCCGCGTTCGACACTATCACCCGGCCGTTTCTGCGGCCCTTGCGCCGCTACGTGCCGCCGGTAGGAAACGTGGATCTCACGCCGCTTATTCTTCTCGTGATCCTGTATGTAGTTCTCATCGTGGTGAACAACCTCCGCGTCGCCGCGGCCACGGTGTGATCCTCGAGCTCCACGTGCAGCCCGGCGCCTCGCGCACCGAGCTCGCCGGCAAGCACGGCGAGCGGCTGAAGGTCAGGCTTCAGGCGCGCGCGGTCGATGGGAAGGCGAACGACGCCCTGATCGAGTTCCTCGCCGGGCATTTCGGGGTGCCGCGGCGCAACGTGCGCATCGTTTCCGGGCTCAAGTCCCGGCAGAAGCGGGTCCAGATCCTTCCCGCGGGAACCTGATCTCCTCAGGGTAGGGGAAGACATCCTCCTGCAGACCGGCGCGCACGCGCTCCTGCTTGCGCGCCCAGAATTCCGGGTCGAGCAGGTCGCGGTGCACGGCGTAGAATATCGCTCGCGCGCGCGGATCCCCGACCAGGAAGTGCTCGAATTGCTCGGGGAAGACGTCGTGGGGGCCGACCGGCCAGTAGGGCTCGGCGGCGATCTCGTCGTCGTAGCTCGCGGGCGGTGGGATACGGCGGAAGTTGACGTCGGTGATCGGCTGGATCTCGTCGTAGTCGTAGAACACGACGCGCTCGTGCCGCGTGACGCCGAAGTTCTTGAGCAGCATGTCGCCCGGAAAGATTCCGGCGCCGGCGAGCTCCTTGATGGCGTCGCCGTATTCGCGCAATACCTCGCGCAACCGCGCTTCATCGCCGTCGCGCTTGAGCTCTTCCACCTGAATGTTGAGCGGTCGCATGCGCCGCTCGATGTAGACATGGCCAAGGACGAGGCTGTCGCCGTCGATTTCCACCGTGGAGGCGCATTCGCGGCGAAGCTCATCGAGCAATTCAGGACTGAAGCGGTCCAGCGGAAGCGCGACCAGCGAATACTCGAGCGTATCGGCCATGCGCCCGACGCGGTCGTGCAGCTTCACCATCAGGTACTTGTCCATCACCGTCTGGCGCTCCAGGTCCTTGGGCGGCGCAAAGCGGTCGCGGATGACCTTGAACACGTAGGGGAACGAAGGCAGCGTGAACACCAGCATCACCAGCCCCTTGATGCCGGGAGCAATGACGAAGCGGTCGCTCGAGTGCTTGAGGTGGTAGTGCAGGTCGCGGTAGAAGAGCGTCTTACCCTGCTTGGCGAGACCGACCGCCATGTACATCTCGGCGCGCGGCTTCCTCGGCATCAGCCAGCGCAGGAACGACACATACGCCGCCGGCACCTCCATGTCGACGAAGAAGTAGGCGCGCGCGAAGGAGAACAGCACGAGCAGCCGGCTTTCGCCGAGGAGCAGCGTGTCGAGGTAAAGCTCCCCGCGCTCGTTCTGCAGAATCGGCACGGCGAACGGCAGCTCGCGCTGTGCGTTGATGATCCGGCCGACGATGTAGGCGCCCTTGTTGCGAAAGAAAAGCGATGCCAGCACCTGGATCTGCAGGTCGGGCCGTGCTCGCGTCGGCCGCGGGAAGTGATTACGCAGCGCACGGACCACGTGCCGGACATCCCTGCGCAAATCTTCCCAGGGATTGGTGAGCTCAAAGCTTGTGGCGATTTCGCGCAGCGTCGAGCGCAAGCCACGCTTCAGCGGATAGAAGCAGCGGTAGGTCGGCACTTCCCCTTCGAGGTGCTCGGTGGCCACCGCCGGGCGCCAGAAGATGAAGTCGTTGTTGTAGTAGCGTCGGTGCAGCACCGCGCAAGCGACCGAGTTATAGAACGTCTCGGCGCACTCGGGCTGCTTGTGCTCGTGGATCAGCCCGATGTAGGCAAGCTTGATCGCCGGCCACAGCGACTCGTCGACCTCCGCCTCAGGGTAGCGATCGAGGAGCGCGCGCACCCCTTCCTCCACCCGTCGGTCGTACATCTGGATGCGCTCGCGCGCGATCGCCTGCATCTCGGCCCAGGCGCCACGCTCGAATAGCTGCCGCGCCTCGATCGAGGCCTCGCGGAACAGGCGATAGTGGCGGTCGAAGCCCTCGAGGATCGTGCGCGCGATTTCGAGCGGCAGGCCCGAGCGTCGCTCGCGCAGCGCTCGGACGCGGCTTAGGCGAGCGCTAGCTTCGATTTTTTCTTCTCGTCGAAGAATTGCTCGTCCTCCGTCGAGCCATGCAGCGCCGTGGTGGAGGCCTTGCCCGCGGTCACGACCTGCGTGATCTCGTCGAAGTAGCCGGTGCCGACCTCGCGCTGATGCTTGACGGCGGTGAAGCCCTTTTCGGCAGCTGCGAACTCCTTCTGTTGCAGCTCGACGAAGGCGCTCATGCCGCTCCTCGCATAGCCGTGCGCGAGCTCGAACATTGAGTAGTTGAGCGAATGGAACCCGGCGAGCGTGATGAACTGGAACTTGTAGCCCATCGCGCCCAGCTCGCGCTGGAACTTGGCGATCGTCGCGTCATCGAGGTTGCGCTTCCAGTTGAAAGACGGCGAGCAGTTATACGCCAGCATTTTCTCCGGGTACTTCCTGCGTATCCCTTCGGCGAATCGCTTCGCAAAGCCGAGATCCGGCGTCCCGGTCTCGCACCACACCATGTCCGCGTACTCGGCGTACGCCAGTCCCCTGGACAAGGCCTGGTCGAATCCTTTGCGCGTCTTGTAGAAGCCTTCCGAGGTACGCTCGCCGGTGATGAAAGGCTTGTCGTTTTCGTCGATGTCGCTCGTGACGATGTCGGCAGCCTCGGCATCGGTGCGGGCGAGAACCACGGTGGGCACGCCCATGATGTCGGCCGCGAGACGCGCGGCGATCAACTTCTGTACCGCTTCCTGCGTCGGCACCAACACCTTGCCGCCCATGTGGCCGCACTTCTTCACGGAAGCGAGCTGGTCCTCGTAGTGCACGCCCGCGGCGCCGGCTTCGATCATCGATTTCATTAGCTCGAAGGCGTTGAGCACGCCGCCGAACCCCGATTCGGCGTCGGCGACGATCGGCGCGAGCCAGTCAATGTCCCCGTTGCCCTCCATGGTCTGGATCTGGTCCGCGCGCAGCAGCGCATTGTTGATGCGTTTGATGACCGTGGGCACCGAGGAGACGGCGTACAGCGACTGGTCGGGATACATCTGGAATGAGTCGTTCGCGTCCGCCGCGACCTGCCAGCCCGAGAGATAGATCGCCGGAACTCCCGCGCGCACCTGCTGCACCGCCTGGTTGCCCGTGAGCGCGCCGAGGGAGTTGACGTATGGCCGCTCGTTCACGAGCTTCCACAGCTTCTCTGCGCCGAGCCTTGCGAGCGTGTGCTCGATCTGTACGCTGCCGCGCAGGCGAATGACATCCTCAGCGCTGTAGCCGCGCTTGACGCTCCGCCAACGCGGGTTCTCGGCCCAGTCTTTTCTTATTGCTTCGATCATCGGTACGGTTCCTCAGCAGGTGATTGGCAATCCCGCGAAGCTACCCCCGCCGCATGGCGCGCAGCAACATGCCATACGGCCTACTTCTCTGTTACAAAAACAAGGCGTTACATAGGCTTAGGGCAGCGCCATTTCATGATCCGGCATGCTCTTTCAAGTTTTGCTGCATCGCGCCACCTGGCGCGCACGCTCGAGGGTAGGTACGGTTTACCTTTGCACGAGCGTGCGGTGGCGCTGGACGGTCATGAGGATGCCGGCACCGATGAAGAGTGTAAGCAGCGCCGTGCCGCCGTACGAGAGGAAGGGAAGCGGCACCCCGACGACCGGGAGAATGCCCGACACCATGCCCATGTTGACGAAGGCATAGGTAAGAAACATCAGGCTTACCGAGCCGGCAAGAAGACGCGCGAAAAGCGTGGCGGCGTTCGCGGCGATCACCAGGCCGCGGCCGATGAGCAGTGCATAAAGCGCGAGGAGCACGAGATTGCCGATTAGTCCAAACTCTTCGGAATACACCGCGAAAATGAAGTCGGTGTGGCGCTCCGGGATGAACTCCAGGTGCGCCTGGGTACCGTTCAGCCAGCCTTTGCCGGAGATGCCGCCCGAGCCGACCGCGATGGTGGACTGGATGATGTGATAGCCCGCTCCGAGCGGGTCCTGGGTCGGATCGAGAAGGGTAAGCACCCGCCTGCGTTGATAGTCGTGCAGCAATCCCCAGAGCGGGAACAGGGCGACGACGAAAAGCCCGGCGAGCCCGCCAAGCACCTTCCAGCTGAGGCCCGCGAAGAAGATGACATAGAAACCGGCGGCGCCCACAAGCGCCGCGGTGCCGAGGTCGGGCTGACGCACGATCAGGCCTAAAGGCACCGCGAGCAGCAGGGCAGCTAGGGCGAAGTCGCGCAGACGCAGCGTCGACTCTCGGCGATGGAAGTACCACGCGAGCATAAGCGGCAGCGCAAGCTTCATCATCTCCGAGGGCTGGAAGCGCGTCACGCCTACGTGCAACCAGCGCCGCGCGCCGTTCACCACGTCGCCGAAGAGCGCGACCATCACGAGTAGCACCAGGCCAACGACATACGCCGGCACGGCGAAGCGCATCAGCGTCTGCGGTGGGATCTGCGCGGTGATCCACATGGCGACGAGCGCGATGCCGAGGCTCACGAGCTGGCTAAGCACCCGGCCCGGCGCGTCGTAGCTTGCGGAGAACAGCGCCGCGAAGCCGAGCATGGAAAGCGCCAGGATGACGATGAGAAGCGTGCTGTCGATGCCTTCGATGAGCCGAAGGGCGACGCGCTGGACGGGCAGGCGCGCGAGTTCCATCAGTCGCTTTCTTTGCCGTCGTCGAACTCGTCCTCGGGTGTCGGCTCCTGCAGCCCCGGGGGCAGCTTGCCGACGAGGTAGTAGTCGAGCACCGTGCGCGACACCGGTGCCGCCGCGCGGGCGCCGAAGCCGCCGTTCTCGACGATCACGGCGAGCGCGATGATCGGCTTCTCGAGCGGCGCGAACGAGATGAACAGCGAATGGTCGCGGTGGCGCTCGGCGACCTTGGCCTCGTCGTACTTCTCATTCTGCTTCATGCCGATGACCTGCGCGGTTCCAGTCTTGCCGCCGCTCGTGTACTCGGCCTTGGCGAACGCGCGCGCGCCGGTGCCTTCCTTGTTGACCCCCCCCATGGCGCGCTTGACGAAATCGACCCACTCGCGCTTGAGCGGTACCTGCGAAGTGAGCTCGGGCTCGAAGCTGCGCCGCTCGCGAGTGCGCGGGTTCTCGATATGGCCGACTACGCGCGGCCGGTACATCCCCCCGTTCGCGGCGAGCGTCGCCATCGCCTGCGCGAGCTGGATCGGCGTGTAGGCGTTGTACCCCTGGCCGATGCCGATGGAGATCGTCTCGCCCGGGTACCAGCGCTGCTGCTCGGGGCGGCGGAAGCGCTTCGTCTTCCATTCCGGCGAGGGCAGCACCCCCGCGGCTTCTCCCTGGAGGTCGATGCCGGTCGGGCTGCCGAGCCCTAGCCGCTTCATGAACCCGGCGATGGCGTCGATGCCCATGTCGTTCGCGAGCATGTAGTAATACGTGTCCGAGGACACGACGATCGACTTGTAGAGGTCGACCACCCCGTGCCCGCCCGGCTTGGAGTCGCGGAAACGCCGGTCGCCAAATACGAAGTAGCCCGGGTCGTGGATGGTGCTGGACGGCCGACGCTTGCCGAGCTCGAGCGCGGCAAGTGCCATGAAAGGCTTGAACGTAGAGCCCGGCGGGTATACCCCTGCGATGGCGCGGTTGTTGAGCGGTCGGTCCGGTGAATTGTTGAGGTCGGTCCAGGCTTGCGGGTCGATACCGTCGACGAAGAGGTTAAGGTCGAATCCCGGCTTGGACACCAGGGCGAGGACTGCCCCGGTGCCTGGCTCGAGCGCCACCAGCGCCCCGCGGCGGCTCCCGAAGGCGTTCTCGGCAACGCGCTGCAGCTGCATATCGAGCGTGAGCACGACGTTGTGGCCGGACACGGCGGGCGTGTGCGAAAGCGTGCGGATTCCGCGGCCACCAGCGTCGATCTCCACCTGCTCGAAGCCAGTGGTGCCGTGCAGCTCGCGCTCGTAGGCCGCCTCGACCCCGCTCTTGCCGATGTAATCGGTGCCACGGTAGTTGGCGTCGACGCCCTCCTGCTCGAGGGCCGCTTGGTCGGCCTGGTTGATGCGCCCCATGTAGCCGATGACATGCGAGCCGACGTCGCCGAACGGGTACTGGCGGAACAGCCGCGCCTTGATTTCGACGCCTTCGTAGCGGAAGCGGTTGGCGGCGAACTTGGCCACCTCCTCGTCGCTCAACCGCGTGCGGATCGGCAGGCTCTCGGGATTGCGCGTTTCCACCGCGAGCCGCTTGAAGCGCGCCCGGTCCCGCGGCGTGATTTCGATGAGCTCCGACAGCTGGTCGATGGTTTCTTCAACGCTCCTCACGCGGCGCGGAAAGATCTCGAGCGTGTAGCCGGAATAGTTGCGCGCCACGACAACGCCGTTGCGGTCGATGATCAGCCCGCGGTTGGGCGCGATCGGAACGATGGAGATGCGGTTGTCCTCGGCTTTCGCCCGGTAGTGGTCGTGCTGCACTACCTGCAGGAAGAAGAAGCGCGCGAGCAGGATGCCGAACGCAACGAGCATCGCCACGCCGGCGATGCCGATGCGCAACTGGAACTGCTGCAGTTCGCGCTCGGAATTGCGCAGCTCCGCGGCGCTGATCATATGGTCTGCTCTTTCGCGGGGCGGCGCTGAGGAAGCAGGAGCAGCCAACTCGTCGGCGGCCAGAGGAGCGCCCCGGCGAGCGGGCTGACGAAGACCTGCCAGCCCGGAAAATCGTCGCCAGCGGCGAGGCGCACGAGGAGGGCCGCGCCCTGGCCTACAAGCAGGATCGCGCCCACGTGGAGCGCCTGCAACGCCGGACCGAACCACAGAATGCGGCGCGACAGCCAGATGCCCAGAAACGCGAGCAGCGAGTATGCGAGCGCATGCTGCCCCAGCAGCACGCCGTTACCCGCGTCAGTGATGAGCCCGAGCGTCCAACCGACTCCCAGGCCGACGAGACGCGGCTGGCGCACGCACCAGAAAACCAACGTGAGCGCGACGAAGTCCGGCACCAAGCGCAGGTCGCGCCACGGCAGGAAGTTGAGAAAGAGCGCCAACGCGAACGAGACGACGATGGTGCTCAGCCGAACTGGCTGAAGGATCTGACGACTACCTGACAGATCCATTGCTGTCCCTCACCCGCCCGCGGCGCGTGCGCTCCTTTGTTGTCTCCGTCTCTTCGGGACGCGGCGGCTTGACTGTCTCATCGGAGAGCACGAGCACGAAGCGCCCACGGTCGACGCCGGCCGCGGGCCGACACATCACGCGGGCGAAAGCGTTCTCCGCGTCGCGCTCGATGCGCACCACCGTGGCGACCGGTAGGCCGGCCGGGTAGGTGCCATCGATACCCGAGGTGACCAGGCGGTCGTTGGTCTGGATATCGGCGTTCGCCGCCATGAAGCGCAGCTCGAGCAATCCCGAAGCGCCGCCACCGAACGCCACCGCCCGCAGTCCGTTCCTCACCACCTGCACCGGGATAGCCTGGTCGCGGCCGGTGGCGAGCGTGACCTCCGAGACGAGAGCATGAACCCGTGTCACCTGGCCAACGACGCCCGATTCGTCGGTCACCGGGCTGCCGGGACGCACGCCGTGCGCCGCACCGCGGTCGATGAACAGCTTATGCGCGTACGGGTCACGTCCGTTGTACATCACCTCTGCGGTAATGACCTGCACCGGCAGGCGCTGCTGCGCGCCGGCGAGCCTGCGCAGCTGCTCGGCTTCGGCCTGCGCCGCCTCGTAGCGCTGCGCGTCCTGCGAGTAGGCGAGCGCCTTGGCGCGCAGGCGCTCGTTCTCCGCGACAAGCTGCGCCTGAGTCGAAAAGAAAGCGCCGACCGCGTTCGCGAGCTCGAGCGGCGCGGTGGCGGCGCGTTGCAGCGGATAGGCCCCGAGCGCGAGCCACGTGCGCAGCCCGTCGGCGTAGCGAAAGCGTGCGTCGATCACCAGCAGCGCAAGCGAAAGCGAAGCGAAGAAGAACAGCCTGACGAGCGGCGCCGGTCCGCGCTTGAAGAAGGGCGGGGGGGTGTGGTCCATCCCCCTTTACACCTAATCGTTCGTGAAGATCGGGCCGAAGTGCTCCATCTTCTCGAGCGCCTTGCCGGAGCCGCGCACTACGCACGTGAGCGGGTCGTCGGCGACGATCACCGGCAGCCCGGTCTCTTCCATCAGGAGGCGATCGAGGTCGCGCAACAGCGCGCCGCCCCCGGTGAGCACCATCCCCTTCTCGGCGATGTCTGCGCCGAGCTCGGGCGGCGTCTGCTCGAGGGCCGACTTCACTGCCGAAACGATCTGGTTGAGCGGCTCGGTAAGCGCTTCAAGGATCTCGTTCGAGCTGATGGTGAAGCTCCTCGGAATGCCCTCGGCCAGGTTGCGACCCTTGACTTCGACTTCGCGCACTTCCGAGCCGGGGAACGCCGAGCCGATTTCTTTCTTGATCAGCTCTGCGGTCGTTTCGCCGATCAGCATGCCGTAATTGCGGCGGATGTAGTTGATGATCGCTTCGTCAAACTTGTCGCCGCCGACGCGCACCGAGCCCGAATAAACCATGCCGCCAAGGGAGATCACGCCCACCTCGGTCGTGCCGCCACCGATGTCGACGACCATCGAGCCGGTGGCGTCGGCCACCGGCAGATCCGCGCCAATGGCGGCCGCCATCGGCTCTTCGATCAGGTACACCTGTCCTGCGCCGGCGCCCATCGCGCTTTCGCGGATCGCGCGGCGCTCGACCTGGGTGGAGCCGCACGGCACGCAGATGATGATGCGGGGCGAGGGCGAGAACAGCTTGTTGTCGTGGACCTTCTTGATGAACTGCTTGAGCATTTGCTCGGTGACGGTGAAGTCGGCGATGACGCCGTCTTTCATCGGCCGGATCGCCATGATATTGCCCGGCGTCTTGCCGAGCATCTGCTTTGCTTCCTTGCCGACGGCCTGGATGGTCTTCTTACCGTTCGGGCCGGCTTCCTGTCTGATCGCGACGACGGAGGGCTCGTCGAGCACGATGCCTTTGCCGCGGACGTAGATCAGTGTGTTTGCGGTGCCCAGGTCGATCGCAAGGTCGTTGGAAAAGTAGCTGCGCAGGAATCCAAGCATAGGCAAAGTCGAAGCCTTTCTCCGTTCGTGCCGTTTTATCGTTAGCTATCCGGGCCTTAGGCGTCCTACCTCAAGCCCGTTTCAATGGCTCGCTATGATACGCTAACGACGCTGTGGGAGATAAGGCAATGCTCCCCGGCTTCCCAGTCCGAAAAGAATGTCGCTATCCGACGACCAGGTGCGGCGCCTCGCCCGGCTCGCCCGCATCGCCATCCGCGCCGAGGAGTTCGACCCGGTGCTCGACCGGCTGAACCGGGTGCTCGGCCTGGTGGACGAGATGCGCCGGGTCGACACTGCCGGCATCGAGCCCATGGCGCACCCCCTGGACGCGACCCAGCGTCTTCGCCCGGACACCGTCATCGAATCGGATCGGCGCGAGTTGTACCAGTCGGCCGCCCCGGCGGTGGAAGGGGGCCTTTACCTCGTCCCCAAGGTTATAGAGTGAAAGCCGAGTAGGCGTAGTGCTTAATTCGAGCCTCACCGAACTCTCCGCCTTCTTGGCGGCGAGAAATATTTCCTCAGTCGAGTTGACCGGCCTGTTCCTCGACCGCATCGCGAAGCTCAATGGCGAGTTGAATGCGTTCATCTGGCCGGAGAAAACGCGCGATGTCGCCCTCGCTCGGGCCCGTGCCGCCGATGATCGCCGCGCCACCGGAGATGCCGGGCTGCTCACCGGCATCCCAATCGCGTTCAAGGACATTTTTTGCACCAAAGGCGTCCATACGACCTGCGGCTCGAGGATGCTGGAGAATTTCGTGAGCCCGTACGACGCGCACGTGGTTGAGCAGTTCGGCCGCGCCGGGGCGGTGCTGCTGGGCAAATGCAACATGGACCAGTTCGCCATGGGCTCGTCGAACGAAAGCTCCTATTTCGGCCCGGTACGCAATCCATGGGCGAGAAACCGCGTACCGGGCGGCTCCTCCGGAGGCTCGGCGGCGGCCGTCGCGGCGCGCATGGCGCCCGCAGCGACCGGGACCGATACCGGCGGCTCGACCCGTCAGCCTGCAGCGTTCAGCGGCATCTGCGGCCTGCGGCCGACCTATGGGCTGGTCTCGCGCTACGGCCTGGTGGCATTCGCCTCGTCCCTCGACCAGGCCGGACCCCTCGCGCGCAGCGCCGCGGATCTCGCCCTGCTCCTCAACGTGATGGCCGGCTTCGACGCTCGGGACTCGACCAGCGTCGATCGGCCGAAAGAAGATTACACAAGGGCATTGGAGGCGGACCTGAAAGGCCTGCGTATCGGCATCCCGCGCGAGTATTTCGCCGAAGGCCTCGAGCCGGGCGTGCGCGTGGCCGTCGAGCAAGCCGTCTCGTGGTTCATCTCCCAGGGAGGGGTTCGTGTCGAGCTGCAATTGCCGCTGACCCGGCTTGCCGTGCCGGCATACTACGTCATCGCGCCGGCCGAAGCGTCGTCTAACCTGTCGCGCTTCGACGGCGTGCGCTATGGCCACCGAGCGCACGAGCACGCGGACCTGGCCGATATGTATTGCCGCACGCGCGCCGAAGGCTTTGGCGACGAAGTGAAGCGCCGCATCCTGGTGGGCACATACGTGCTGTCGCACGGCTATTACGACGCCTACTACTTGCAGGCGCAGAAGGTGCGCCGTCTCATCGCTCAGGACTTTTCTAAAGCATTTGAGCGCTGCGACGTGATCCTTGGTCCAACAGCGCCGACCACTGCATTCGAAATTGGCGCGAACGCAGAGGACCCGGTGCAGATGTACCTCGGCGATATCTTCACTATTCCGGCGCCGCTCGCAGGGCTCCCAGCGGTGTCGATTCCCTGCGGCTTCGATGTTGCTGGGCTGCCGGTCGGCCTGCAGCTCATGGGGCGGCATTTTTCCGAAGGGCTCTTGCTCCGCGTCGCGCACCGTTACCAGCAGGCGACCGACTGGCATTTGCGCGTACCGACGGAGACGCCGTTGTGAGGCTCATCTTTGGGATCGCTTTGCTCGCCGTTTCGTGGGCTGCCCTTCCCCAGAACAAGGCCGAAAGACACGAGCTCATCGGCAAAGTCGGCACCAGGACCGCGCTCCTCACCCTTCACGCGGGGCGGCGCGCCGACGGCTCGTGGCAGGTGGCCGGCGAGTACGTGGTGCTCGCCACGCTGGCGCGGCGCTTCGTCGAGGGCGAAAGCAGCCCGGAGCTTGGCGTCACGGTCCTGAAGGAAGGCACCACGCCTATCCTCTTCGGCCGGCCGCCGATCGCCGAGCTGCGCGGCACCTGGCGCGACGGCGTTTTCAAGGGCACACGCTATGGGCCTGGCGGACAGAAGCGGGAGCAGTTCGAGTTCAGCGAAGAGTTTCCCGCGATGGACAGCTACAGCACCAACGTGCGCTGCGAGGCGAAAGAGGGCCGCTATCAAGCCCAGCTCTCACTTTCGGTGGAACGAGGGAAGCTGAAGAGCCTCGACTGGCGCGCGGTCGAGCCGGGGGGGCAAACCTGCAAAGTGGTCGCTTCCGGACAGCAGCCGCTGCGGGGCGGCCTGCGCTTCGTGTCCAACGGTTGTCGCTTGACGCTGCGCGACACGGGCGAGCTCATCGCGCTGAGCGCCGAGAATTGCTCCGCGCACTGCGGCGCCGAGGCGCATCTCGAGCCGCTGCTCGTCGACCGCCGGGGCAACTGCGAGCTGCTGCGCCTGGGCGCGAGGTGACCCAGTGAGCTGGGAGATCGTTGTCGGCATCGAGACGCACGTGCAGCTTCTCACCCGGAGCAAGATCTTCTCGGGCGCGCCGACCGCGTTCGGCGCGCCGCCGAACGCGCAGGCTTCCGCGGTCGATATCGCGCTTCCCGGGGTGCTGCCGGTCCTCAACCGGGCTGCAGTCGAGCACGCGATCCGTTTCGGGCTCGCGGTGAAAGGAACCATCAACCGTCGCTCGATCTTCGAACGCAAGAACTACTTCTACCCCGATCTGCCCAAGGGCTACCAGATCAGCCAGTACCAAGTGCCAATCGTTCAGGGCGGATACATCGAGATTCCGAGGAAGATAACAATCACCCGCGCCCACCTCGAGGAGGACGCGGGGAAGTCGCTGCACGAGGTGTTTCACGGCATGACCGGCATCGACCTCAACCGCGCCGGGACGCCGCTGCTGGAGATCGTATCCGAGCCTGACTTGCGCGGCGCGCAGGAAGCCGTCGCCTACGCGCGCGCCCTGCATCGACTAGTGACCTGGATCGGCATCTGCGACGGCAACATGCAGGAAGGCTCGTTCAGGTGCGACGCCAATGTTTCCGTGCGTCGTCCGGGCGAGGTGCTAGGAACGCGCTGCGAGATCAAGAATCTCAATTCGTTCCGCTTCATGGAGCACGCGATCGAATTCGAGGCGCGGCGCCAGGCCAAGATTTTGGAAGCCGGGGGTACGGTGGAGCAGGAGACCCGGCTCTACGACCCCGAGCGCGACGAGACGCGCTCGATGCGCACCAAGGAAGAGGCGCACGATTACCGTTACTTCCCGGACCCGGACCTGCTACCCCTGGTTATTGAAGAGAAGATGATCGCGGATCTGCGCCGCTCGCTGCCCGAGCTGCCAGAGGCGAAGCGTGCGCGCTACGTCGAGAAAGGTGTTCCGGCGCAGGCGGCCGATCTGCTCGTCGCCAGTCGCGATCGTGCCGAGTTTTTCGAGCAAAGCATAGCTGCCGCGGATGTAATCGCTTTTCCCTCGCTCTACGAGTCTACGGCGAATGCGATCGTGGGTGACTTGGCCGCATATTTGCATGAGCAAGGTCGACCATTTTCGGATAGTCCGGTCGGGCCCCAGGATGTCGCGCTGATACAGACTAGGGTCGCAGACGGCACGATATCGGGAAGGATCTCGAAGGACCTTCTAAAAGCGAAAGTTCAAGGTGAAAGACGCTCGATCGACGAGCTGATCGACCAGCGCGGCCTACGCCAGATCAGCGACGCCGGGGCGATCGAGAAGCTGGTGGACGAGGTGCTGGCGAAAAATGCCAAGCAGGTCGAGGACTACCGTGCCGGCAAGGAGAAGGCCTTCAACTCGCTCGTCGGACAGGTGATGAAGGCGACCCAGGGCAAGGCGAACCCCGCCCAGGTCAACGAGATTCTGCGGAAAAAGCTGAAAAGCTAGCGCGGCTTGCCGATCGCCTCGCGGTAGCGGCGTCGATCCTCGTCGTAGCGCGCGTTGATCGTGACCGCCTCTTTCTTCTTCGCGTCGAGCAGACTTTGCTGCGCTTTCAGGTCGATCTCGGCGTTGGTGATCTCTTCCTTCAGGCGCGCGGGCGGCGGTCCCTTGCCGGGCTCCTCGAACGCGGCGAGCTCCTTCTGGTGCTGCGCCTGGCGCTTCTTGATCTCCGCGATGCGACTCTCCACCTCCTGGACGCTGCGCTGGTGGGTCGCAAGATCGCGCTTGCGCGACTCCTCGATGTCCTTTTCGCTCGTGTAAGTCGCGAGCAGCGCGCGGTTGCGGCGCATCAAATCCTTTTGCGCCGCCTCGAGCTCGCGCTTCTTCTCGGCCTCGGCCTCCTTGGCGAGGCGCGCCTTTTCGTCGCCCTCGGGGTCGATGCGCTTCACGACGATTCCCTGTTTGTTGATGAGCTCCAGCGGCTGGCCAAGGCAGCTCTGCGGAATCGTCTGACCGTAGTATTTCTTCCCGTCCTTGCCGGTGCAGCGGTAGGTGTACTGCTCTTTCTGCTGAGCGTGCGCGGCGGGCGAAGCCAGCAGCGCGGCTGCGGCGAAAATTGCTGTTATTGGAGTCATCGCCACTCTCCCGATGCGCGAATGGCGGGCATTCTACCTGCTAGAATCCGCGCCGCCCATGCACTTCGCCGACAAGGCGTTCGTTGCCGAGACCACGGCCAAGATGCTGCTCGAGGTCAAGGCTGTGCTGTTTTTCTCAGACAAGCCGTTCGTTTTCACTTCGGGTTGGGCGAGCCCGGTGTACATCGACTGCCGCAAGCTCATCTTCTATCCGCGCATCCGCAGTCAATTGGTTGACTTCGCGGCCGGCATGCTGGCGCGCGACGTCGGCTTTGAGCAGTTCGACGTGGTCGCGGGAGGCGAGACCGCCGGCATTCCCTACGCGGCGTGGATCGCCGAGCGCCTCGGCCTGCCGATGCAGTACGTGCGCAAGAAGCCGAAAGGCTTCGGCCGCAACGCGCAAATCGAGGGCGACGTGCGCGAAGGCGCGCGCACGCTCCTCGTCGAGGATCTCACCACCGACGGCCGCTCGAAGATCAATTTTTGTCAGGCGTTGCGCGCGGCGGGCGCCATCGTGGACCACGTCTTCGTGAATTTCTACTACGACATTTTTCCCGAGTCGAAGAAGATCCTCGCCGACCTGAACGTCCGGCTGCACTACCTCGCCACGTGGTGGGACGTGCTCGAGGTGGTGAAGAAGGGCGCCTACCTCGAGTCGAAGCAGCTCGCCGAGGTGGAAGGCTTCCTGCACGCGCCGGAGCAGTGGTCCGCCGCGCACGGCGGGGTTTCCGCCTTTCCCGCTGCGACTTGAGGATCGTCACTCTCAACGTCAACGGAATCCGCTCGGCGGCAAGCAAAGGGTTGTTCCGCTGGCTTGCCGCCCAGCGCGCCGACGTGGTGTGCCTGCAGGAGATGAAGTGCCACGAGATCGACCTCGACGCGAGGCTGCACGGCCTCAAGGTCTACCAGGCCTGCCATGCGTTCGCGAGGAAGAAGGGCTACAGCGGCGTCTCGCTCTATAGCCGCAAGACCCCGGACGAGGTGCGCCGCGGCTTCGCGAGCCGCGAGTTCGACGCCGAGGGCCGCTATGTCGAGGCGCGCTTCGGGAAGCTCTGGGTGGTCTCCATGTACATGCCGTCCGGCTCAGCCGGGCCGCACCGGCAGGCGTCGAAATTCCGTTTTCTCAAGCACTTCCTGGTTCATCTGCAGCGGTTGAGACAGCGCAACCAGGAAATCATCCTGTGCGGCGACTGGAACATCGCGCACAAGGAGGCCGACCTCAAGAACTGGCGCTCGAACCAGAAGAATTCGGGCTTTCTGCCCGAGGAGCGCGCGTGGCTCACGCGCGTGTTCGACGAGCTCGGCTTCGTCGACGTGTTCCGCAGGCTGAACGACCGGCCCGACCAGTACACCTGGTGGTCGAACCGCGGCCAGGCCTGGAAGAAGAACGTGGGCTGGCGCATCGACTACCAGATCGCGACGCCCGGCATCGCGGCGCTCGCGCGCAGGGAATCGATCTACAAGGCGAAGCGCTTCTCCGACCATGCGCCGCTCATCATCGACTACGAGCATGAGCTTTAGCAGGCTGCCGGCGGGCCTGCGGCTGTACCTGGAGCCGGCGCCGCTCGCGGCGCTTTTCCTCGGGGTTTCATCGGGCTTCACGTTCGCGATGATCGGCGCGACGCTCAGCACGCGCCTCGCCCAGCACGGCATTACGAGGAGCGCGGTGACGGCCTTCGCGCTCACCTTTCTCGCCTACAACTTCAAGTTCCTGTGGGCGCCGATCGTCGACAACGTGCGCCTGCCCCTGATCGGCCGGTTCGGACAGCGGCGCAGCTGGCTATGGCTCGTCGGCGTACTCGTCGTGGCGGCGGTCGCTTTTCTCGGCGTCGCCGATCCACGAGAGGCGCTCTATATGGTGGCGATCGCGGCCATCCTGGTCGGCGTGGCTGGTGCGACCTTCGACATCATCATCGATGCCTACCGCATCGAGCTGCTCGAGCCGCGACAGCTCGGCGCGGGCTCGGGCATGTCCCAATACGGCTGGCGCATCGGCGCGGCCGCCGCCGGCGCACTGGCGCTCGTTCTCGCTCACCGTCTGGGGTGGGCGGCGGCCTACGTCGCGTGCGCGGCGTTCGCTCTTCCGGCGATGCTGGTCGGCGTCGTCATGGGAGAGCCGGCGCGCCACCGCGAGCCCGCCAGGCCGCACGGCGCCATGGAAGCGCTCGTCGCGTACTTCAGCCCGCTCTTGGAGTTCCTCAGGCGTCAGGGCGCGGTCGTGGTGCTCGTCTTCGTGCTCATCCACAAGATCGGCGACACGCTCGCCAATCTCACGCTGCGGCTGCTGTTCCAGGACCTCGGCTTTACCAACGACGAGGTTGCCTTCTACGATGTCGGCATCGGCTTCGCCGCCTTGCTCGTCGGCGTGTTCGTCGGCGGACTCTTGTACGCGCGGCTGGGAATGAAGGGTTCGGTCCTCGTCAGCCTGATTCTGATGGCAGTGTCGAACCTGAGCTTCGCCGCTCTGGCGGCCGCAGGACACACCAACATCGGCATGGCCGCGGCAGTCGGTTTCGAGAATTTCGCGAGCGGCATCGGCGGGGTCACCGTCGTCGCTTACCTGTCGGCGCTGTGCAACCTGCGCTTCACTGCAACGCAGTACGCCCTGCTGTCGGCGCTCGCGAGCATCGCCGGCCGGTTCCTCACCGGCACGAGCGCCGGAGCGCTGATCGATGCCATCGGCTACGTCAATTTCTATCTGGCTACGACCGTGATCGCGCTGCCCGGCGTGGTGCTGTTCTGGTTCATGATCCGCTCCGGCCTTGCCGACCTCTCGATCGGCTCGGCAGGCAAGGAAGGCGCTTCGTAGCCGCGCAAGCTCCTTCCAGCTTGCGTCAAGCAGATTGCATCGTCATAAAGGATCTTTCGCCCGGCGAGGTTGAGAAACGGGGTACGCGCGCGTTCTGTCGGGGACGGTGGCGCCGCGGCCCCGCCGGAAGATGCGCTTCACGCAGAGCTTCAGCTTTGCGTGCACCGGTACACGGCGACGCTGCCGAGAAGATTGGGCAGCATCGTAACGGGCTTCCCGTCGTGGAGCACGAGGCGCTCGCGGATCCGGATGCCGATGCGTCGGCACAGGTCTTCGAAATCCGTAATGGTGCAGTGGTGGACGTTGGGTGTCTCGTACCACTGATAGGGAAGGGTCTCGGAGACCGGCATGCGGCCAAGCGCGATCTGCAGGCGCGCGCTCCAATGGCCGAAGTTCGGGAAGCTGACGATGGCCTCGCGACCCACGCGCAGCATCTCGCGCAGCAGCAACTCGGTGCGGTGGATGGTCTGCAGCGTCTCGGAAAGGATCACGCAATCGAACGAACCGTCCGAGAACAGCGAAAGGCCGCTTTCGAGGTCGACCTGCAGAACGTTGACGTCGTTCTCGACGCAAGCGAGCACCGCCTGGTCCTCGATCTCGACGCCGTAGCCGGGCGCCTGGCGCTCCTGCCACAGCGAGCGCAGGAGCGAGCCGTCGCCGCAGCCGAGATCGAGCACCCGCGCGCCCTGCGGCACCCATTGCACGATCGCCTGAAGATCAGGTCTCACAGCTCGATATTGGAGAAGTAGTGGCGCAGCGCCGTGTGATAGCGCGAATCCTCGAGCAGGAAGGCGTCGTGCCCGCCCGGCGCGTCGAGCTCGAGGTACGACACGATGCGCCGGTTGTCGAGCAGCGCGCGCACGATGTCGCGCGAGCGCGCCGGCGGGAAGCGCCAGTCGGACTTGAATGAGACCACGAGGAACGCCGCCTTCGCGCGGGCGAGCGCCTTGGTCAGGTCGCCGCCGTAGTCGGCTGCCGGATCGAAGTAGTCAAGCGCCTTGGTGATGCGCAGATACGTGTTGGCGTCGAAGTAGCTCGAGAACTTGTCGCCCTGATAGCGCAGGTAGGACTCGATCTCGAAATCGATGTCGAAGTCGAAGCCCGGCGCGCCGCGGCGCAGGAGCCGCCCGAACTTTTCGCTCATCGCTTCACCCGAGAGGTAGGTGATGTGGCCGATCATGCGCGCGATGCGCAGGCCGCGTGTCGGCACCACGCCTTTTTCGTAGTAATGCCCGCCATGAAAGTCGGGGTCGGTCATGATCGCCTGGCGCGCGACTTCGTTGAACGCGATGTTCTGCGGGGTCAGCTTCGCCGCTGCGGCAATCACGATCGAGTGTCGGATGCGCTCGGGGTAGGAGAGCGTCCACTGAAGCGCCTGCATGGCGCCGAGCGAGCCGCCGATCACGGCGGCGAAGCGCTCTATGCCCAGGCGGTCGGCGAGCCGGGCCTGCGCCTCGACCCAGTCCTCCACCGTAACCACCGGGAAATCCGCGCCCCACGGCTTACCGGTCGCCGGATTGATCGAAGCCGGTCCGGTTGAGCCGAAGCAGCTGCCGATGTAGTTCGACCCGACGACAAAGAAGCGGTTGGTGTCGAGCGGCTTGCCGGGACCGACGAGGTTGTCCCACCAGCCTACGTTCTGAGGGTCGTTCTCGTAGAACCCCGCCACATGGTGGGAGGCGTTGAGCGCGTGGCATACCAGCACTGCGTTCGAGCGCGCCTCGTTCAGCCGGCCGTAGGTCTCGTACGCGATCTCGAAATCGGTCAGCGCCGCGCCGCCGCGCAGCCTGAGCGGCTCGCTGAAGCGGGCCTTCTGCGCCCTGGCGGCGCCGACCGAGGAGGGATCGTGATGAGGTGCGTTCATCTCTTTAGCGGCATTTATTAGGCGCCCGCAAGCTGATCATCAAATCGGCGCGCCGCGAATTATACCGGAGCTTGTTTGGCCGCTCCCGAGTCGATCAAAGAATGTATTTCGTGATCTGAAAGACCCGCTTCGCGCAACACCTCGCGCGTGTGCTCGCCGAGGCGGGGCGCGTGACGCCGGTATTCGGGCTTCGATTCCGACCACTCGGAAGGGACGGCGAGCGCCCGGATGCGGCCTTCGGACGGATGGTCCACCATGTGCAGATAGTCGATCGCTCTCAAGTGGGGGTCGGCAACGATGTCGTCGAGGGTGTTCATGCGCTGCACTGGGATATCGCCGCGCTCGAGCGCTTGCAGCCAGAATGCGGTGGTGCGGCGTTTCATCTCCTCGGCGATCATGGCGTAGGACTGGCGGTAGTTCTGGCTGCGCGCCTCCTGTGTTGCGTACTCGGGCAGAGCGAGCATCTCCGGCTTGCCGATGATGTCGAGAAATGCCTTCCACTGCTTGTTCGTATAAATGAGCGCGCAGACATAGCCGTCGGCGGTCTGGTAGGGGCGGCGGTCCGGCGTCAGGATGCGCGCGTAGCCCGGCTCGCCGTACTGCGGGTCGAATGTGTAGCCGCCGAGATGATCGCCGAGCACGATCTGCAGCAAGTGCTCGAACATCGGCACGTCGATGCGCTGGCCTCTGCCGGTCTTCTCGCGATGGTAGAGGGCCGCGTTGACCGCGCTCGCGACCTGCTGCCCTACGGAGCGATCGGCGACGATCATCGGCGCGTAGCGCGGCTCGGGAGCGCCCTGCTTTTGCAGCAGCCACGGCAGACCGGCCGCGCCCTGAATCAGGTCGTCGTAGGCGGCCTTCGCGGCATAGGGTCCGCGCTGACTGTAGCCGAAGCAGCCGGCGTAAATAATGCGGGGATTGACTTTCCTCACCTCGTCGTAAGAGAGCTTGAGGCGAGCCATGGCCTGCGGTCGGATGTTGTACACGAGCACGTCCGAGCGCCGCGCGAGGAGGAGGCAAGCCTCGCGCGCCGCTTCTTTCTTGAGATCGAGCACCACGGAGCGCTTGTTGCGGTTCACGTTGAGGTAGATCGAGCCCATGCCCGGGTTGCGGAACGGCCAGGCATAGCGCATCACGTCACCTTCGGGTGGCTCGACCTTGATCACGTCGGCGCCGAAGTCGCCGAGGATCTGGGTTGCGTACGGACCCATCACGACCGTAGTGAGGTCGAGTACCCGAACGCCGGCGAGCGGACCTGCCACGCGGTTGTTCCCTACTCCGGCTGGATGCCGGCCGCCTTCGCCACCTTGGCCCACTTCTCGATCTCCGAGCGGATGAAACCGCCCAGCTCCTGCGGATTCATGGGCGCTACGTCGGTGCCGAGCGAGTCGAACCGTGCCTTCACCTCCGGCTTGGCAAGCGACTTCACGGTGACGTCGTGCAGTCGGGTCAGCACCGGAGCGGGTGTGTTGGCGGGTGCGACGAGCGCGAACCAGGCGATAAGCTCGTAGCCTGCAAGCTCTTCGGCAACCGCCGGCACGTCGGGCGCGAGCGGCGAGCGCTTCTGCGAGGTAACCGCGAGCCCGCGGAGCTTCCCTCCCTTGATTTGCGCGAGCGCGTTGGCGAGGTCGGCGAACGTGAAGTGGATCGAGCCGCCGAGGACGTCGGTGATGGCCTGCGGCAGGCCTTTGTACGGCACGTCGACGAAGTCGATCCCGCCCATGGAGCGCAGCATCGCCTGCGACACTTGCGAGCCCGCCGAGCCGTACCCGGCGGAGAGCTTCCCGGGATTGGCTTTCGCGTGTGCCAGGAATTCCTTGAAATTCTTCGCCGGGAAATCGGGCCGCACCATGATCATGAACGAGATGGTTCCGAGGCGCGCGATCGGCGCGAAGTCCTTCACCGGGTCGTAGTTGAGCTTCTTGAACAGGCTGACGTTGGCCGCCTGCGGGGTGTTGGTAGTGACCATGATCGTGTAGCCGTCCGGCGCGGCGCGCGCCACCTCGGTGGCCGCGATTGAGCCCTGCGCGCCGGGCTTGTTCTCGACCACGAACGGCTGACCCAGCGCTTCTTGGAACTGTTGGCCCATCACGCGTGCGATCTGATCGGTCGCGCTCCCCGCGGGGAAGGGGACGACAAGCTTCACGGGTCGCGCGGGATAGGTTTGCGCGAAGGCGGATGCGGCGAAAAGCACCATCCCCAGGGCGAAGATTTTTTTCATTGAAACCTTTCTAGGCGTTGAGTTTGGCGAGAAGGTCGCGGGTCTTGGCCGGGTCGCTCGCCCGTAGCACGCGCTGCGCGAGCGCCTGCACCTCGGCCAGGTTGGTGCGCAGGATCCGCTCCTTGATCGGCAGAAGCTGCGACGGGTGCATGGAGAAGTTGCGCAGCCCCAGCCCGAGCAGCAGGCGGGTGAGCTGCAGGTCGCCCGCCATCTCGCCGCACACGGCGACCGGCACGCCGCCGCGCGTCGCCGTCTGGATGGTGCCGGCCACGAGCGTCAGCACCGCGGGGTGCAGCGGGTCGTAGAGGTGAGCGACCGAATCGTCGGTGCGGTCGATGGCAAGCGTGTACTGGATAAGGTCGTTCGTGCCGATCGAGAGGAAGTCGAGCCTGCGCATGAAGATCGGCAGCGCGAGCGCCGCCGCCGGAATCTCGATCATGCCGCCGATCTGGATCGCCTTGTCGTATGGCTGGTCCCGCTCGTCAAGCTGCGCTTTCGCCTGCGCGATGAGTGTGAGAGTCTGATCGATCTCATGCGCGTGGGCGAGCATCGGCAGCAGCATGCGCACCTTCCCGTAGTGCGAGGCGCGCAGGATGGCGCGCAACTGCGTGAGGAATATCTGCGGCTCGGCGAGGCAGAAGCGGATCGCGCGCAGCCCCATCGCCGGATTGGGCATGGTGTGTTGCTCGCCGTTGCCGTTCAGCGCCTTGTCGGCGCCCAGATCCAGCGTGCGCAGCACCACCGGCCGGCCTTTCATCGCCTTCGCGACCTCCCGGTAGGCCTCGAGCTGCTCTTCCTCTCCGGGCAGGTCCTTGCGGTTGAGGAACATGAATTCCGTGCGGAAAAGCCCCACGCCCTCGGCGCCCGCCTCGAGCACCTCGGGCATGTCCTGCGGCAGCTCGATGTTCGCGAAAAGCTCGATCGGGGTACCGTCCACCGTGGCGGCGGGGGTGGACTTAAGCCGCGCCAGGCGTTTTCTCTCCGCCTTGAGCTCCGCCTGGCGCGCGCGGTACTCGGCGAGAACCAGCGGGTCCGGATTGACGATCAACACGCCCTGCGTGCCGTCGACGATCAAGACCTCGCCCTCGGTAATGGTGTCGCGCGCGTGGTGCAGGCCCACGATCGCCGGGATGCCGAGCGAACGCGCCACGATCGCGGTATGCGAGGTAACGCCGCCCACGTCGGTGACGAAGCCGCCGAAGCGATGGCGCTTGAAGAGGATCATGTCGGCGGGGGAGAGATCGTGTGCGACCACGATGAGCTTCTCCTCCTCCGAGATCGCCGGCGGACTGAGCGCCTGGCCGCCCATGAGCGACTTCAGCACGCGCTCGACCGCCTGCTGCACATCGGCCTTGCGCTCGCGCAGGTACGGATCGTCGATCTCATCGAAGCGATCCACCAGGCGCTCCATTTGCTGCACCAGCGCCCACTCGGCATTGGCGCGGCGCTTGCGGATGAGTTCCCTCGGCGCCTGCGCGAGCGCTGAGTCGTTGAGAATCATGCGGTGCAGGTCGAGGAAGGCCTCGAACTCGGCGGGCGATCCGGGCGGAATGTGGGCTTTCAGCGCGGCGAGCTCCTCCTGGGCCGCGGTCATGGCGCGGTCGAAGCGCGCCACTTCAGCATCGACCGCCGGCTCGGCAACCTCGTAGTGCGCGACCTCGAGCCGGGCGGTGGAGACGAGATGGGCGTAGCCCACGGTAATCCCGCCGGAGACCGGGTAACCGTGAAGAACGAAGTTCATTCCCCCTCGCCGAACTTTTCCGCGATGAGCTTGGTGAGCGCCAAGATCGCCTGATCCGCGTCGGGGCCTTCGGCCTCGATCAGCACCGTGCTGCGCTGGCCTGCGGCGAGCATCATCACGCCCATGATGCTCTTCGCGTTCACGCGCCTGCCGCTGCGTGAGATCCAGATCTCGGACTGGAAGCCTCCGGCGAGGTGCGTGAGCTTGGCCGCGGCGCGCGCGTGCAGCCCGAGCTTGTTGACGATCTCGGCGTTCGCGCTAGGCATCGCAACAGCGGTCGCTGTTCATGTGCACCACCCCTTCCGCGCCCCCGGAAAGGGCACGCTGCACGGCGGCAGAGAGCGACCCGTTGCGGCCCGTAAGGACGCGCAGCAGCATCGGCAGCGAGGCGCCCGACACCCCCTCGATGCGGCCGTCCTCGAGCAGGCGCGAAACGACATTGCCGGGCGTGGCGCCGAAGATGTCGGTCAGCACGAGGACCCCGTCGCCCGCATCGAGACCTTCAAGCAGCTCGCGCGCGCGCAGCACCAGGTCGTCGGGGTCGTCCTGGCGCCAGACGCTGAGCGTGGCGACCTGCTGCGGCGCGGCGCCCAGGATCTGGCTGGCGCTGGTCAGCAGCGCCTCGCCGATGCTTCCGTGGGTGACGACGAGGACACCAATCAAGCGCGCCTCCTCATGCCACCTTCTTCTCCAGCGCGTCGAGGAACATGCCGGACACGTCGAAGCCGGTCTGGTCCTGGATCTCGCGGAAGCAGGTGGGGCTCGTGACGTTGACCTCGGTGAGATAGTCGCCGATCACGTCGAGTCCCACGACCAGCAATCCCCTTTTAGCGACGACCGCACCCACCGCCGCGGCAATTTCCTTGTGCCTGTCACTCAACGGCTGGGCGACCCCGCGCGCACCCTGGGCCAGATTGCCGCGCGAGTCGCCGCTCTTCGGAATGCGCGCCAGGCAATGCGGGACCACTTCCCCGTCAATCAGAATTACGCGCTTGTCGCCCTGCGTGATCTCGGGAATGTGGCGCTGCGCCATCACGCTGCGCGCGCCGCCCAGGCTGATCGTCTCGACGATCACATTGCGGTTCGGGTCGTCTGCGCGCACGCGGAACACGTTTTCGCCTCCCATGACGTCGAGGCGCTTCACCACGATGTCGCGCTCGGTGTCGATGAATGCCTGGATGCGCTCTGGCTCGCGCGACACGAGCGTCGGCGCGGCAAAGCGCGCGAACTCCGCGATCGCGAGCTTCTCGTTGTGGTCGCGGACGGCGTCGGGGGCGTTGAACACGCGCGCGCCCTCGCGGACCGCAGCCGACAGAAGCCACGTACTCACCACGTACTCGAGGTCGAACGGCGGGTCCTTGCGCATCAGCACCGCGTCGAAATCCGCGAGCGCGCGCCTTTCCGTTTCGTGGCTCCGGTACCAGTCCTCGTCGTTGTCGGCGAGCGAAATACGCTGCGAGGCCGCGGCGACGCGTCCGTCCAGCCAGTGCAGGCTCGGCTGCTCGCACACCCAGACCCCGTGACCGCGCGCCTGCGCGGCGCGCATCATTGCAACGCTCGTGTCCTTGTACGCCTTGAGCGAATCAAGTGGGTCGATGATGAAGAGGAACTGCAGGGCACACCCGTCTTACTTGCTTTGCCCGACCATGAACTCGACCGCAGCGCGGACCTCCGCGTCGGACAGCGACGGGTTGCCGCCGCGCGGCGGCATCGCGCCCTTGCCCTTGATGACCGACTGCATGAGCGAATCCATGCCGGTCTGGATGCGCGGCGCCCAGGCCGCCTTGTCCCCGAGCCGCGGCGAGCCCGCAACCGAAACCTGGTGGCAAGCGACGCAGACCTTGTCGTATACGGCCTTGCCGTCAGCGGGCCCCGGCTTGCCGGCGGCGGCCACGGCACCGGGCTTCGCGGGCGATGCTGCAGCGGGTTTCTGGGCGACGCCTTCGGGTGGGCCGAATTCCAGGCGCGCGACCGGCTGGATACGACGCTCGACCGCCTCGGGGGTGAGCGCCTGCGGGTCGGGGCGCGCACCGCTCAGCACGAGCTGCACCAGAAGAATGATGCCGATGATCGGCACCAGGAACGCAAGCAGGATCACGACGACCAATTGCCTGGGCGTCTTGATGAATGACTGGTGCGGATCGTGCGCTTCCACAGTGGGCTAGTAGTCTCTGGGCTAGTAGTCTCGTAAAGGCATGATTTTAGCTTGACAGTCTGTTATTCTGCGCCTCCGTTTTTCGCCGCGCCCGTAGCTCAGCGGATCAGAGTATTGGCCTCCGAAGCCAAGGGTCGTGGGTTCGAATCCCGCCGGGCGCGCCATCAAGTCAT
>DATFEI010000009.1:0-6135 GCA_035251315.1 Burkholderiales bacterium | reverse complement strand
GGCGGCTTCATCGGCCGAGAGCAGGAACGGCATCCGGAAGCGGTTGACGCGCGTCATCGGCGTGTCGATGTAGCCCGGGCAGACGCATACGACGGAAACGCCGCTCCCGTGCAGCTCCGCGCGCAGGCTCTCCATCCAGGTGATCGCGGCCGATTTCGAGGCGCAGTAGGCGCCATTGCCGGCCAGGCCGCGAAAGCCCGCGACGCTCGCGATTCCAGCGAGCGTGCCGCCACCGGCGGCGCGCATCGCCGGGGCGAAAGCCGCGAGCGTCGCCGCGAGGCCGACGACGTTGGTTTCGAGGATCTTCCTTAGCTTCGCGACGTGGCGGATCTCCGCGCCCTCGGTCCCGGTCCCGATCCCGGCATTGGCGATCACGAGATCCGGAGGCCCGAAGCGGCGGATGAAGGCATGCGCGGCAGCGGCTAGCGCCGCCTCGTCGGCCACGTCGACGGCATAGGAGATGACTTCGCCGGGAAGGCCTTCGGTATCGACCTTGCGGCGGGAGATCAGGCCGAGCGTCGCGCCCTCGCGCGCGTAGTGCCGCGCCAGCGCCTCTCCGATTCCGGAGGAGGCGCCGGTAATGACGACCCGCACGTTGTCGCGAACCTACCTTATTTCTGTTTGCGGACTTGCGCGACCAGCTGGTTGACCGTGCCGAGCATTCCCTCGCTCGAGGGCACGGTATAGCGCCCATGCACTGCCATGGCCGGCGTGCCGTCGATCTTGTAGCCGGTGGTGAGGCGGATGGCGCGCTTCGTCTTGCTTTGCACGCCGAACGACTTGACCGTGGTTTCGAACTTCTTCGTATCCACGCCCTGCTTCTCGAGCCACGCCGACAAGTTCTGCCAGTTGTCGGTGCGCAGCCGGTCGCGGTGGATCGCGTCGAAGAACGGCCGGTGCAGCTTGTCGAGCAGCCCCATCGCCTCGAAGGCATAGTAAATGGAGGCGTCGTGCGCCCAGCGCTCGTTGAACACCGCGGGCACGCGGCGGAATTCCACGTCCTTCGGCAGCGTCTTCAGCCATGTCTCGAGCTTGGGTTCGAGGTTGTAGCAGTGAATGCATCCGTACCAGAAGAACTCGAGCACCTCGATCTTGTCCGTGGTCTCGACCGGCTGCGCCGGGTTGAGCTCGACGTAGTTGGGGCGCTGCGCGAGCGCGGCGAGCGGGGCCAGGGAGATTGTTGCGACAAGCGCGCGGCGTACTCGATTCATTGCTGTTCCTTTACTTTGATCAAGCTCGCATTTATCCCGTTCTGCGCCAGCGTCTGACGCACCTTGCTGATGTCGTCAAGCTTGGCGTAGGGCCCCATCCGTACGCGGTACCAGGTGCCCTTATCGGGCAGGTTCGCCGGCTCGACGCTCGAGTCGAAGCCGAGGATCGCGAGCCGCGCCTTTTGGTTGTCGGCCTCGGCGGGGTTCTGGAACGACCCTGCCTGGATGAAATAAACGTCCTTGCCCGAATCCTGTTGACCGCCCTTGGCGCGCATGCGCTCGCGGATCTCCTTCTCCGTGACCGGCTCCTCGGACCCGGGCAGGATGCGATAGAAGTCGAATTTGGGCTTCTCCACCGAGGCGATCGGCGCAGGGGCGGCGCTCTGCGGCAATCCGGTGATCGCCGGCGACTTGGCGCTGGCGGCGGCCTTTTCCGGCTGCTTCGGCTTCGCGGTCGTGAACGGGATCGGCGTGCGGTTGAGGTAGAAGGCGATGCCGAGCGCCACTGCAAGTCCGACCAGCACTCCGACGCCGATGCCGGCGAGGAAGTTGCCCCCCTCGCGCTTGCGCGGCTTGCGGGTCATCGATCGCGACATCGGCATTTACATCTTCTCCGGGGCGCTGACGCCAATGAGCGACAGCCCGCTGGCCAGGGTCTGGCGCACCGCCGCGCAGAGCGCGAGCCGCGCCATGCGCAGCGCCTCGTCGTCGACAAGGATGCGCTCGGCATTATAGTAGCTGTGAAACTCGGCCGCGAGGCTGCGCAGGTAAAAGGTGATCGAGTGCGGCGAGAGCTCGCGCGCCGCTTCGGCGACCAGATCGGGAAATTCTCCAATCCGTTGCGCGAGCGCGAATTCCTTCTCATTCGTGAGGCGCGATAGGTCGGCCGAGCTCAGCGCGGCCGGATTTCCCGTCCATTGCCCAAACACGCTGCACACGCGGGCATGCGCATACTGCACGTAGTAGACCGGATTCTCCTCGGTCTGCGCACGAGCGAGATCGATGTCGAACACGAAGTCGGCGTCGGCGCGCCGCGAAAGCAGGAAGAAACGCACTGCGTCGCGTCCCGCCCAGTCGAGCAGGTCGCGCAGCGTGACATAGGAACCGGCGCGCTTGGAAATCTTCACCTCTTCGCCGCCGCGCATCACGCGCACCATGCTGTGCATCACGTAGTCCGGATAACCCGGCGGCACGCCTACGTTGAGCGCCTGCAACCCGGCGCGCACGCGCGCCTTGGTTCCCATGTGGTCGGTGCCCTGCACGTTGATTACCTTGGCAAAGCCTCGCCGCCACTTGGTAAGGTGGTAGGCCACGTCGGGCACGAAATAGGTGTAGGCGCCGTCTGACTTCCGGATGACGCGGTCCTTGTCGTCGCCGTACTCGGTGCTGCGCAGCCAGAGCGCTCCGTCCTTCTCGTAGGTCTTGCCGCTCGCAATTAGCGCTTTGACCACCTCGTCGACCTTGCCGTCGGTATAGAGGCTCGACTCGAGGTAGTAAACATCGAACTTCACGCCGAACTCGCGCAAGTCGATGTCCTGCTCTTCGCGCAGGTAATCCACAGCGAATCTGCGAATGGCCTCCAGATCCTCCAGGCTGCCGCGGTACTGCCTCGCGATTTCTTCGATGTACTCGCCGGCGTATCCATCGGCCGGCCAGCCGGCATCGCCCGGCTTCAGACCGCGAGCCCGCGCCTGCACCGAGAGCGCGAGGTTGTGGATCTGGGCGCCCGCGTCGTTGTAGTAGAACTCGCGCGTTACCTTGTCCCCGCGAGCTTCGAGCATCGCCGCTAGCGCATCGCCGATCGCGGCCTGGCGGCCGTGGCCGACGTGCAGTGGCCCGGTGGGATTGGCCGATACGAACTCCACCTGCACGGAAATCGGCCTGTCCTTGGTCGCCCGCCCCCAGTCTGCGCCGGCAGCCAAGGCGGAGCGGATCGCCGCCAGCTTTACTTCCGGTCGCAGGCGGAAGTTGATGAAGCCGGGCCCGGCGATCTCGTAGCCTGCGAAGAACTTGTCGAAGTCCGCGAACGCCGCGAGAGCTTTGGAAGTAAGAGCTTCCGCGAGCTGGCGCGGGTTGCGCTTGAGGCGCTTGGCAAGCTGCAGCGCGATCGAGCAGGCGAAGTCGCCGTGCTCGGGCTGGCGCGGCTTCTCGAACACGACCTCCAACTCCGGGTGGTCCGGAGCCTCTTTCGCGAGCGCTTGCCGGTATGCTTCAGCGAGGCGCGCTTTCGGATCGGAAGTCACTGAAAAATCAGGAATTCTAATCGAACTCGATCGGGTCGACGTCGAGATGCCAGCGCACATGGCGCGGTGCTTCCTCAAAGAGCATTCTTGATAGTCCAGTGAGAAATTCCTGGAGCGCTACCCGAGAAGCCGATTGCATGACGAGTTGCGCGCGCTCGAGCCCGGCGCGGCGAGTAAGGAGATGCGGAACAGGATCGAAGACGCACACCTCCTCGGGCGCGCGCACGCTCGCCGCGGCCTCCTTCAGGAATGCGAGCGCGGCCTCGAGCTTCGGCGCTTCGGCGCGCAGCGCGGCCTCGAAAACGAAAGGCGGAAAACCCGCAGCGCGGCGCTCGGCGAGCTGAGACTCCGCAAACCCGGCGTAGTCGTGGCACGCGAGCGCGGCGAACAGCGGATGGCCAGGATAGCGTGTTTGGATGAAGACCTCGCCTGGGCGCTCGCGGCGGCCGGCGCGGCCCGACACTTGCGCGAGCACCGCGAACAGGCGCTCGGGCGCGCGGTAGTCGGTGGACATAAGAGCGGTGTCGGCGTTCAGCACGGCGACGAGCGTGAGCGCTGGAAAATCGTGTCCCTTGGCGAGGAGTTGGGTGCCGACCAGGATGTCGCCTTCGCCGCGCCGGATGCCTTCCAAAGTGCGCGAAAGCTCAGCGCGCCGCCGGGCGCTGTCCCGATCGATGCGCAGGACGCGCGCGCCGGGAAAGCGCGCCGCGAGGGTCTCCTCGACGCGTTGCGTGCCGCGCCCCATCGCTTTCAGATCGACGTTGCCGCACGTCGCGCAGGCGCGCGGGATAGCACCTTCGGCGCCGCAGTGGTGGCAGCGCAGCGTGCCGCTTGGGTTTCTCCTTCCATGGGGGGCGTGCAGCACCATGCGCGCTGTGCAACGCGCGCACACGGCGGTCCAGCCGCACGCCTCGCACGCGAGCACGGGAGCGTACCCGCGGCGGTTGATGAAGACGAGGCTCTGCTCGCGTAGCGCGAGCCGTTTCTCGATCTCCTCGAAGATTCTCCTGGTGAAGCCCTGCTCGAGCGGGTTATCGCGGAGGTCGATGGTCCTTACGACGGGAAGCCGCGCGCCGGGCGCAGCGCGCTCTGGCAGATCCAGCTTCTCGTAGCGCCCGAGCGTCCAGTTATGCCAGGTCTCGAGGGAAGGGGTCGCGGTGCCGAGGACCACCGGGCAGGCGGCCAGCTTCGCGCGATAAACCGCGGCGTCGCGCGCCGAGTAGCGCAGGCCTTCCTGCTGCTTGAAGGAGGGATCATGCTCCTCGTCCACCACGATGAGCGCGAGCTTCGGCAGCGGGGCGAGCACGGCGAGCCGGGTGCCGAGCACGATTCCGGCTTCGCCGCGTGCCGCGGCGAGCCAGGCGGAGGTGCGAGCCACGTCCTCGAGGCCGCTATGCATTAGCGCGAGGTGCGCATCCGGGAACGCTTCGCGAAACCGCGCCTCCAGCTGCGGCGTGAGGCTGATCTCTGGAACGAGGACAAGCGCCTGCTTTCCTCGCTCCAGGACTTTGGCCACTAGATGCAGGTAGACCTCCGTCTTTCCGCTGCCGGTCACTCCATGGAGCAGGAAGGCGCTGAAGCCGTCGCCAACGCGTTGAACGACCTCGGCCTGCGTGTCAGTGAGCTCGTGCCTCGAAACAAAGCGCGAGCCGACCGGCGGAGGTTCCTGCCTGAGTGCTTTGCGCGGCAGCGGCCTGATCGAGCGTAAACGTGGTGGAAGCGCGCCGATCACCGTTTCGCCGAGCGGGCGCTGGTAATAGCCGGAAAGGAAGCGCATCAATGCCAACCAATCGCCGGGAAGGCGCGGCGCATCATCGCGCAGCGCGCTAATTAGCTTCACGCGAGCCGCCGGAAGCCGCGGCGTCACGCCTTCCTCAACCACTACGCCGACTTTTTGTTGAGCGCCGAAGCGCACAGCGACGCGATCACCGATGCGCGCGTCGATTCCCTCGGGAAGCGAATATTCGAAGAGCTTTTGCAGCGGCACCTCGAGCGCGACCCGGACATACAAAAAATCCCTCTCCTGCAAGGACTTAGGGTTTGTGGATAAACCTGTGGGTAAGGGGTTCATCCTCGTGTCACATACCCTTGGCGAGGGGCGCAGCCCTCGGCGGAGGCGTCCGAGGGTGGCAGTTTTCTTCCAGGATTCAGTAAGTTAGACCTCCGCACGCCCGAATGGGCCAAAGAGTCGCTAGCATGCGTCGCAGCGCACCACAATGTGCATAAGTCAAGGCAGGGCGCGCACGCTGTAAGCGCGCACTTCATCTACGAGTGCGGCCACAGACTCCAGCGGAGTGCCCGGTTGGAGGCCGTGACCGAGATTGAAGACGTGTCCCGGACCGGGACCAAAGCTGTCAATGACTCTGCGCGCTGCTTCGCGTACCCGCTCAGGCGGCGCGAACAACGCAGCCGGATCGAGATTTCCTTGAAGTGCGACACGCCCCGCGGAGAGGCGACGCGCGACGCGCGGATCGGAGGTCCAGTCGAGCCCGACAGCACTGCAGCCGCTCTCCATCATCGCCACGAGCCACGGGTTCCCCCCTTTGGTGAAGAGGATCGACGGAGCTTCTTTGATCTGCGCGAATATTTTTCTTGTGTACGAAAGAGAAAACGTCTCGTAGTCATCGTGGGCGAGGATGCCGCCCCATGTATCGAAAAGCATCACCACGTCCGCGCCGGCC
>DATFEI010000168.1:0-5613 GCA_035251315.1 Burkholderiales bacterium | reverse complement strand
GAAGTCCTGGCGTTCACCATGACGCTCGCGCCGCCGGCGCCAAGCGAGCGTGCGATAGCGCGGCCGATGTTGCGTGCCGCCCCGGTGACCAAGGCGACCTTACCGGCAAGCTCGGTGCCGGACCTCATTCCGACGTTGCTGGCCAAAGATTCCTCCTCAACGGCTGATGCCGGGCAGCCAGGTGGCGAGCGGCGGGAAGGCGATGATCAGCCCGATCAGCACGAGCACGCAAGCGATGAAGGGCACCGCAGCGAAATAGATCTCTCGCATCGTCGTACCGGCGGGCGCGACCCCCTTCATCACAAAAAGCAGCAGCCCGAACGGCGGCGTGGTGTAGCCGACCTCGAGCGCGAGCAGCATGATGAGCCCGAACCAGGTGAGGTCGAAGCCGAGCGTCTTGGCGAGCGGAAAGAAGATGGGCGCGGTGAGCAGCATCATCGATAGCTGGTCCATGAAGCAGCCGAGGAAGAAGATGATGGCCATCATGATGAGCAGCATGCCGAGCTTGGAGACGTCGAACTGCGTCGCCCAAGAGATGAGCCCGCTGGAGGCACCCGAGAACGCTAGGATCTGGCTGAAGGTAGCCGAGCCGAAGATGATGAGAAACGCCATCACCGTGACGCGCAATGCCGCGTCCACCGACTTGCGGAAGCTCTTCCAGCTGAGCGCGCGGTAGCAGGCGGCAAGCACCACCACGGCGAGGCAGCCGACGGCCGCCGCTTCGGTCGGGGTCGCGTAGCCGGCTACCATGATGCCGATAACGAGCACGATGACGAGAACCATCGGCACGATGTCGAGGACCACCAGGCGCAGCTTCTCGCCGAGAGGCACGGCCTGCACGCGGTAAGGCGGCGCTGCGTGGGGCGCGATCGACGTCCAGAAGAAGATGAGCAGCGCATACAGCGTCGCCAGCACCACGCCCGGGATCACTCCCGCGAGGAGCAGCGCTCCCACGTCGCTTCGGCCGAGCGTGGCGAGCAGCACAGCGAGCGCCGAAGGCGGGATGATGACCGCCAGCCCTCCGGTCCCCATGATCGGCCCCATGGACAGGTACTTGCTGTAGCCGCGCTTCATCATCTCCGGCACCATCAGCGAGCCGAGCAGTGCCGTCGATCCCATGCTCGAGCCGGAGAGCGCGGCGAATCCGGTGCCGCCGATCACCGTAACGTAGGCGAGGCGTCCGCGAATGTTGCCGAGAAGCTTGTCGATCGCATTGAACATGCGCGCGGCGAGCCCGGTGTAGTAGAAGAGCTCGCCCATGAGCAGGAACATCGGGATCGGCACGAGCGCAAAGCTCGTCATGGCGCCGAAGCCATTGTTCAGCACCTGCCCGATGCCCTTCGCGCCGCCCATGAAGAGCATGGCGGCGACGATATTGGAGGCTAGGAAAGCCATCGCGATCGGCATGCCGAGCAGCATCAGCGCGACGATCAGCCCGAAGAGCAGCGCGACCGCCCAGTACCATTCCATCGGGCCGCTACTCTTCGCGCTGGGACAGCCCGGCGCCGTACGGGCTCTCGCGGCGCACAAGCAGCCGGGCGAACTCGATCGCCATCATGCCGAAGGACAGCGGCATCGACGCCATCAGCATCCAGCGCGGCATGTCGAAAGAGCGCACGTCCTTCTCGTTGGCGGCGTAGTCCTGCAGCGTGATGGCGCCGCCGAAGCAGGCGAGAATCGCGGCAACCGCGACGCACGCCACGACGACCCAGAACACCAACACGCGCTGCGCCACGCCCGGCAGCGCGACGACCAGCAGCTCGATGTAGATATGTCCTTTCTCGCGCACCAGCCACGGCGCGCCGAGCAGCGGAATCAGCAGCAGAAAGTACTCGGTGAAGGTGAAGAAGTGCGCCGAGCTCTGGTAGCCGAGATTGCGCAGGGCGACGTCGACGACGATCATCGCCATCATCGCCACCATCAGCACGCCGGCCAGCCACGCCATGCCATAGAGCACGGCGTCATAGGCCCGGGAAATCGGGGTCAGACCCCGATTCATTCTTATTTTTCTTCTATAGCGCTACTTGGGAAGCGGCCCGGGGGTAAAGAGATTGATCACGCGCTCGTAGTTCTCCATCCCGCCCGCCTTCTCCATGCGCTCCTTCATGCGCGCGAGGCTCGCGGCGCGCGCGCCGTCGGAAAAGCGCTTGGAGGCCTCGGCCGACTGCGCCACGGTGCGGAGGCCGCGCTTTTTGAGCTCGACCTCTTCTTCCTTCCAGAGCTTCTGCAGCGCCTGCAGGCTCTCCGTCTCGTGGCGGATCGCCACACTCTGCAGGATCTCGCGCGACTTGGGCGAGAGCGCCTGCCATTTCTTCAGGTTGACCAGGATATGCAGATCGGTGGAGAAAAAGTCCGGCAGGATGCGGTACTTGAGGTAACGGTCCCAGTTGAGGTCCATCAAGCCGATCTGGGTCCAGGCGCTCATCTCCACCGTGCCGCGCTCGAGCGCGGTGTACAGGTCAGGCGAATTAACATTGATCACTTGCGCGCCGAGGTAGTTGGTCAGGAATGCGTTGTAGATCGGGTGACCGCGCACCTTGAAGCCCTTGATGTCGATGTGGCCGCTCGAATCCAGCTTCGGCTCCTTGGTCGACCACAGGTTGAAGCGGATGCCGCTGTCCACCCAGCCCAGGTTGTAGATGCCGATGCGCTTCTGGTGGATCTGGTTCAAAAGCTCCATGCCGCCGTTCTTGCGCGCGGTCGGGCCGTCGATCGTCGACGCGGAGACGGCATCGCATTCCGGAACCTGAGCCGCGTAGAACGCGCAGGGCGTATAGACCATGTCGACCACGCCGTCGCGTGCGGCGCCGGGCTGCTGCATCATGGGAATCGCTTCCGGCCCGCCGCGCACCTGGATGGTGAACACGCCCTTGCCGGCCTCGTTCGCCTTCTTTACGTACTCGAGGAAGCTGCGCGAGTAGATCTGCGACGCGGGAAACACGTGGGTCGCCGAGATGGTGTCTTGCGCGGCGGCGGGAAGCGCCGCCAGGGCGCACGCGAGCGCCGCCAGGCCCCTTGCTTTCATCCTCTCCTCCTCCGTTGTCCTGATTACGCGCGGCATCTTACCATCGGGTCCAGTGAGCACGGTTTTTTCCGCCTTCGAGCGCGCCGCGGCGATGCATGCGGCAAAGCCCTTCCTCTCGATGCCGTCGTGGAAGGTGGAACTCACCTACATGCAGGCACTCGAGCGCGCAGCGAGCGCGGCAGCGCGCTACCGAGCGCTCGGCTACGGCCCCGGCCACCGGATCGCGCTCCAGCTCGAGAACCGGCCCGAGTTCCTGCTTCATTTCCTCGCCCTGAATTCCCTCGGTGTATCGGTGCTGCCCCTGAACCCCGAGTACCGCGAATCCGAACTTCGCTACATCCTCGAGCACAGCGAGGCGTCGGCGGTAGTCACCGCGCAGACGCTTGAGAGCTTGCCGAAGCCCGGAAAGCCGGTCGGCGCCACCGAATGCGCGCTCCTCTACACCTCGGGTACCACCGGTAAGCCGAAGGGCTGCCTGCTCAGTAATTTCTATTTCCTCAACGTGGGACTGCGCTATCTCGACGAAGGCGGTCTTTGCGCGGTACGCCCCGGAGAGGAGCGACTCATCACGCCGCTTCCGTTCTTCCACATGAACGCACTTGCCGTGTCGACCACGGCGATGATCCTCTCCGGCGGCTGCCTGGTGCAGCTCGATCGCTTCCATCCACGCACATGGTGGCGCGATGTCGCCATCTCGGGCGCTACGATCGTTCATTACCTGGGCGTGATGCCCGCCGTCCTGTTGAATCTCGCTGAAAAGCATCCCTCCCATCGCGTACGCTTCGGGTTCGGCGCCAATGCCAATCCCAAGGACCATGCGGCGTTCGAAGCGCGCTTCGGCTTCCCGCTCATCGAAGCCTGGGCGATGACCGAGACCGGGGGCGGTGCCATGATCGCGGCGAGCCGCGAGCCGCGGCACGTGGGAACGAGGTGCATTGGTTTTCCGCCAGCGGCATTGGAAGTCCTGATTGATGAAAGCCAAGAGCTCCTTGTGCGCCAGGCCGGGGCCGATCCGCGGCGCGGGTTTTTTTCCGGCTACCTCAAGGACGACGCCGCGACCGAGCATGCGTGGCGCGACGGCTGGTTCCACACCGGGGACTCGGTGTGTCGCGGGCCCGACGGCGCGCTGCACTTCGTCGACCGCCTGAAGAACATCATCCGCCGCGCCGGCGAGAATATCGCCGCCCTGGAAGTCGAGGCGGCGCTCGCCGGCCATCCCGCGATCGCGCAGGCCGCCGTCATCGCGGTTCCCGACCCGCTCCGCGACGAAGAGGTCATGGCGTGCGTGGTCCTGCAGCCGAAGCAGTCCGCCAGCCGCGATATTGCGATCTCGATCCAGGACTGGTGCCTCGAGCGCCTGGCCTACTTCAAAGCTCCGGGGCATGTCGCCTTCGTCGATTCCTTGCCCACCACTGCCACCAACAAGGTGCAAAAGGCGAAGCTCGCTGATTTCTCCTTCAATGCGGCCGACACTTTCGACCTGCGTGAGCGAAAGAAAAGGACTTCGGCGAAAAGCCTATGACGGCGTAGCGCTCGCGGCGCCGGTCACGGTGCCGTACGTGCGCTATTCCATCCGCGCCGCGCATTGGTGGTTGGCCCGGGTCTTCTCAAAGATCCTCGACACGGCACGCCTGCAAAAGCAAGACGTTGATGGCCTCACCGTGTCGAGCTTTACCCTGGCCCCCGATACGGCCATCGGCCTCACTCAGCACCTGGGGCTTTCACCGCGCTGGCTGGATCACATCCCGTTCGGCGGAGCTAGCGGAGTGGTGGCGCTGAGGCGCGCAGCGCGCGCGGTACAGGCGGGGGATGCCGACATCGTCGCGTGCATTGGCGGCGATACTAACCACGTCGATTCGTTCCGACTCACGCTTGCCAACTTCAGCCAGTTCGCGCGCGACGCGGTCTATCCGTACGGCGCCGGTGGCCCGAACGCCAGCTTCGCGTTCCTCACGACGCACTACATGCGGCTTCACGGCGCGACGCGCGAAGATTTTGGAAAGCTCTGCGTTGCGCAGCGCGCAAATGCCTTGAAGTTTTCCCACGCGCTGTTCAAGAAGCCGCTAACCCTGGAGGAATACCTCGCGGCGCGGCCGATCGCCGAGCCGCTGCATCTCTTCGACTGCGTGATGCCCTGCGCGGGCGCGGAGGGGTTTCTGGTCATGCGCGAAAAACGCGCGCAACACCTTGGACAACCTTATGTCCTCTTGAAAGGTACGATCGAGCGGCACAACGCCTTTGCCTTGGATCCGGTGCAGACGCGCGCGGGCTGGGCGCTCGACCGCGAGGATCTCTACGGTCAGGCGGGCGTGGAGCCGAAGGACATCGACTTCGTCGAAACCTACGACGACTACCCTGTCATCTCGCTGATGCAGCTCGAGGATCTCGGCTTTTGCCGCAAGGGTGAAGGGCCTGCATTCGTTCGCAAGCACAGCTTTACCTACGAGGGCAGCTTCCCACTCAATACGTCCGGCGGCCAGCTCTCCGTCGGCCAGGCGGGCGCCGCCGGCGGCTTTCTTGGCATGGTAGAAGCGATCCGCCAGCTCACGGGAGAAGCGGGCGAGCGCTCGGTCAAAGGCGCGAAACTC
>DATFEI010000262.1:0-10553 GCA_035251315.1 Burkholderiales bacterium | reverse complement strand
CATGTTCTTCGGCACGATGTTGCTGCGCGCCTGGGTGTTGTCGCCGCTCGCCACGCCCTCGACGACGCGGCCCTCGCGCTTGAGACGCTGGAACAGCGGCGTCTTCGGCAGCGCGGTGAGCAGGCCCACCATGGCGACCATGATTCCGGAGCGCTCTATGAAGCGGCGTTGCAGGTCGAAGGTCTTGGGTGTGTCGCGGTCGAAGCCGACGATGAAGCCGGCCAGGATGTCGATCCCCGCCGCGTAGATCCGGCGCACCGCGGCGAGCATGTCGCCGGCGGTGTTCTGCGTCTTGGCGGCTTCGCGCAGGGTCTCCGCGTCGGGGCTCTCGAGCCCGAGGAACGCCCATTCGAACCCGGCGGCGCGGAACAGCTCCAGCAGCTCGCGATCGTCGGCCAGGTTAAGCGAGGCCTCCGTGCCGAAGCGCATCGCCCGGCCGTGCTGGTCCTGGTACGCGGCAAGGAAGCGCAGCGTCTCCTTCGCTTTTGCCTTGTTGCCGATGAAATTGTCGTCGACGAAGAACACCTTGCGCGCGCCGAGGCGCCGCAGCGCGTCGAGCTCGCGGCCGAGCGCGGCCACCGGCTTGTAGCGCGGCTTGCGTCCGAACATCACGATGATGTCGCAGAACTCGCAGCGGAACGGGCAGCCGCGCGAGAGCTGGATCGTCGCGGTGGCGTAGCGCTTGAGCTTGAGCAGGTCGAAACGCGGCGTGGGCGAGTGCTCGAGCTGGACGTTGCCGGTTTCGCGGTACAGCTTGTGGCAGACATTCTTTTCGAAATCGCCGCAGAAGCGGGGCCAGATGTACTCGCATTCCCCGGCGAGGACGTGATCGGCGAGTTCGAGGTACTCCTCGGGACAGAGCGAGGCGTAGCTGCCGCCGGCCACCACGCGGTAGCCGGCTTCGCGGTAGTAGCGCAGCAGCTGCTTCTGCCGCGGCGCCTGTACGCCCATGCCGCCGATGCCGATGAGGTCGGCCTGCGGCGCGAGCGGCAGGGGCTCGATGTTCTCGTCGACGATGGTCACTTCCCAGTGCGGCGGGCAGAGTGCCGCCAGCGTCGCGAGGCCGAGCGGCGGGTTAAGCGCGCGCTTGCCGCTGAGGACGTCCTCCAGGGCCCAGCGGAAGCTCCAGAAGCTCTCCGGCTGCGCCGGATTGATGAGGAGGAGGCGCGTCAACCGGCCGCGTGGCGACGCGAGAGCGGAAACAGCAGCAGGTTTCTCACCAGGCCACCGACCGCGACCACGATCATGAAGCCGCTCCCAGCCACCATGATGGCGAGGTACACGGCAAGCGCCTTGTGATCGGGACGCTGCGCCAGCGCATCGCCGTAAAGCGGGATTGCCGCCGCAGCTGCGAACGCGACGCTGAGCGCGAGGATGACGACGTTGCAGGCGAGCAATCGTCCCGTATTGACCCCGCGGGGATTGGCGTGGAAGAAGCCCCACACCACCGCGCACAGCAGGAACGCTAGGATAAGCAACATGAAGTGCATGGCGGAGAGAATAGGGCCTGGGCAGGAGCTTTCTTTGACGCACATCAAGGTTTTATGAGCGAAGACGATGTCAGGGCGGCGCTGAAGACGGTGCAGGACCCGGAGGCGGGGATGAGCGTGCTCGATCTCGGCCTCGTGTACGGGATTGCGCTCGAGCCGGGTAAAGTGCGCGTCGACATGACCATGACTTCGCCGGCCTGCCCGGCGTCGGAATACATCGTCGACGAAGCCGCAGCGGCGATCCGTGCCGTCGCGCCCGAAGGCACCGAGGTCGAGGTGCGACTCGTCTGGGAGCCGCCCTGGAGCCCCGAGCGCATGAGCGAGGACGCGCAGCAGCGCTTCGGGTGGAAGTGAGCCCGCGGTTTCGCGTCCCGCTGCTCGCCCTCGGCTTCGTTTCGCTCGCCTTCGGCATCGCGGGCGGACTTGCCCGGTTGTCTTCCTTCGAAGTCGCCGAAACAGCGATCGCACTGCACGGGCCGCTGATGGTCTCTGCGTTCTTCGGCACCGTGATCTCCCTCGAGCGCGCCGTTGCGATCGACCGGCTCTGGGCATACGCCGCGCCGCTCGCCGCCGGCATGGGCGGAATTGCATTCCTCTCCGGCTTCGTTGCCGCGGGCTTCTTACTGGTGATTCTTGCCGCTGCGGTGTTCGTAGGGTGCGGTGTCGTGGTCGTGCAGCGCCAACCTTCGCTCGAGACCGCGACGCTGCTCGCCGGGGCGGCAGCCTGGCTCGCGGGCAACGTGATGCTGTTCGAGGGTCGGGCCGCGGTGCCCTGGTGGATCGCGTTCTTTGCGCTCACTATCGGCGGCGAGCGCCTGGAGCTCTCGCGCTACCTCAAGCGAGCGCCGTGGGTGCGGCGGGCTTTTGCAGTTCTCGTGGGCTTGCTGGTGTTGTCGCCTATGGTTCCGAGGGCTCTGGGAGTCGTGCTACTGCTGCTTGCGGTGTGGCTCGTCGCCTTCGATCTTGCGCGCGTGACCATCCGCCAGGACCGCCTGCCGCGCTACGTCGCCGCCTGCCTGCTTGCGGGCTATTTCTGGCTGGGAATAGCCGGGGCGCTGATTGCGCTTGCCACAGGCTACGACGCCGCGCTGCACGCGTTTTTCGTCGGCTTCGTTTTCTCCATGGTATTCGGCCACGCGCCGGTCATCCTGCCCGCGGTTCTCAGAGTGCGGTTTCCGTACCATCCCGTGCTCTACCTGCCCCTTGCACTTCTTCACGCCTCGCTAGCGGTGCGTGTGCTGGTGTCGATGCCGCTCGGCGCGTGGGGCAACGCCGCGGCGATCGTGCTTTTTGTCCTGGTTTCCTTGTCGCTCGTCACCATGTTTGATCATCGTCAAAGCGGCGGCGCCGCGTCCCGGTAGCCTTTTCAGCCATGCTGGGACTACCGATCAAAAGCGTTCTCGAACCGCGCAAGCTGGTCGTCGCCGCGCCGCACACGACGGTCGCGGAGGCCGCGCGCCTGATGAAGGAAGGCAAGGTCGGCGCCGTGCTGGTCGTGGAAGAAGGGCGCCTCGTCGGCATCTTCACCGAGCGCGACGCCCTGTTCCGCGTCATCGCGCCGGGCCTCGACCCGGCCAAGACCGAGTTGCGCGGCGTGATGACGCGCGACCCGACCACCGTCGCTCCCGACGAGACGTTCGGCTACGCGCTACTTCTGATGCACGATAAGGGATTCCGCCACACGCCGGTAGTCGAAAACGGCCGCCCGGTCGGCGTCGTTTCGGCGCGCCACGCGCTCGACCCGGACCTCGAGGAATTCACCGCCGAGGCCGAGCGGCGCAGGGCCATCCGCCGCCGCGCCTGAAAAGGGTCCTGACCCCTTTAGCCGTGCATCGTTAAGCCGCCTGAGACGCTCAGGACCTGGCCGGTGATGAAGTCGGCGTCGTCGCTCGCGAAGAAGAGGATGGCGCCGGGAAGGTCGTCGGGCTTGCCCAGGCGCCCCATGGGGATCGCGCGGCGATAGGCCTCACGCAGCTTCTCCGGGTTGCCCGCCCCTTGCATGAACTGCTCGAGCATGTTCGTCTCGGTGAGGCCGGGGCATACGACATTGAGCTGGACGTTTTTCGAAGCCATCTCGCGCGCGAGCGTCTTGGTGAGCGCGATGATCCCGCCCTTGCACGCGGAGTAGGGCGCTTCCCCCGAGGAGCCGACGCGGCCGGCGTCGGACGCAACGTTCACCACCTTGCCGCGACCGCGCTCGACCATGCCGGGCAGCACGCTGTGCAGCAGGTTCATCGCGCCGATCAGGTTGATGGAGATGATTTTCTGCCAGAACGCGGGATCGGTCTTGAGGAACGGCTTGAACATGTCCCAGCCGGCATTGTTGACGAGGATGTCGACCGGCCCGGCCGCGTCCACCGCCTTTCTTACCGCGGCGTAATCCGTGATGTCGACGGCGGGATCGCCTTTGAGATCCAATACGACTACGTGCGTACCTTCTTCCTGAAAACGCCGCACCACCGCGGCGCCGATGCCGGCGGCGCCGCCGGTCACGATCGCGGTTTTGCCCTTCAAGCCTCGCATTGAACTTCTCCTGTGCTCATTTCTCCGGAATCACGGCGGTCGCCTCGAGCTCGATCTTTCCGGGCGAGTCGAGGAGGTCCGACACGAAAATCATACTCATCGCGGGGTAATGCCGGCCCATGTAGCGCCGCCAGATGGCACCTAGCTCGCTCCGCGCGGCGAGATACGCGGGCTTGTCGCAGCAGTAGGCGGTCATGCGGCAGACATGCTCGGGGCGCGCGCCCGCTTCGGCGAGCACGGCGATGACGTTCTTCAGCGCTTGCTCGAATTGGACGGCGAGGGCTTCGGATTCAAAAACCTGTTGCTCGTTCCATCCGACCTGTCCGGCGACGAAAACCATCCTGCCGGAGCTCTCGATGCCGTTGGCGTACCCGATGGGCGGCTTCCACCCCCGTGGCTGCAGGATCTTCATCCGCTGGTACGCGGCGGATCGGGATCCTCGTCCCAGCCCGCCCCGGGGCGCGGCACGCGCTTCATCCATTCCTGGATCAGGCGCACGTGCTCGGCTTCCTCGGTCGCCATCTCGCGCGCGGCGTCGCGCACCTTCTGCGGAGCGCGGCTCGCGGCCACGTTTTCATAGTATTGTTGCGCGTCGCGCTCGCAGCGCAGCGCGATCTCGAGCGCGTGCCACGGCTGCATGAGGTAGTGGAGCCGATCGAACGGCGCGGTCTCCGGGCCTTCGTCGCTTTCCCAGGCGTACGCGGGCGGCAGCGCGGGCATGCTGGGCCACTTCATCGCGTCGAGGATGCGCTTGGCGTGCAGCTTCTCGATGTCGGCGAGCTTGCGAAAGAGCTGTGCGACCTCGCGGTTATTGTGCGTCTCGAGCTGCTCGGCAAACTGCGCGTAGCGGTCGATCGCCTCGATCTCCATCGTATACGCGCGCGCCATGAAATCGGCATACTGGCCGGAAGGCTTGGGTTTCGCTTTCATAGCTGGAAAGTTCTCTCGAGATCCTCGACCGTGCCGCCCTTCGAGGCGGGCGCGGCGTAAGCGGGCCGCTTGCCCTTGTACAGAACGCCGATGTTGAATCCGTCGTCGGTCATGATTCTGCGCGCGGCGCGGCCGGGGTCGTCCGTGAATGCCACCGGCGCCGGGTGCACCGCATCGCGCCAGCTGCGCTGCTCGGGCCGGAAGGTGACGCAGGGCGAAAGGATCTCGATGAACGAGAACCCCGGATGGCGCACCGCCTCGGCGATCAGGCTCGCGCAGCCGTTCGGGTCGCCGGAGAACGCGCGCGCGATGAAGTTTGCGCCCGAAGCGAGCGCGATCACGAGCGGGTGGAATTCGCGCAGCCCGGTGCCGCCGGGAGCGAGCTTGGACGACCAGTCGGGCTCGGTGGTCGGCGAGGGCTGGCCCTTGGTCATCCCATAGACGTGATTGTCCATCACGATGTAGGTGAGGTCGACGTTGCGCCGGCACGCGTGCAGGAAGTGGTTGCCGCCGATCGAATAGCCGTCGCCGTCGCCGCTCGCGACCAGCACCGTGAGATCGGGGCGCGCGACCTTCAGGCCGGTGGCGGCGGGCAGCGAGCGGCCGTGCACGCCGTGGAATCCGTAGCAGGTGGTGTACGCCGGGATGCGCGAAGAGCAGCCGATTCCCGACACCACCGCGACGTTCTCGGGCCTGAGCTCGAGCATGGCGAGCGCCTTGGTGATTGCCGAGAGCACCGAATAGTCGCCGCAGCCGGGACACCAGACCGGCTTGTAATCGGACTTGAAGTCCTTGGCCTGGGGCGCGGCCGCATTTTGCGAGCTTACGAGCGGGGCGTTCATAAGGCTCGGCGGATCTCTTCGGGGCGGAACGGAAGCGGTCCGGGGCGGCGCAGGCTCTGCACTTCGCCCGGCAGCTCGTATTCCGAGCGCAGGTAGCGCAGGAACTGGCCGCTGTGGTTCTGCTCGACGACGAGGACGCGCTTCACGCCCTCGAGCGCCTTCTTGAGGCGCTCGGGCTGCGCGGGCGAGAGCAGGCGGAGCGACACTATCTTTACCGCTTTGCCAGTCAAGGCTTCGCGTACCGGCCCGGTGCACGAGCCGAATGTCACGACCGCCGTCTCTCCCTCGCCCTCGATGCTCGCCCAGGCATCCCCCGGGTCGAGCTGCGAGACTTTGCGCGCGCGCTTGTCCATCTGCGCCAGGTGATCTGCCGCCTGCGACGATGGTGTGCCGCGCTCGTTGTGCTCCAGGCCGTCGGCCGTGTACGCGCACCCCGCCGTCCCTGGAATCGCCATCGGCGACACGCCGGAGGGTGTGAGCGCGTAGCGCTTGTAGCCTTCTCGATCTTCAGAAAGGATTCTCTTCAAAGAAAAATCTTCCTTGGCGGGTACATCGACGATCGCTCGCGCCTGCCCGAAGTACTGGTCAGAAAGCACGATCGCCGGCACCTGCAGCGATTCGGCCAGGCCGACCGCCCATTGTGTCGCCGCCATGCAGTCGGCGACCGAATTGGGCGCGATGACGATGTGCGGTGCGTCGCCGTGCATGCCGTAGAGCGCGATGTTGAGGTCCCCCTGCTCGGTCTTGGTCGCGATGCCGGTCGAGGGGCCGGTGCGCATGACGTCCACCACGACCACCGGCACTTCGGCCGTGACGCCGAGCCCCAGCGACTCGATCATGAGCGAGAGGCCGGGGCCGGAAGTCGCCGTGAGCGCCGGCACGCCGCCGTACGAGGCGCCGAGCGCCATATTGATCGAGGCAAGCTCGTCCTCGGCCTGCACCAGCGTGCCGCCGACCCGGGTCAGCGCGGGCGCGAGCCATTCGAGCAGCTCGGTCGCCGGAGTGATCGGGTAGGCTGCGACGAAACGCACGCCGCCGCGCACAGCGCCCAGGCCCGCCGCCTCGTTGCCGCTGATCAGCCAACGCGGTTTTTCGCTATTGGGACGGGCTAGCTTGTAGTCGTCGAGGTTTGAAGCTTGGGAAAGGCCCGATCTCGCGGCCGCGAGGCCAGGCTCCAGGCCTTTCTTCATCGACTTCCGCGCCGCGGCTTCCACGGCGTCGGCGGGAAGCCCAAGCAGCCCGGCGAGCACGCCGAGCGCCACCATGTTCGGCCAGGCGCCCTGGATTTCACCGGCCATTTTTTTCAATGGCACCGGAACGTAGCGCGCGCCGCTCTTGAGGAAAACGTCGGGCGGGGCGCCGTGCGCGGGGTCGCCGATGATGACGCTGTCGGCGCCGAGCGGAATCTCGCCTGCGAAGCGCCCGACGTTTTGCCAGTCGATCGCCGCGAGCACCTGGAAATGGTCCTCCTGCGCGTCGGTTGGAAAGGAGGCGACGCGCACCATGGCGGCGGCCTCGCCGCCGCGGATCTGCGGGCCGCTGGTGCGCGTCATGAGGCCGTAGTAGCCGGCCGCTGCGGCCGCTTCCAGCAACATATTGCCGGCGGTCATCACGCCGGCGCCGCCACTACCCGCCAAAGCGACCGAAAGGGAGCTTTTCATTCGACCAGGGGGATCGAATTTCGCATGGAGGCAATTTGGCGGAACGGCGCGCGCAAACCTTGAGCCATGTCAAATCCCGGGGCTTTTCCGGGGATAAAAATGCCAAAGACGCCCAAATCGGTATTTGAATGCTTATTTGAGACAAGGAGAGGATTCCATGGCCGCCCCCGAGACGTTTTTCCTGAGAAGCCACGACCTGGCGCAGATTTCGGTCCCCGGGGTGCGGGTCGAGCGCCGGCCGGCGCGCAAGCCCGACGGCACGCCGGTCCCGGGCCTGCACAACGCCTGGATCTGGCTCGACAACCCGTCGCAGTACAACTCCTACACCACCGAGATGGTGAAGGGCGTGATCCTCGCCTTCCGCGCCGTGTCCAACGCGCGCGACGTCAACTGCGTGGTGTTCACCGGGGTTGGCGACAAGGCCTTCTGCACCGGCGGCAATACCAAGGAATACGCCGAATACTACGCCGGGCGGCCGCAGGAGTACCGCCAGTACATGCGGCTCTTCAACGACATGGTTTCGGCCATCCTCGCCTGCGACAAGCCGGTGATCTGCCGAGTGAACGGCATGCGCATAGGCGGCGGCCAGGAGATCGGCATGGCGTGTGACTTCTCAGTGGCGCAGGACCTTGTGCGCTTCGGGCAGGCCGGGCCGAAGCACGGCTCGGCGCCCATCGGCGGCGCGACCGACTTCCTGCCGGTGGTGATCGGCGCCGAGCGGGCCATGGCCGCGTGTGTGCTCTGCGAGCCGTTCTCGGCGCACGAGGCCTACCACGTGGGGATGCTCACCGACATCGCCCCGGCGCTCAAGATCGACGGCAAGTTCGTGCCAAACCCGCTGGTCCAGCTCGATCGCGTGTACGACGACTACGGTCGATTGGTCTTTGGCAAGAGCAAGACCGGCGAGGCACTGAAGCAAGGTAAGGAGCTCATGAAGAAAGGCCAAATCGACCTGAGCCTGCTCGACCAGATAGTCGAGGCGCTGTGCACGAAGATGCTGCTCACCTTCCCCGACTGCACCACCAAGACGATCGAGGAGCTGAGAAAGCCGAAGCTCGAGGCGTGGAACCGCAACAAGGAGAACCACCGCGCCTGGCTCGCGCTCAACATGGTGACCGAGGCGCGCGCTGGCTTTATCGCGTTCAACCAGGGACCGAAGGACGAGCGGGAGGTCGACTTCATCAAGCTGCGCCAGAAGATCGCCGCCGGCGAGCCGTGGGTGGGCAGCCTGCACGACGAGATCCAGCCCGGCAAATGAACGACACCCCGCTCAAAGTCTGGCTCGAACGCGACGGCGCGCTTCTCCGCCTCCGCCTGGCGAAGCCGAAAGCCAACCTCATCGACGCAGCGATGATTGCAGCGCTGCGCTCGGCGTTCGAAGCGCACCGCGACAATCCCGGCCTGCTCGCCGCGCTCGTCGACCACGAAGGACCTCATTTCTCGTTCGGCGCGAGCGTCGAGGAGCACTTGCCGGAGCGCTGCGAGCAGATGCTTGGGCAGCTTCATTCTCTTCTTCGCGAAATGCTGGCTTGGCCGAGGCCGATCCTCATGGCGGTACGCGGGCAGTGCCTCGGCGGCGGCCTTGAATTCGCCGCCGCGGGCAGCCTGATTTTCGCCGCCCCGGACGCGCAGCTCGGCCAGCCCGAGCTCAAGCTCGGCGTGTTCGCGCCGGCCGCCTCCGTCCTGCTGCCGCTTCGCATCGGGCAGGCGCGCGCCGAAGACCTGCTGCTTTCGGGGCGCTCGATTACCGCGCTGCACGCGGCCACCTGGGGCCTGGTCCATGAAGTCGCCGACGACCCGACAGCCGCCGCGTTGAATTACTTCGAGAAGCATCTCTACGGAAAAAGCGCGGCGTCGCTCGCGCTCGCGATGCGGGCGGCCCGCGAGCCGTTCGCGGACCTGGCGCGCGCGCGGCTCGAGGACGTCGAGGCGCTGTACCTCGAGAAGCTGATGGCCACGCGCGACGCGAACGAGGGCCTCAACGCCTTCATGGAAAAACGTCAACCGAGGTGGGAACACCGATGAGCGTCCAGGAACTAGTGAAGCGCTGCGAGGCGCTGTTCGAGGACCTCGACTTCAACGCGGTCAAGCGCTGGAAGGCGGAAAAACCCGGACGCAAGGCAATCGGCTATATGCCGATCTACGTGCCGCGCGAGATCGTGCACGCCGCCAGCATGCTGCCGGTCGGCATCTTCGGCGGTGGCGACCAGCTCGAGGTGATCCAGGGCGACGCTTACTACCAGAGCTACATCTGCCGCATCCCGCGCTCGACCGTCGAGCTCGGCCTCACCGGCCGGCTCGAGTGCCTCGACGGGATGCTCTTCCCGTCGATCTGCGACGTGATCCGCAACCTGTCGGGCATGTGGCAGATCATGTTCAAGGACAAGTACGTCAAGTACTTCGACCTGCCGCAGAACTACGACGACGCGACCGGCGGCAGCTTCTACGTCCACGAGATGCAGACCTTGCGGAAGGATCTGTCTGCTCTTTCAGGAAGAGAAATCACCGACGAGGATCTGAAGGATTCCATCCGCATCTACAACGACAACCGCAGGGCGGTGCGCGAGCTCTATACCTACCGCGCGCAGAAGCCCTGGCAGGCGCCGACTTCTGAGGTCTACCTGGTGCTGCGGGCGGGGTGCGTGCTTCCCCCGGAAGAGCATACGAAGCTGGTTCGTGAATACATCCAGGAGACTGAAAAGCAGAAGCGGCCGCAGCGCGACAACGCGCGCGTGATCCTCACCGGCTCCTTCTGCGAGCAGCCGCCGCTCGGCCTCATCAAGTCGATCGAGATGGCGGGCTGCTACGTGGTGGACGACGACTTCCAGCTCATCCAGAGCTGGCTGCTGGACGATGTACCCACGACCGGAGACCCGCTCGAAGAGCTCTCCAAGGCCTTCCTGCACCGCTCGGCGCAGACCGCGTCGAAGTACGACGACCGGAAAGAGGACAAGGGCAAGCACCTCCTGCGCCAGGTGAAGACGCGCGGCGCCGAGGGCGTGATCTTCGCCGCGGCGTCGTTCTGCGATCCGGCGCTGCTCGAGCGGCCGATGCTCCAGGAGATCCTGGCGAAGCACAAGATTCCCTACACCGCCTTCAAGTTCGCG
>DATFEI010000189.1:0-6976 GCA_035251315.1 Burkholderiales bacterium | reverse complement strand
TTTCGTGTCGGCGAAGGACGGCAAGGGGCTTGGCGCGCTCATGCGCTCGGTGGACGCTGCGCACGCTGCGGCGATGGCGCGGCTTTCCACGCCCAAGCTCACGCGCGCCATGATCGCCGCGGTCGAGCGCCAGGCGCCGCCCAGGACAGGGCTGGTGCGCCCCAAGCTGCGCTACGCGCACCAGGGCGGCGTCAACCCGCCGCGCATCATCATCCACGGCAACGCGCTCGACCGCGTGCCGGAGTCCTACAAGCGCTATCTGGAAGGCTTCTTCAGGGAAAAATTCGCCCTGACCGGCACACCGATGCGGATCGAGTTCCGCACCGGGCGTAATCCGTACGCCAAGAGCCGCTCCGCGCGAGGCTAAGCTCAGCGCTCTGCGTAGTCGCGGAAAGCCGCGGCGCAGCTCGAGCGCTCGGCGTGGCAGCGCAGCAGGCGAAACGCCGGCCGGCCCGCGCGCGCGCCCTCCCCGTACTTCTGCCAGAGCTCGAGCGCTTTCGCGTTGTCGCCGCTTGCGACGTAGCCGGTCATCGCGGCGAGCAGAAGGTACTCGCGCGCCTCCGCGACCAGCGGCCTTCCGCTCGCCATCAGCGGCGCCGCAAGCTGCGCCATGCGCGCGGCTTTGCGCGCGCCGACCGCCTGGAACAGCGCAAGCCAGCGTTGCTGGAACTCTTCGAGCTCGCCGTAGCAGGCGCTTCCCATTATCCGCGTCCATATCGGGGCGAGGTCATCGGATGCGAGGTAGGGATTGAGCGCCTTGGCCACGCGCAGCGCGCTGCGCAGCCAAAGGTCGAGCTCGCGCGGCTCGCGGCACTCGATCAGGCGCAGCTTGACGAGCTCGAGGTCCTTCTGCAGCTCGTGCGGTACCGATTCCGGCACGGGTGCGCGCGACCGCAGCAGGAACTCGCGCCCGTACCAAGCGAGCCGCGTGTTTTCCACGCGCTCGAAGGCGTAAGCGCCGCGGAACAGGGGGTTCACGGCACGCGGGCTACGGTCGCGCTCGATGAGCTCGAGCAGCGGCAACTCGGCGTTGAGCAGCGCGACCACGTCGGCTGCGCTCTTTTCCATGAAGCGGTGGCGCGCCGCATTCAAGTCGAGGACCGGCGCGTAATCCGAGTTGGCCGGCATGGCGTAGCTCGCGAACAGCGGCTCGATCGTGGCGCGGCTTCCCAGGTAGCGTGCGTCGAGATCGCCCGCGGTCAGGACGTGAATGGTCCAAAGCTCCTTCGCCACGCCGGGGTGCTCGAAGATGCGTGCCTGCGCCTGCCGCGGCACGGGCGCCTCGGCCGCGATGATGAGCAGGTCGTAGTCGCTCGCCGCGAACACCGCGTAATGAGGGAACTCGGCGCCGAGTGCGCCGAGCACGGTGGCGACGAGCGAGGCGTCGATCTCGTAGAGCTGGATCCATTGCACCAGCATCCCGCCGGAATTGAGGTGCTTGCGGATGCGCCGGTAGAACTCGCGCGTGAAGAGGCTCGACACCCCACTCACCCAGGGGTTCGACGGCTCGGAAATGATGAGGTCGTAGCTGCGGTTGCGGGTCGAGAAGAAGCTTTTGGCGTCGTCGATCAAAATCGTACCGCGCGGGTCGGCGAACGCGCCGCTGTTGCGCGGCATGAAGCCGCGCGCGGCCTCGGCCATCGCGGCCTCGATCTCGACGGTCTCCACGCGCTCGATATCGAGGCTTTGCAGCAATGTGTGCGTGGTAAGCGCGGTGCCGACGCCGATCACGGCGGCGGTGCGCGTTTCGGGCCTGAGCGCGAGCGGCAGCGCCGCGGTGAGCACCATCGTGATTTCGTCTGTGCCGCGCTGGCCGGCCGGGTCCATGTTGATCGAGCCGTCGGACTTGCCGTTGGTGCGAAGGCTGGTCGCGTCGGAGTACTTGACCAGGTGTACCGTAGCCGTCTTGCCGTCTTTCGCGAACAGGATCGAAGCGTCGCGCGAGTCTTGCAGCTCGCCGTAGCGGAAGACCCCGGCGGTCATCTTGTGCACGTCGAGCTCCACGCCGATCGCGACGGCAAGAAACAGCACCCCGCAGGCCGCCGAGGCGTAGAGAAAGCTGCGGGGCAGGCGGAAAGACCTCAGCAACATCAGACCCAAGGCGACATCGACCAGCGCTCCGGCGATGAGGGTCCCCTTGAGGCCGAGGTGCGGCAGCCCGGCGTGAACCGCGGCGATCACCCCGGCGATCGCACCCAGCGTGTTCGCTGCGTAGACCTGCCCGATGGCCGCTTCGCCGGCGCCCCGGCGCAGGAGCGCCGCGGTGATGAGGGGAAGGGTCATGCCGGCGCAGAACGTGGCCGGGAGCATCACCATGGCGGCGATCGCCGCGCCCGAGACGTTGAAGAGCGCGTAGCCGGTTGCGGTGCGCGCGAGGCCTTTGAGCAGCGTTTCCATCAGCGAGAAGGTGAAGTCGTACACCGGAAGCGTCGCGAGCGCCGCGACACCCATCGCGACCTGCACCCAGGCGAGCAGCCGCGCCGGCTCAGGCGCGGTGTCGGCGCGCCGCCTGACCGCGAGGCCGCCGAGCGCGAGCCCGAGGATGAAGGTTGCAAGCATCAGCTCGAACGCATGGGTCGACGCGCCGAGCACGAGCGACAGCATGCGGATCCAGCTGATTTCGTAGATGAAGGACGCGAGTCCGGTGAAGAACGCGACCGCAAGGAGCAGCCGCAAGTTGATACTCGAGCCCGCCGTCCTTTCCACGGCAGGGTGCCGCGCCGGGCGCGCAAGGAGCCAAACCGTGGCGGCGATGAGCAGATTCAGCACGCCCGCGGTATGCAGCGTCCCGGGCAGCCCACGCCATTCGATGAGGACGAAGCCGCTTGCGAGGACTCCGGCGGCGGCGCCGAGACTGTTAGTGAAGTACAGCATTGCCACAGATTCGCCCGGCGAGCCGCGGTGCGCGCGCACTAGGCCCGCGCTCATCAAGGGGAACGTCATGCCGAGAAGCACCGACTGGGGCAGGATGAGCAGGCACGAGAGGGCGAGCTTCGCGGCGAGCGCGAGCCATTCGTTTCCCAGGCTGGGAAGCAGCCGCTCGTACGACCAGTCGGTAAGCAAGACGAAAACCGGGTGGAACACGAGCGCCGCGAGCCCGATCGCCGCCTCCACGACCGCGTAGCCGGCAAGGGGGTTGGCAAGGCGCGCGGACAGGCGGCCGCAATACGCCGCCCCCGCCGCCATGCCGCCCATGAACACCGCGAGCACGAGCGATTGGGCGTATGCCGCGTGCCCGAGGAAAAGCTTGAGGTAATGCGTCCACACCGACTCGTAGATCAGGCCGGCGAACCCGGAGGCGGTGAAGAGAACGTAAAACGCTCCGCGCGACATCGGCGCGATGCTAATTTAATTACGCTATGACGTTTCGTCTGGCCGCGTTCTATTTCGCCTTTTTCGCGCAAGCCGGCGCGTACGTCGCTTACTTTCCGCTGTACCTCGCAAGCCGGGGTTTGAGCGCGGCGGAGATCGCCTGGGTGCTCGCCTTGCCGCCGCTTGCGCGCACGTTCGCTCCCCCTGCGTGGGGCTGGCTCGCCGACCGCAGCGGCGCCCATCGCGCGATCGTCGTTTTCTCGTGCGCGGTCATGGCGGCGGCCTTTGCCCTGGTGCCTTTCACCGCGCAGATCGCGCCGCTGATCGCTGTGATGAGCCTGCTCTCAGCCGGCGCGCTGCCGATCGTAGAGGCGATCACGCTCGGCTCGCTCGCCGGTCAGCCCGGTCGCTACGGCCCGATCCGGCTGTGGGGGTCGATCGGGTTCATCGCGGTGCTGCTCGGGGGCGGCGCCTGGCTCGACTTCCAGCCGCTTTCAACGCTGCCCGCCGTGCTGGTCGCGCTCATCGCGGGGACGCTTGCCGTCGCGCTCGCTTTGCCCGCCCGAGGAGCGCACGCGGCGACTCCAGGCTCGGCGCTGCGCTTCACTCCGGAAGTATGCGCGCTCCTTGCCGCCGGCTTCTGCAACGCGGTCGCGCATGGCGCGCTCTACGCCTTTCTCAGCCTGCACCTCGAGGCGCTCGGGTACAGCGCGACAGCAATCGGCATGCTTTGGACGCTCGGCGTGCTCGCAGAGATCGTGGTTTTCCTCTACCTGCCGCAGCTCTTCCGCCGCTTTGCGCTATCGGCGATCATGGCGGCCAGCGCGGCCTGCGGCATCGTACGTTTCCTCGCTATAGGCTGGGCGGCGGGCGAGGTGGGGATAGTCCTGTTGGCGCAGGTCCTGCACGCGGCGACCTTCGGATCGTTTCACGCGGCAAGTGTCGCGGCAGTGCACCGCTTGATTCCGGGAAGCGCGCATGCGCGCGGCCAGACGTTGTTTTCCGGCGTCACCTACGGCGCCGGTGCCACCGCCGGGCTGATCATTTCCGGCTGGGCCTGGGAGCGGGGAGGTGCTCCTCTCGCGTTTTCCGCTGCGGCGCTTGCTGCGGGGGCGGGAGTGCTGTTTGCTCTACGCTTGAAACGAGCGGGGCTTTGAGCTGTCAGAGACGTCATGGTTCGCATACTCCTTATTGCATGGGCCGGGGCAGCAGTGCTGATTTCCGGCTGTCAGAGCGTGGAGACCACCCAGGCGGGCGTGGTCGGTGTAGACCGCGAGCAGCGCATGGCGGTATCGGCGGAGGAGGTGAATGCCGGCGCCGTCAAGGCGTACGCGCAGATGATGGCCGAGGCGAAACAGAAAGGCGTCCTCGACCGGGACCCCGCAATGGTGAAGCGCGTGCAGGACATCACGCGGCGGCTCATTCCGCAGACCACTGCCTTCCGTCCTGACGCCGCCAAGTGGCCCTGGGAAGTCCATGTAATCACCCTGGACGAGGTGAATGCCTGGTGCATGCCGGCAGGCAAGATGGCCATCTATACCGGCCTGATTCAGAAGCTGAACGCGACCGACGACGAGATCGCCGCGGTCATGGGGCACGAGATCGCGCATGCCCTGCGCGAGCACGCGCGCGAGCGCATTTCCCGCCAGATGGGAACGCAGGCGGCGATCGGCATCGCCGGCGCGCTGCTCGGCATCGGCGACCTCGGCCAGAGCGTCGCCGGAGCGGTCGCCGACGTCACGCTCAACTTGCCGAACTCGCGCCTGCACGAGACCGAATCCGACCGCATTGGCGTCGAGCTGGCGGCGCGCGCCGGCTTCGACCCGCGCGCCGCGGTGACGCTGTGGGAGAAGATGGCCAAGGTGGCCGGCGGCTCGCAGCCGCCGAAGTGGCTCTCGACGCACCCGCCGCACCAGGATCGCATCAGCGACCTGCGCGCCTATTCCGACAAAGTGATGCCGCTTTACACAGCGGCCAGGAGCGGCGCAGCAGCCGGCAAATAACTTAAAATCCCATGCTTTCGCAGCAGAAAGCATGGGAAAGACGCTCTACGACAAGCTTTGGGAGAGCCACCTCGTCCACGAGGAGGACGGCGGCACCGCGCTCCTGTACATCGACCGCCACCTCGTCCATGAAGTGACGAGCGCGCAGGCGTACGAGGGCCTGCGCGCCGCGGGGCGCAAGCCCTGGCGAACCGAGTCGGTGGTGGCCACCGCTGACCACAACACGCCGACCACCCACTGGAACCAGGGCATCGAAGGCGTGCGCGATCCCATGGCGCGCCTGCAGATCGAGACGCTGGATTCCAACATGAAGGAGTTCGGCGCCAAGGTCTACTTTCCGTTTCTCGACAAGCGCCAGGGCATCGTCCACGTCATCGGGCCGGAGCAGGGCGCGACGCTCCCCGGCATGACCGTGGTGTGCGGCGACTCCCACACCAGCACGCACGGCGCGTTCGCCTGTCTCGCGCACGGCATCGGCACCTCCGAGGTTGAGCACGTGCTCGCCACGCAGTGCCTCGTCACCCGCAAGATGAAGAACATGCGCGTGAACGTCGAAGGGCCCCTTGCCCGCGGCGTCAGCGCCAAGGACGTAGTGCTCGCGATCATCGGCCGCCTCGGCATCGCGGGAGGCACCGGCTACACGATCGAATACGCCGGCAGCACCATTCGCGCGCTGTCGATGGAAGGCCGCATGACGGTGTGCAACATGTCGATCGAGGCCGGCGCGCGCGCGGGCATGGTCGCGTTCGACGACATCACGCTCGAGTACGTGAAAGGGCGCAGGTTCGCGCCGCAGGGTGCCGACTGGGACCGTGCGGTGGCGTACTGGCGCACGCTGAAGAGCGACCCGGAGGCGAAATTCGACCGCGAGGTCACGCTCGACGCGCGCGAGATCCACCCGCACGTCACCTGGGGCACTTCTCCCGAGATGGTGGTCACGGTCGAGGACGGCGTTCCCGATCCGGACAAGGAGAAGGACAGCGTGCGCCGCGAAGGCATGGAGCGCGCGCTGCAGTACATGGGCCTCAAGCCGCGCACGCCGATCACGGAGATCAGGATCGACAAGGTCTTCATCGGCTCGTGCACGAATTCGCGCATCGAGGACCTGCGGGCCGCCGCCGCGGTCGTCAAAGGAAGAAGAAAGGCCTCGAACGTGCGCCTCGCGCTGGTGGTTCCGGGCTCGGGCCTGGTAAAGCAGCAGGCCGAGCGTGAAGGGCTGGACCGGATCTTCCGCGACGCCGGCTTCGAGTGGCGCGAGCCCGGCTGCTCGATGTGCCTCGGTATGAACCCGGATCGACTCGAGCCCGGCGAGCGCTGCGCCTCCACTTCCAACCGCAACTTCGAAGGCCGGCAGGGCACGGGCGGGCGCACCCACCTGGTCAGTCCTCCCATGGCTGCGGCCGCGGCAATCGCGGGCCATTTCGTGGACATCAGAAAATGGTGAAGTTCACCATTCTGAACGGGCTCGTCGCCCCGCTCGACCGCGCGAACGTCGACACCGACCAGATCATCCCCAAGCAGTTCCTGTCGTCGATCAAGCGCACCGGCTTCGGCCACGGTCTCTTCGCCGAATGGCGCAAGGACCCGCAGTTCGTGCTCAACCAGCCGCGCTACAAGGGCGCGACGATCCTGCTCGCGCGCAAGAACTTCGGCTGCGGCTC
>DATFEI010000273.1:0-5429 GCA_035251315.1 Burkholderiales bacterium | reverse complement strand
GCTCGTCCACGGCGTAGCCGGCGGACAGCACGAGCATGAGGAGCACGGCTATCAGGGCGGTGGCGCGGTAGAGCGGCATTTCGGCGGTGTCGGTGCGGTTGCCTGGTCCGCATTGTCGGCAACTGCAATGAATCGCCACTGCGTCGGCCGCGCGTTTCGCACTAATCCATGCAGGCCATGCCGCGCTGTGCATAAATTGAGCCCCATGAAGATCAGCCAGTTCTGGGACGATGCGATCGTCCCCGCCCTCGTCGACTACATCCGCATCCCCGCGAAGTCGCCGCATTTCGACAACGCGTGGAGCAAGAATGGCTACATCGACGCCGCGGTCGAGCTCGCCGCCGGCTGGTGCCGCAACAATGCCGTCCCGGGGATGAAGCTCGAGGTGGTGCGCCTGGAGAACCGCACGCCGGTGCTCCTGATCGAGGTTCCGGCGTTCCAGACGAGCTCGACCAAGACGGTCCTCATGTACGGGCACCTCGACAAGCAGCCCGAGATGGTCGGCTGGCGCGAGGGCTACGGACCTTGGATCCCCCGGCTCGAGGACGGGAAGCTCTACGGGCGCGGCGGGGCGGACGACGGCTACGCGGTGTTCTGCTCGCTCGCCGCGCTGCGCGCGCTGCGCGAAGCGAAGCGGCCGCATGCGCGCACCGTGATCCTCATCGAATGCTGCGAGGAAAGCGGCAGCTATGACCTGCCTGCTTATTTGAATGCACTCGAGCCTCGCATCGGGGTCCCCGATATCGTTATCGGTTTGGATTCGGGCTGCGGCAACTACGAGCAGCTCTGGGGCACGACCTCGCTGCGCGGTCTCATCAACGGCGTGCTCACGGTCGAGGTGCTGACCGAGGGGGTGCACTCTGGCGATGCGAGCGGCGTGGTGGCCTCGAGCTTCCGCGTCGCGCGCGTGCTGCTCGAGCGGATCGAAGCCGCCGATTCCGGCATCGTCAAGCATTCCGCCTTCCACTCCCAGATCCCGCCCGAGCGCGCGTCGCAGGCGAAGCGCGCCGCGGAAGTGCTGGGGGAGGAGATCTGGCGCAAGTTTCCCTTCGTGCCCGGCATGCAGCCGATGCAGGCCGATCTCGCGGACCTGGTCCTCAACCGCACCTGGCGGCCGTTCCTCGCCGTCACCGGCGCCGACGGCCTGCCGCCGCCGGCGAGCGCCGGCAACGTGCTCAGGCCGAAGACCTCACTCCTGCTTTCGCTTCGTCTGCCGCCGACAGTGAATGCAGAGAGCGCCGCGCGGCAGCTAAAAGCGATCCTCGAGGCCGATCCGCCCTACGGCGCGCGCGTCAGCTTCAGCGCCGGGCAAAGCGCGACCGGCTGGCACGCGCCGCAAACCACGATGTGGCTTGAAAGGGCGGTCGATGCGGCTTCAAACGCCCACTTCGGCAAACCCGCGATGTGGCTGGGCGAGGGCGGCACCATCCCCTTCATGGCGATGCTGGGCGCGAAGTACCCGAACGCCCAATTCCTCATTACCGGCGTCCTCGGCCCGCACTCCAACGCCCACGGCCCGAACGAGTTCCTGCATATCGACTACGCCAAGCGCCTCACCGCCTGCGTGGCCGACGTATTGGCCGCTCACGCCTCCAATACGTAATTCGGGGTCAGGGTCGTAACTCGTTTTTACGTACGTGAAAACGAGTTGCGACCCTGACCCCGAATTGTGGTGGCGAAAAAAAGACGGCGCGAGAAACTGCCACGCGCCGCCAGGGGGGCGATTGGAGTCAGACCCCGAATCTCGAAGCTTCGCTAATCTGCAGCCGCTGGTACGACTTGACCGGCTTCCTGCACGCCCGCTCGTAGGCGTTCTTCCTGCTCTGCTGCTTCCTCGACCGCCGCGCCGCGCTGCGCTTCTTGCGCCTCCGGCTGCTCTTCCACAGTCTTCATCGTTGCGGCGGGCGGGCTTGCCTCCCCGTTTGCGTACCCTGCGGCGAGGATCACCGCGAGGACGATGGCCGTCCAGCCGATGGTTCTCGATAGCTCCATTTACTCCCCCTGCGAACCCCCTATTGCACGAGCTCAGTTTTGCAGCGTTTGACGGTGCATGTCGTGGCACTCCATCACGCCGAGTGCGCGCTGCAGCGCCCAAATGCCAACAAGTTGCGGGGAAAGCGGGGTCAGAGCCCGATTTTGCAGCCCGACCTAGTCACACACGAACTGCAGCGACTCGCCGCCGGCGCGGCGCGGCTGACCGAACGAGATCCAGCCGCGCTTGCGCAGCGTGAGCTCGTCGCGCTGGAGCATGATCTCCTCCTCGCCTTCCACCTGGACGAAGGTGCCGTTGGTGCTGTTGTCGGCGAGCACGAAGTGCTCGTGGCGCCGCTGGATGGTGCAGTGCTGGCGCGAGGCGTGCTCGTTTTCGATCACGAGCTCGCAGCCCGGGTCGCGCCCCATCGTGACCGCCTCGGCGATGCGCCGCAGGACGAGCGTGCGGCCGCGGTACACGAGCTTCAACTTCGCGCGCGACGGTGCCGAGACGGGGTCGAACGGGTAGAACGTGGCGGGCTCGTCGGCGCGCCAGACGATCTCGCAGAGCGAGATTTCCTCCGGCACGCCTTTGAGCTGCACCGAGTACAGCTGTCGGATCGAGCCGCGGTGGAGCGCGTCCACGCCTTTCGCGGTGTCGGCGTCGAGCAGGATCTGGCCGCGCGCCGCCTGCTCGACGAGGCGCGCCGCCATGTTCACCGTGTCGCCGAAGACGTCGGCTTCGTTCTGGATCACCGGGCCGTAATGAAAGCCGACTCCGAGCCCGAGCCTGGTGCCGTTCACCGCCGCCGGCAACTGGCCCGCCGCGACCTGCAGCGCCACCGCAGTGCGCGCCGCGGACTCGGGGTTATCGGCGAGGAGGAGAAGCCTGCCGCCGATGCGCTTCACCACGCGCGCCCGGGTGGCGAGGGCCGCCTGCGCGAGCTTGTCGGCGTAAGCCGAGATCGCCTCGTGCGCCGCCGCATCGTTCGCGTGCGCATAGAGCTCGCCCGCGCCGATCAGCTCGGCGAAGATGACCGCGGTCGGCCGCCCCGAATCCATGCATCTCCCCAAAAACAATAAAGATAAGTCGAACTAGACCAAACCCAGAGTGCGAAATCGCACGTAGAGCTCCCGACACGTCCAGGCGTCGGTCGCGGCGTACGCGACCTGCTGCGGCGTGAGGTGGGCTCGCGCCCAGTTCGAGGTCTTGCTCCCTTTCGGGACGCGAAAGCCCAGGAAAATCGCCGCGAGGCTGCGCACTCCGGTCTGCTTGAAGCCCCGGCGCGTGGCCGCCTCGCCGAGGTCGATGGTCGATTTCTCGGTGAACTCGATAACCTTTTTTAACGCTTTCAGGTCGTCGGCAAGGCCAACGCCCGCCTTGACGATGGGCTCAGCGGCAAGCACCTCGGCCACCGCCGCTGCCATCTCCCGGCTCCCCAGCCGAAAGAGGTAGACCGCGCGCGCCGTGGCAATCTGGGCAAGGCTCGGCAGATAGCTTTCGCCCGGCCTGAAGGCGGGCCGGGTCTCGGTGTCGAAGCCCGTCACCGTTTCCTTGCGGATTTCCGCGAGCGCCCTGGCCGCCTCCTCGGCCGAGGCGACCACGCGTATCTCGCCTTCCCAGCGCCGGATCGGAAGCGCGTTGATCTCGTCGCGCGAAATCAAGCGTAGTTCGTCTGACATGGATCAAGCGTAGTTCGAATGACGATTGACGGCGTAACGCGCCACGCATAGATTGGTGGCGAGCCCGCAGAGGGCCGCCATAGTAGCAACGGCTTGCAGCGATGGGATTCCCGGCGACCTGTCGGGATACCTGGCCTAGGCGGACTCGCCGCGGCGTAACTGCCGCACTAGGTACTTAGGTACCAGGCGCCCAGCTAGGCGCCGCCCGAGAGTCCGGGCACCCAGGCCCCGCCTCAGTGCGGGGCCTTTCATTTACGGGGGTCAGGGCTGGAATTCTGTTTTGGCGTCAGCTAAAACGAATTCCGGCCCTGACCCCGAATTCCATGCCCAAAAAGAAGAGACACCGGCACAGCGTCTACGTCATCGAGCTCGACCCGGCCATCTACAACATCGCCCGCTTTCGGCGCTCGAACCCAGAGCACGACATCACCAAGCCTTGCGTCTACGTGGGCTGCACCGGCCTGACGCCCGAGGAGCGCTTCGCCAAGCACAAGGCCGGCATCCGCGCGAGCCGCTACGTCCAACGCTTCGGCGTTCGCCTGCTGCCCAAGCTCTACGCCTGGGCGAATCCGATGCCCTACGATGCGGCGCGCGAAATGGAAGTCGAGCTCGCCATCGGCTTGCGCGAGCAGGGCTACGCGGTCTGGCAGGGTTGATTTTTATTTGAGGAGGAAAAAACAAGTGATCCACGTTATCGCGGTCGTCACCGCCAAGCCCGGCAAGCGCGAAGAAGTCCTGAAACACTTCCGAGCCAACGTCCCCGCGGTCCGCGCCGAAAAGGGGTGCATCGAATACGGCGCCGCGGTCGACGCCGAGCCGGCGCTCCCCGTGCAGACGAAATACGGCCCCGACACCTTCGTCGTGGTCGAGAAATGGGAGAGCATGGATGCGCTCCGGGCGCACGCCGCGGCTCCTCATATGGCGGCCTATGGTGCGAAGACGAAGGACCTGCTCGCGACCCGGGTGATCCACATCCTCTCGCCGACCTAGGCAATTCGGGGTCAGGGTCGCAATTCGTTTTTACGTACGTGAAAACGAGTCTCGACCCTGACCCCGAATTCGGAGTCTTACCCCAGGCTTTTCGCCCACTCCTGGCCGCTCGCGCGGTAGTACTCGACCGTGCTCGCGTACGCCATCTTGTTCTCGACGCCCCTCGCCATCTTGCGGAACGCCGCCGCGACTGCCTTGCGCTGCCGATTCCTCATACTTGCTTTCATGGATTCCTCCGTGGTTCAGGTGGAAGCCATGCTAGGCGGCGCCGGTATCCCGCCTATTTCGGCTTCGCCTCGTTTTGTTGTCGGCTTGTTTCAAGGGATCTCCACCACGATCTGGAGGCGATCGTCGCCTATCTTCAGCTAATTTCAGCGATCCTCAACTAACTAGCCAGAACCTCTCTCGCCCTGAGAGAATCGGGGTCAGACCCTGATTCTGGTCCAGCTTGCGTCAGCAGGTGTTTGGAGTCTGACCCCGAATTCCCTGACCGAATTTCACGCCCGAAGCCAACAGGGATATAGTTGCGCACCTCGCTAGGGGAAGCCATGACAGGAATCCGAACCGAAATCCAACGCGGCAACGGCAACGACCTCCTGGAACACGCCCAAGCAGACGCGAGGGAGCGCGCCCTCAAGGTGGAGCTCGCCACGAAGGTCAATCGCATCCTCGCCGAGCGTGCGCTCGCGCAGCCCCGCGCCGCTCGCCTGCTTGGTATCCGCCAGCTGCACGTTTCCGATCTCGCGCGCTACCGGCTCCACAGCTTTTCCGTCGAGCACTTGATG
>DATFEI010000272.1:0-3224 GCA_035251315.1 Burkholderiales bacterium | reverse complement strand
AGGATCTGCGCGAGGCCCATGCCGAAAGCGCCGATCGAGGAGATCTTGTTCCAGGTCTCGAACATCAGGGGATAGTCCGCGATCCGTCGCGGCATGCCGGCGAGCCCGAGGAAGTGCTGCACGAAGAAGATCATGTTGAAGAAGATGAGCGTCAGCCAGAAGTGCCACTTGCCCAGCGTCTCGTTGTACATGCGGCCGGTCCACTTCGGCAACCAGAAGTAGATGCCCGCGAAGGCGGCGAAAAGCGCCCCGGCCACCATCACGTAGTGGAAATGCGCCACGACGTAGTAGGTGTCGTGCACCTGGATGTCGATCGGCACGAGCGAGAGCACGAGGCCGGTGAAGCCGCCAAGCGTGAACATGAACAGGAACCCGAGCGCGAACAGCATCGGCGTCTCGAAGGTGAGCGAGCCCTTCCACATGGTTGCCACCCAGTTGAACACCTTCACGCCGGTGGGCACTGCGACGAGCATCGTCGCGTACATGAAGAAGAGCTGTCCCGTCACCGGCATGCCGACGGTGTACATATGGTGCGCCCACACGATGAACGAGATGATCGCGATCGCCGCGGTGGCGTAGACCATCGAAGCGTAGCCGAAAAGCGGCTTCCTCGAGAATGCCGGGATCACCTGCGAGATCACGCCGAACCCGGGCAGCGCGATGATGTACACCTCGGGGTGGCCGAAGAACCAGAAGATGTGCTGGTAGAGCACCGGGTCGCCGCCGCCGGCGGCGTTGAAGAAGGTGGTGCCGAAGTGCCGGTCGGTGAGCGTCATGGTGACCGCGCCGGCGAGCACCGGCATCGCCGCGACCAGCAGGTACGCAGTGATCAGCCAGGTCCAGACGAACAGCGGCATCTTCATCAGCGTCATCCCCGGGGCGCGCAGGTTGAGGATGGTGGTGATGATGTTGATCGAGCCGAGGATCGAGCTCATCCCGAGCAGGTGCACGGCGAAGATGGTGAGGTCCATGCCCATGCCCATCTGCACCGTGAGCGGCGCGTACATCGTCCAGCCCACGCCCGGCGCGCCGCCGGGCACGAAGAACGACAGCACGAGCAGCGTCGCGGCGAAGGGCAGCAGCCAGAACGACCAGTTGTTCAGGCGCGCGAACGCCATGTCGGGCGCGCCGATCATCATCGGGATCTGCCAGTTCGCGAAGCCGACGAACACCGGCATGATCGCGCCGAACACCATGATCAGGCCGTGCATCGTGGTGAGCTGGTTGAAGAAGTCGGGGTCCAAGTACTGCAGTCCTGGCGAGAAGAGCTCCAGGCGAATCCCCACCGCCATCAGCCCGCCGACCGAGAACATGATGAAGCTGAACCACAGGTAGAGGGTGCCGATGTCCTTGTGGTTGGTCGTGGTGATCCAGCGCATGATGCCGCCGTAGGGACCGTGGTGGTGGTCGCCGTGGGCGTGGTCGTGGCTGTGGGCGTGGTCGTGTGCGACTGAGCTCATGGATCTATTTCCTTCTTGCCTTGACTTCGGCGGGCTGAACCTCGCTCGCCTTGTTGCCCCAGGAATTGCGCGTGAACGTGATCACCGCGGCGAGGTCGACGTTGGAGAGCTGCTTGAACGGCTGCATCGCGGTGTTCGGCTTGCCGTTGAGCACGAGGTCGATCTGCCCTTCCTGCGGGCCATTCACGACCTTCGAGCCGGCGAGCGCCGGGAATGCCGGTGGCGCGCCCTTGCCGGTCGGCTGGTGGCAGGCGACGCAGTTCGCCGCGTAGACCTTCTCGCCGCGGCTCACAAGCTCGGCTAGCGGAAGACTCTTTGTGTCGTCGTCGGCCGCCTTCGAGGCGAGCGCCTTCTGCTCGCCGACCCACTTGGTGTACTCCGGCTGCGACACCACGCGCACCACGATCGGCATGAAGGCGTGCTCCTTGCCGCAGAGCTCGGTGCACTGGCCGCGGTAGATGCCCGCCTGCTCGGCGCGGAACCAGGTGTCGCGCAGGAAGCCGGGGATCGCGTCCTGCTTCGCCCCCAGAGCTGGGATCCACCAGGCGTGGACCACGTCGGCGGCGGTGGTGATGACGCGGATCTTCTTGCCGACCGGCACGACCATCTCGTGGTCGACCTCGAGCAGGTAGTTCTCGCCCTTGGGCGCCTTGCCGTCGATCTGCTCGCGCGGCGTGGCAAGCATGGAGGTGAAGCTGATGCCTTCGCCTTCGCCCCGCAGATAGTCGTAGCCCCATTTCCACTGATAGCCGGTCACCTTGATGGTGAGGTCGGGGGCGGAGGTGTCCTTCTGCGCGATCACCACCTTGGTCACCGGCCACGCGATGACGATCAGAATCAGCGCCGGGATCACGGTCCACAGCAGCTCGACCGTTGTGTTCTCGTGGAACTGCGCGGCCTTGTGCCCGATCGACTTACGGTGCGCGTAGCACGCGTAGAACATGAAACCGAACACGCCGACGAAGATCACCACGATGATCCACATGATCACCTGGTGCAGCGTGTCGATGTCCTGCGCCATCTTCGACGCGGGCGTCTGAAAATACCACGCGATCGCGTGCGCAGCCCCTGACGCGGCGGCTGCGGCCAATCCGGCGAACAGAGCGAGTGTGCGTGAGACGAGCTTGCTTCCCTTCATGCAATTCTTCCCTGAATGAGCGTCTTTTCCAGTTCGGCCACGAGCTCGGCGCGCGCTTCGGCGCCGATATGCCGACCGATCTCTATTTCTTCTTTCGCATCGCGCAGCACGACGCGCCCTTCTTCCATCGATACCCTGGCGTTCTGCAGCTGGTAGCGCGTGACGCGGTCCGCCTCTGTCACCTCGACTTCGAGGCGACCCGATTGCAGCTCGATCCTCTCGTAATCGGCTGCATGGCGCGCGTGCAGCACGAATGCCGCGCCGAGCAGCAGCACTTCAAGCCCGGCGAACGGCAGGACGAGCCACGCTCCCGCGGCAGCGAAGCCGGCGCCGATCGCGAGCACCAGAGCCGCGAGCGCCGCGAACACCCTCGCCAGATCAGCCGGGGACATCGAACAATTACGCTTCAGAGTCCGGCTGAATCGCGGGGTGTCCACCAAAAAGGCGAAAGTATCACAATCGGAACTCGCGCCTCAAGGCATGCGCTTGAAAATACGAACGCTTTTCGCTTCGGGGTCGGCCTTGCGGCTTTTCCACGCGTGCCCGTACACCACTTCGAACGTGGCGCGCCCCGGCAGCGCCGCGCGCAACCGCTCGCGGAACGCGCGCCCGCCCAGGCCGCGGCG
>DATFEI010000165.1:0-10342 GCA_035251315.1 Burkholderiales bacterium | reverse complement strand
ATGGGCAGCAGCATGTGGTTGTAGACGGTGTAGCCGCGGCAGCCGGCGCGCTGCGTTGCCTCGAAATAGGGCGAGCGCTTGAGGCGCGCGCCACGCTGGAGTTGGGCGGGATCGAATATCATTGGAAGCCTATGGGAGTACACCAAAATTTCATCAATGGGGAATGGGCGCCGACGCGCGAGCAGGCGCCAAATATTAACCCGTCGAACATCGCCGACGTGGTCGGCGATTTCGCACGCGCCGACGCCGCGCAGGCCCGGGCCGCGATCGCTGCCGCGCGTGCCGCCTTTCCGGCCTGGTCGCGCGGCCCGGTGCAGGCGCGCGCCGACATGCTGGACAAAATCGGCAACGAGATCCTCGCGCGAAAGGACGAGCTGGGCACGCTGCTTGCCCGCGAGGAGGGCAAGACCAGGCCCGAGGCGGTCGGCGAAGCGACGCGCGCGGGCTATCTCTTCAAGTTCTTCGCGGGCGAGGTGGTGCGCCAGGCGGGCGAAGTGCTGCCTTCGGTGCGGCCGGGAATCAAGGTCGAGATCACGCGCGAGCCGCTCGGCGTGGTCGGGATCATCACACCGTGGAACTTCCCGCTCGCGATCCCGGCCTGGAAGATCGCCCCGGCGCTCGCCTACGGCAACTGCGTGGTGTTCAAGCCGGCGGACCTCGTGCCGGGCTGCGCCTGGGCGCTCACCGAGATCATCGCCAAGGCCGGTGTCCCGGCGGGCGTGTTCAACCTGGTGATGGGCCGCGGCTCGGTGCTGGGCGAGCTGCTCTCCACCGATCCGGGCATCGAGGCGGTCAGCTTTACCGGCTCGCAGGCGGTCGGCAAACGCGTCGCGCAGAATTGCGCGGCGCGGCTCGCCAAGGTGCAGCTCGAGATGGGCGGCAAGAATCCGCAGGTGGTGCTGGACGACGCCGACCTCGACACCGCGGTGAATCTTTCCATCCAGAGCGCTTTCTTTTCCACCGGGCAGCGCTGCACCGCCTCGAGCCGCTTGATCGTGACCGAAGGGATCCACGACAAATTTATCAAGGGGGTAATAAACAAGCTAAAAACCCTCAAAATCGACGACGCTCTGAAGGAAGGAACCGATATCGGCCCGGTGGTGGACGAGCGACAGCTCGAGCAGGATCTGCGCTACATCGAGCTCGGTCGCAAGGAAGGCGCCACGCTCGCCGCCGGCGGCGGCCGGCTCGAGCGCGAAAAGCAGGGCTACTACCTCGAGCCCGCGCTCTTCGTCGATTCCACGCCCGCGATGACGATCAACCGAGAAGAGGTCTTTGGCCCGGTCGCGGCGGTGATCCGCGTCAGGAACTACGACGAGGCGCTCGCGGTGGCGAACGACACGCCGTTCGGCCTTTCTTCGGGCATCGCCACGACGTCGCTCAAGTACGCCGAGCACTTCAAGCGCAACTCCGCCGCCGGAATGGTGATGGTCAACCTGCCGACCGCGGGCGTCGACTACCACGTTCCGTTCGGCGGACGCAAAGGCTCGAGCTACGGGCCGCGCGAGCAGGGGCGATACGCGGTCGAGTTCTACACCACGGTCAAGACGAGCTACATCAACCCGTAATGGAGCTGGACCTCCAGGTCGGCAAATATGATGTACAGAGGCTCCTCGGCAAAGGAGCGTGCGGAACGGTCTATCTCGCCAGGGACACCTTCACCGGCAAGGAGGTGGCGCTCAAGACCATCGAGCCCGAAGTACTGCGCGATCCGCAGTTCGGCACGGTGTTCCGCACGCAGTTCCTGAACGAAGCTTCGCTCGCCGGGAAGCTGCGCCATCCGCACATCGTGAGCATCTTCGATGCGGTGGTGGGCGAAGACTCGGGCCACATCGCGATGGAGCTTGTTACCGGCGGCGACCTCACGAAGTTTTGCTCGTCCGACACGCTCCTGCCGGTCGCCGACGTGCTGCAGATCGGCTTCAAGTGTTGCGGCGCGCTCGACTACGCGGCGAAGGAGGGCATTGTCCACCGCGACATCAAGCCGGCGAATATCATGCTCGCCGGCGGCACCGAAGTGAAAATCGCCGATTTCGGCGCAGCGTTCCTGAAGAGAACCCAGGCCGTTCAGACCGCGGCGCTAGGCTCGCCCTATTACATGTCGCCGGAGCAGATCGAGGGCGGCAAGCCGGTCACCTTCCACAGCGACATCTATTCGCTCGGCGTGGTGCTTTACGAGCTTCTCACAGGCAAGCGACCTTTCGTCGGCGCGAACCTCCAGGACCTGATGAACCGCATCCTCAAGCTCGAGCCGCTGCCCCCGAGCGCGGCGCGCCCCGAGCTGCCGAAGTCGCTCGACGCCTTGGTGCTGCGCGCTCTCAAGAAGGACCCGGCGCAGCGCTACGCGAGCTGGACCGATTTTGCGCTCGAGCTCTCCAAGGCGGGCGAGCTCGTGCTGCCGCCGGGCGCGATCACCGACAGCGAGAAATACGTGGCGCTGAAAAAAGTCCCCATGCTCGCGACCCTCGCCGATGCGGAGCTCTGGGAGCTGGCGCGCGCCGGGCGCTGGCGGCGCGTGCCCAAGGGAAGCACGGTCGTGCACGAGGAGGAGTCGGGCACGAGCTTTTTCTTCCTCGCCAAGGGCGAGGCCAAGGTTACCAAGCACCGTAAGCTCCTCAACATGGTGAACGGCGGCGAGTGCTTCGGCGAGATGGCGTACATCGGCGGCGACGGCCAGCGGCGCCACGCCACCGTCGAAGCGATGACCGACCTGCTGCTCGCCGAGTTCGAGCCCGCGGCGCTAGAGAAGATGAGCCTAGGCGCGCAACTCCAGCTTACGCGCGCGCTGATGCGCAACGTCATCGACCGGCTTGCCCTCGCCAACGTCCGACTGGTCCGGTAAGAGCTCTACGGTAGGAAGAGAAGCCCAGGCCGAAAAGCGGCTTTCCGCCTGGGTCCTGGTGGCCGCGAACGTCCTGCCGCTCGTGGGCGTCCTCCTCTGGGATTGGGATGTGTTCGCGCTACTGGTTTTGTTCTGGATGGAGAACGTCGTAGTGGGCGTGTTCTTCATTCTGCGCATGATGCTCGCGGACCTGGAGGACACGGCGCTTTGGCTGGGGAAGCTCTTCATGGTGCCGTTCTTCTGTGTCCACTACGGAATGTTCACCGCGGTGCACGGCGTATTCGTCTTCATGCTTTTCGGGCAAGGCAGGTATCGGGTGGATGGACTGGATGCGCTCGTGCCCGCCGCACGCGCCGCGGACGACTACGGCCTGTGGGTGCCACTTGCAGTGCTCTTTGCGAGCCATTTCTTCTCCTTCGCCTGGAACTACCTCTACTGCGGCGAATTTCGCAGCGCGAAGCTCACCAAGCTGATGATCGCGCCGTATAGCCGCGTGGTCGTGCTGCACGTTGCCATCATCCTCGGCGGGATCGCCGCGATGGCGCTCGGCTCGCCGCTGTGGGCGCTGCTGGTACTCGTTTCGCTCAAGGTCGCGCTTGACTTGAAGGCGCACGTCAAAGAACACTCACCGTCATGAGAGCTCTCCTCCTTATGCCGCGTAATTCTTACAGCGCCTTGCCCAGGACGGCGTCCATGTTGCCGCCGTCCTTCATGCACGTCGTGAAAAGATCCTCGGCGAACTTCTGGCTCGAGTCGCCGTTCTTGCGGTACGCGGCGTCGATGATGTCCTTCATCAGTTCCTTGCCGCGCGCCGACTCCGAAACGTCGTAGATGCGCGCCATGATCGCCCCGGCCTGGGGCTGCATGATTTCCTCCTGCGCGAGCGAGCGCGCCACCACCGCCATGTCGGCGGCGATTCCGCATTCCGTCGCGCTCTCGGCCCTCGGCGCCGCATGCGCCATAGCGGCAAGGCCCGCCAGGAGTACTGCGAACAGCGTCTTCATGACTGCTCCTTGAAATGACGACACATTGGCCTCGCAATTCGCGTGCCGTAATCCGGTAGGATGGCGGCCTTCCATGGAACTCGGCATTCAGGGGCGTACCGCGCTCGTCACCGGCGCGAGCATGGGAATCGGTCGCGGAATCGCTACAGCGCTCGCCCGCGAAGGCGTTCGGCTAGCCGTGGTCGCCCGCCGGCGAAACCTGCTCGAGGCGCTTGAGAATGAGCTCGGCGTAAAGCTGGTCATCATCGAGTGCGACCTGCTTTCCGAGGGCTCCAGTGAAAAGATCGCCGCCGAAGCGCTGCAAGCTCTCGGCTCAGTGGAGATCCTGGTGAACAACGCCGGTGGCAGCCGGCGTTTCACGCTCGAGGCAACCGAGGCGCAGTGGGACGAGGCGCTGACGCTCAACTTCACGCGCCAGCGCCAGCTCACGCACCGGTTGCTCGCGCAGATGATCGCGCGCAAGTGGGGTCGCATCATCAACATCACCGGCAAGTCAGAGCCCGAAGGTCTGAACGGCGCCTTTGCCGCGAAAGCGGCGATCCATTCCTGGGCCAAAGGCCTGTCGCGCGAAGTCGGCAAGCACGGGATCACCGTGAATTGCATACCGCCGGGGCGCATCATCAGCGAGCAGATCCTGCGCAACTACCCGCCGGACTTTCGCAAGCGCGAGAGTGAAGAAGACATCCCGGTCGGCGAGTATGGTCAGCCGGCCGACATCGCGAACCTGGTGTGCTTCCTCGCCTCGCCGCTTGCGCGCTACATCACCGGCGCGGTGATTCCCGTCGACGGCGGCCTGCGCCGTTATCAATTTTGAGGACAGCATGAAGATTTTTCTGTTCATAACGCTGTTCGCCCTCGCGGGCGTTGCACAGGCGCAAACCTACCCCACCAAACCGATCCGCCTCGTCGTGCCCTTCGCGCCGGGCGGCTCGAGCACGATCGTGGCGCGTAGCGTCGCGACGGAGATGGAGAAAGGCCTCGGGCAGTCGATCGTGATCGAAAACAAGGGCGGCGGCGGCGGGAACCTCGCCATGCACGACGTGGCGCGCTCCGACCCCGACGGCTACACGCTGATCATCGGCCACGTCGGCAGCTTCGCCATGACTCCGTTCATTACGCAGAACCTCGGCTACGACGTCAACCGCGACTTCGCGCCCGTTTCACTGCTCGCCAAGGTACCGAACATCTTCGTCGTGCACGCCGACGTGCCGGCAAAGAACCTGCGCGAGTTCGTTGCGCTCGCGAAAGCGAAGCCGGGCGAGCTCTACTACGGCTCGGCCGGTAACGGCAGCGCCGGCCATCTGGCGATGGAGTACCTCAAGCTCGTGAGCGGCATGAACCTGCAGCATGTCCCGTACAAGGGGACCGGGCCGAACCTCGTGGATCTTGTCGCCGGCCGAACGCATGCGACCTCGGCGGGGACGCCGCCTCTCATGCCGCACGTCAAGGCGGGAAAGCTGCGCGTCATTGCGGTCGGCACGCCGCAGCGGCTGCCGACGCTGCCCGAGATCGGCACTGTGGCCGAGCAGGGCTATCCCGGATTCGAAGCGAGCCAGTGGTACGGGCTCAACGTGCCAGCCAAGACTCCGCCCGCGGTCATCAAGCGCCTCGCGGACGAGGCCGCCAAGGCCGCGAAGAGCCCGTCGGTTGTCGAGCGCTTCAAGGCCGACGATGCTGAGGCGATCGGCTCGACGCCGCAGGAGTACGGCGCCTTCATCGCGAAAGAGCAGGCGCGCTGGAAGGAAGTGATCCAGAAGGCCGGCGTGAAGGCGGATTGATGTACGACGTCATCGTCGTCGGCGGCGGGAATGCCGCGCTTTGCGCCGCGATCTCGGCTGCCGAATTGACAAGGAAAATCCTCGTCCTGGAGCGAGCGCCGGAAGAGGAATCCGGCGGCAACTCGCGCTTCACCGCCGGCCTGATGCGCGTCGTCTACAACGGCGTCGACGACCTTAGGCAGGTGATCGATCTCTCGGCGGACGAGATTGCGCGCAGCGACTTCGGCACCTATACCGAGGCGCAGTTCTTCGACGACATGGCGCGGGTGACCGAGTTTCGCTGCGATCCGGATTTGACTGAAGCTCTAATAAAAAACAGTTTCCCTACTGTCGTCTGGATGCGCCAGAACGGCATGCGATTTACCGCGGCCTGGGGCCGGCAGGCGTTCAACATCGGTGGCAGGTTCAAGTTCTGGGGCGGGCTGACGGTCGAGGCAGTGGGCGGCGGACCGGGGCTCGTCGACTCGCTCACCCAGATCGCGCGCAAGAAGGGCATCGAGATCTTGTATCGCGCGCGCGCCGTGTCGCTCGTTGCCGATGACGCCGGCGTCCATGGGGTGGTCGCGAAGCACGAGGGGCAAACGAAAACGATTTCTGCGCGCGCCGTAGTCCTCGCGGCCGGTGGGTTCCAGGCGAACACCGAGTGGCGCACGCGCTACCTCGGCCCGGGCTGGGAACTTGCCAAGGTGCGCGGCACGCGCTTCAACACCGGCGATGCGATCCGGATGGCGCTCGACATCGGCGCGGCCGCGTATGGCAACTGGTCAGGCTGCCACGCGGTGGCCTGGGACCGCAACGCACCCGAGTTCGGCGACCTCGCGGTCGGCGACCAGTTCCAGAAGCATTCCTACCCGTGGGGCATCTACATCAACGCCGAGGGGCGGCGCTTTGTCGACGAGGGCGCCGATTTTCGCAACTACACCTACGCCAAGTACGGCCGCGTGATCCTCGGCCAGCCGCAGCAGTTCGCCTGGCAGATCTTCGACGCGAAGGTGAAAGCGCAGCTCCGCGACGAGTACCGCATCAAGCAGGCGACCCGGCGGGTTGGCCACACCCTGGAAGACCTCGTCAAGCAGCTGGAAGACACGAATGCGGAGAATGCCTTGAAGGAGATCCAAGCCTACAACGCCGCGGTCCGTGACGATATCCCATTCAACCCGAACGTGAAGGACGGAAGGCGTACCGAAAACCTGAATATCAACAAATCGAACTGGGCCAATACCATCGACACACCGCCGTTCGAGGCATACGCCGTAACCTGCGGCATCACGTTCACTTTCGGGGGACTCAAGATCAACACCGACGCGCAGGTGATCAATAGCGACGGCGAGCCGATCCCCGGCCTCTACGCCGCGGGCGAGCTCGTGGGCGGGATCTTCTGGTTCAACTATCCCGGCGGCTCGGGACTCACGAACGGCTCGGTGTTCGGGCGCATCGCCGGCCGCAGCGCGGCCAAAGCCACGGCATGAAGAAGGACGTCTGGGCGGCGGGCGATCTCTACGAGCCCTACGTAGGCCGCTGGAGCCGCGTTGTGGCGCACGAGTTCCTCGCCTGGCTCGACGTGCCGCGCGGCGCGCGATGGCTCGACGTCGGCTGCGGTACCGGCGCGCTCACGCAGACCATCCTGCGCGATTGCGCGCCCCGCAGCGTGCACGGCGTCGATCCTTCTGCCGGCTTCATCGAGACGGCGAGACGGCGCACCAACGGCGCGTCGTTCGAGGTCGGCGACGCGCAGGCGCTCCCGGCGAAGGACGGCGAATACGATGCCGCGGTCGCGGGACTCGTGCTCAACTTCGTGCCTAAGCCCGAGCGCGCCGCCGCTGAGATGCGCCGCGCGGTGCGGGCCGGCGGCACGGTCGGCGTCTATGTCTGGGACTACGCCGGGAAAATGGAGCTCATGCGCTATTTCTGGGACGCAGCGGTCGAACTCGATCCGGCCGCGCGCACGCTGGACGAAGGCCTACGCTTTCCGCTGTGCAATGAAAAAGCTTTGCGAAACTTGTTTCGGGAAGTTGATCTGCGCGACGTGGAAGTGCGCGCCATTGACGCGCCGACGCCGTTTCGCGATTTCGACGACTACTGGACGCCGTTCCTCGGCGGACAGGGTCCCGCGCCGACATACTGCATGTCGCTCGACGAAGGGCGGCGCGCCGCGCTGCGCGACCGCATCCGCTCCAAGCTGCCCTTTCGTGCCGACGGCTCGATCCATCTCGTCGCCCGAGCGTGGGCCGCCAAGGGCAGCGTGGGGTAACAAACGAAAAGAGTCAGTGGCGGCCGTCGCCGCGTGCGCGGCCGGGGCGAATCTGATCACGGATTTCCCCGCCTGGCCATGTGGTCGAGTGCACATTGACGTAGGTGACGCCGGCGCGTATCGCGCGCACCAGCTCGTCGAACTCTCCGGTATCGATGCCTTGGGTGCGTGCGGCTTGGGCCGCCGGAATGTTCGGACTTACATCGGCGGCGATAATCGTGCTGGTTATCGTGGCGGGCGCCCCCGGGGAGACCTGGATTCCGTCCGGCCCGTTCCCGAGGTTCGTGCACAGGAAAACTGTGATGCCGCCGTTCACGCCGCGTTGCCCGAAATGGATATGCGCCTGCTGTACGGCTCCCTCGAGGTCCTTGTAGGTCAGCTTCCAGTCGATCGCGGTCTCGTTGTCGTTGATCAGCGCCTTGAACTCGCCGCTGGCGCCGGTTGAGACGGAAGGCACCTCTTTAAAGCCCACGAGCTGCGAGCCGAGGCGCTTGAACCCACGGTCGTCCTGCGCGAAAGCCGGCTGGACTGCGGCGAGCGAGAAGATGCTCAAAGCGATTGCTGTCTCCTCTCATAGAACCTCCGTTTGGGTTCACTGCGAGAACCTACTTCTTGGGCGGGCCGACCTGGATGCGAAGCGCGACGCGGTTCGCGTCGTGGGTCAGGTTGACCGGCGCGCCGGGCACGAGCTGCGTCGCGCCTCCCGCGACGAGCGTCGAAATGGAGGCGTTTCCCGGAACATCGATCTTTTGCGTCCCGCCCTCGTAGGTCATCGTGAGCTCACGTCCACTTGCGGACTGCACCACCGCGCCGACGGCGGCGTTGGTCATGGTCTGGTCGTCGCGCCCGTCGAACGGGCGGTGGCCGGGGTTGACCGGCTTCGGGAAGCGCCGCACCTCGGAGGCGACCAGCTTGCCATCGGGATGTTTCACCGAGGTGACGCCGAGGAAGTCGCCGGGCTTGATGTCCGCGAGCTTGATCGGCTGGGTGAAGACGATCTCGGTCTTCTCCTGAAGCTGGATTTCAACGGGGGCACCGCCTGCGTCTCTCACAGAGAGCACTTTCCCGTCGAAGGCCGTGATCGTGCCGCGCACCCGCGCCTGGGCCTTGGCATCGGAAAAACCGATACCCAGCCCGACGGCTGCAGCAAGGAAGAGGGCGGCGGTCCTGCGACTATTGCTAGTGCGGGGGCTTGACGCCATCTTTGCTCACGTTGAGGCGCTCGGCGACGATCTTGCCGTCGGATTCTTGGCGCGCGTTGGTCCAGATCCACTCGCCGGGCTTGAGGTCGGCGCGCGAACCGGGGTCGAAGGCGACGATCGGCGTGCCGGGCGGCACGAGGATCTTCTGCGAGCCGCCCTGATAGTTCAGCGTGATCTCGCTGCCGCCGCTCACCTGCGCCATGCCGTCGAGGTTGGCGTTAGTCATGGTCGACCCCGGCTGCAGGTCCCACGGGATGTGCCCCGGCTTCACCTGCGGCGGTATGGCATGCACCTCGACGGCCGTCATCTTGCCGCCCTTGTCGATTGCGGTTACGCCGACGTATTTGCCCTTGAGCTGGTCGAGCGTGGTCGTCTTCGCGGTCGTTACCCCGACGTTAGAGACGAGGTGGATCTTGAGGTCTTTGCCTTCGCGCGACTTCACCGACAGGACATCCCCTTCGAGGGCCGTAATCGTGCCGCGCACGCGCGTCGCAGTTTGCGCTACTGCCAACGAGGAAAAGAACACGAGGATAAGAAGCGCCAGGCGTTTCATGGACCTCCTCCTTTGCCCGGGCTAACAGCCCCGGCCGACCCGGCATTCCGGTGCTAGACGATGCCCGCGCGGCGCACGACCTCGGCCCATTTCGCCGAGTCGCGGCGGATCAGCTCGGCGAACGCCTCGGGGGTGCCGCCGCCGCCTTTGCTGCCGAGCTGGGCGAGCCGCTCCCTGGTGTCGGGCCGCTGGAGTGCGCGATTCACCGCCCCGTTCAGCTTGTCGAGCACCGGGCGGGGCACGCCAGCGGTGGTGATGATGCCGCTCCATACGTTAACTTCGTAGCCGGGCACGCCGGCTTCGATGAGTGTCGGGACCTCGGGCTAGGCTGGCCGAGCGCCGCTCGCCAGTGACCGCGAGCGCGCGCACGCGGCCCGCCTTGACATGCGGCGCGATCGAATTGGTGCTTTCGAACATGAGCGGCACGTTGCCGGCGATGAGGTCGGCGATCGCGGGCGCGCCCTTGTAAGGGACGTGCACGATGTCGGTGCCGGTCATGTGCTTGAAGATCTCGCCGCTCACGTGGCCGGGCGAGCCGTTGCTCGACGAGGCATTGGAGAGCTTGCCCGGGTTCTTCTTCGCGTACTCGATCAGGTCCTTGACGGAGTGGAAGTCGGATTTTGGCGACACCGCGAGAAGCATGTAGCCGGTGGTCACGAGCGTGACCGGCTGCAGGTCGCGCTCGATGTCGTAGGGCAGCTTCGCCACCATG
>DATFEI010000267.1:0-15295 GCA_035251315.1 Burkholderiales bacterium | reverse complement strand
TTTGAGGCCTTCGTAACGCGGGTCATCCTAGGGATGCTGTCTATTGATTGTGCCTACGTGCGGACCCCGGTCACGACGCAACAGAAGCAGGGCCTCGATGTTTCATAGGTTGCTTGGCCCGCAACGAGCAAGGCTCTGAGCATTACCGTATCGAGCCCGCAGGTGGTGCGCTGGTGTCCGCGCCGCCTCCGCTGCCCATGGTTGCGGCCCGCTCGTCCTGCAGGCACTTGTCTCTGTCGGCGCCGATCAGGTTCTGGCATTGGCTCATGCCGCCGACAGCTCGCGGTGCCGTCGGCGCGGTCGCTCCGGAAGATGGAGATGGAGTGGCAGAAGGCGCCTGCGACGGCGTCACCGATGGCGATTGCGATGGCGTGACGGCCGGCGTGTCGGACGGCGTTGTGCTCGGCGGCGTCAAACCGGATTGGGGCTGGGCATAGGCTGCGCTCGCAAGCGCGAGCAACATTGCAGAGGCGACTGACTTGAGGGTCATTGCATTCTCCGTCAAAGGAATCGGTGTGCCGCCAGCCGCAAGCTGCGTGCCACCACGTCGGCCTACGGCGCTTGCGATAGGCCATTTTGCCGGAGCCAGCTAAGGCGCGGCCGCGAGCATCGTGCCGGCGCAAACCGCGTGCCAGCGTTACCATTCCCGCTCGATGACCCCGCTTCGCCTCGTCGCCGCCCTGCTACAGCGCCTTGTCGACAAGATTGAACCGCACGAGGGACGCTACCGGATGCTGTTCGAACGCAGCCCCTTGCCCATGTGGGTCGTGGATACGCAGACGCTGCGTTTTCTTGCCGTCAATGACGCCGCTCTACGTCTGTACGAGTACTCGCGCGACGAGTTCCTGGCGATGACTGCGCTCGAGATCCGCGGCGCGGCGGAAGATGCTTTGTTTCGCGAGTTTGTGAGCCGGGAAGGCGGCTCGGTGCGCCACGGCGTCTTCCGGCACCAGAAAAAGACGGGCGATCCGGTCGACATCGACGGCGTCGGCCACCTGGTCGCGTGGCGCGGCCGACCGGCGCGGCTGGTGCAGATCAACGACATCACCGAGCGCCTGCGCACTCAGCAGACGCTCGAACGCCTGAATCGCGAGCTTGAGGTATCGCACGAGCGGCTGCGCGCGCTATCGCGGCGGCTGTTCGAGGTGCAGGAGGAAGAGCGCAGGCGTCTCGCGCGCGACCTGCACGACGACGTCGGGCAGGCGCTCACGGCGCTGAAGATGCAGCTCGAGTCGCTTGCTCGCAGCGGTGGCGAGCTGACCGCGCGTTCTCGCGTGGATGACTGCGTCGACACCGTTCAGCACACCCTCGAGCGTGTGCGCCAGCTTTCGCTCAGCCTGCGGCCTCCGCAGCTCGATGACCTCGGCCTCGCCGCCGCAGTGCGCTCCCATCTCGACCGGCAGGCGCGCGTAGCCGGCCTCCAGGCCCACTTCGAGACGCAGGACGCTCCCCGGGACCTCGCCCCTGACACCGAAACCGCTTGCTTCCGCGTGGCACAGGAAGCGATCAACAATGTGCTGCGTCATGCACGCGCGCGCAACCTGTGGGTTCGCCTGTTCACCGTCGGCGGCAGGCTGGCGATCTCGGTGCGCGATGACGGCCGCGGCTTCGACGTGGAGTCGGTGCGCGAGCGCTCTGCGAAGGGAACAAGTCTCGGCCTGATCGGAATGGAGGAGCGCATGGCGCTTGCGGGCGGCTCGTTCGAGCTGCGCTCGGCGCCGGGGCAGGGCACGGTTCTGGTGGCGACTTTCCCGCTTCCTTCGGCGAAGGAGCGCGCGGTCGGATGATCCGGGTGCTTCTCGCCGATGATCACGCGCTGGTGCGCGCGGGCATTCACTCGCTGCTGCAGGGGATGCGCGAGGTGCAGGTGGTGGCCGAAGCCTCGAGCGGCGAAGAGGCGCTCGAGCTTACCGACCGCCAGCGCCCGGACGTGGTCCTGATGGACATCGCCATGAAAGGCATTACCGGGCTCGAGGCCGCCGCGCGGATGCGCGATCGCTACCCGGACGTCCGGGTCGTGATCCTGTCGATGCACTCCGGGGAGGAGTACGTGCTGCAAGCGCTTCGCGCCGGCGCAGTCGGCTACCTCTTGAAGGACGCCGCCACTGGCGAGCTCGAGCTCGCCCTGCGCAGCGTCATGCGCGGCGAGAGCTGGCTGAGCCCCTCGGTCTCGCGCCAGGTCGTCGAGGGCTACATGCACCGCACCGGCGGCGAGGCGGCGCCCGAAGTTCTCACCGCGCGCCAGCGCGAGGTGCTCAAGCTGGTGGCGGGGGGCAAGAGCACCAAGGAGATCGCCTTCCTGCTCAACCTCTCGGTGAAAACCGTGGAGACCCACCGCGCCCAGATCATGGAACGGCTTGGCATCCGCGACGTGGCAGGGCTTGTGCGGTATGCCCTGCGAACGGGCCTGGTGCCGCCGGAAGGCTGACAAGGTTTTGCGGTTTCCTCAGGAAATTGGTGACGGCAGCTAGGGGACTTCCTTATGGCTGGTGTGCGGTTCGCGTTCTAATGTGGGCTGCAATGTCTGAAGAACGCCTCCGCCGTATCGCCATCGCCGACAGCAGCCCGGCCTTCCTGACCGCGGCCGCGAGCTACATATCCAATCTGCCCGGCTACGTGCTCGCGGGCACGTCAGACAAAGCGTCGCAGGCGGTTACGCTGGTGAGTTCGTCGGAAGCGGACGTGCTGCTGCTCGATCTGGGCTCGCACCCGATACGCGGGCTGGAGATCTTGCGTCGCGTGAAAGCCCAGCAACGCGCGCCGGTCGTGGTCGCGATGACGCTTTTCCACACGCGAGAAGCCGCGGCCGCGGCAAGAGGCGCCGGCGCAGACGCGCTTGTCGGCAAGGAGTGCTTCGTCCCCGGCCTGCGCGAAGCGCTCGCCCGGCTGTTCCCCTAGTTTCTAGGTCTTGCTTTTATCCAATCTTCGGGCAAAGACGGTCATTTCCTTTTCGGCCTGGCGGTCGCCCTTCTTCTTCGCCGCCTCAATACCCCGCCGATAGGCGTCGAGCGCTGCATCGATCTGGTGCAACTCGGTGAGAGTCTTGCCTAGCATCTTCCACGCCGCGGAATAAAGCGGATCGCGCGCGACCGCCTCGCGCAGGTATTCGATCGCCCGTTCCCGGTTGCCGGCCTTGGCGTGCTCGAGCCCGAGCGAGTAGCGTAGCAGCGCGCCGTCGCGCGGCGTCCCGAGCAGCTTTTCTAGCTGCGAAATCATTAGGCTAAGATACCCCTCATGAAGAGCCCGATCCAGACGCGCGACGCGCCCGAGGCTATCGGCACCTATTCACAGGCAGTGAAGGTCGCAAGTGGCGGCTCGACGGTGTACCTGTCGGGCCAGATCGGGCTCGACCCGGCCACAATGCAGATGGCAGAGGGTATCGATGCTCAGACGCACCGCGTGTTCCGGAACCTTGCCGCGGTCGCGGCGGCGGCGGGGCTTAGCCTCGATCACGCGGTGCGCATGACGGTCTACCTTACCGACCTCGCGCATTTCGCTCGCGTGAACGAAATCATGGCGCAGTACGTGCGTGAGCCCTATCCGGCGCGTGCGGCCGTTGGCGTGGCCGGGCTGCCACGTGGCGCGCTGGTCGAGGTCGACGCAATTTTGCACGCCGATTAGGGCGTCACTCGAAAAAAAACTCCACCGGCTCGGGCTGCGGTCACGCTCCGACCTCGCGCTGCACCTTCCGCTGCGCTACGAGGACGAGACCGTCCTTACCCCGGTCGAATCGGCGCCGGAGGCCACGCCCGTGTGCGTGGAGGCGAATGTACTCAAGGCGCAAGTCATGTACCGGCCCAGGCGCCAGCTCGTGGTCCACGCCGAAGGGCTGGTGCTGCGCTTTTTCAATTTTTATCCGAGTCAATTGCGGCAGTTTGAGCGCGCCGCGCAGGCGCGCCTTCGGGTTCGTGCATTCGGCGAAGTGCGGCGCGGTTTTTTCGGCGCCGAAATGGCGCACCCGCGCTACCGCATCGTCGAGGAGGGCGAGCCGCTGCCGCAGACGCTCACCCCCATCTATCCAACAACCGCGGGCTTGAGCCAAGCCGAACTGCGTGCTCGCGTGCTGGAGGCGCTGGAGGCCGAACCGTTGGACGATACGTTGCCCGCAGCCCTGCGGCGACGTCTGATCCTTCCCGATTTCCGCGCAAGTATCGAGCTTCTCCACCGCCCACAGCCGGGTAGCGACCTTTCGGGCGCGTGGCGGCGCATGAAGTTCGACGAGCTCCTCGCACAGCAGCTCTCGATGCGCTTCGCCTACCGGCGGCGCCGCTCGCGCAGGGCGCCTGTACTGATGTTAAACGGCGCATTGCTGAACACCTTTCTGTCGGCCCTGCCTTTCCGGCTAACTGGGGCACAAACCCGCGCGATGAAGGAAATCCTAAGCGACCTGGGAGAGCCCCATCCCATGCAGCGGCTGCTGCAAGGCGACGTTGGCAGTGGCAAAACCATCGTCGCGGGGATCGCCTGTCTCGCCGCAGTGGATTCGGGGGCCCAGGCCGCGGTGATGGCGCCGACCGAGATCCTCTCTGAACAGCACTGGCGGAAGTTCAACGAGTGGCTCGGGCCGCTGGGCGTGCGCCTCGGCTACCTGCGCGGTGGGATGAGCAAGAACGAGAAAAAGCGAATCCTGCAGGCGCGCGTGCTGATCGGCACGCATGCGCTAATTCAGAAGGACGTCGAGTTTTACAAGCTGGGCCTCGCCGTCGTGGACGAGCAGCATCGGTTCGGCGTCGAGCAGCGGCTCGCGCTGCGCAAGAAAGCGGCGAGCCTGGTGCCGCACCAGCTCATGATGAGCGCGACGCCGATACCGCGCACGCTCGCCATGACGTACTACGCCGATCTGGACGTGTCGACCATCGACCAGCTTCCGCCGGGTCGCCGCCCGATCACGACAAAGCTGCTTTCCGAAAAAAGGAGGGGCGAAGTCCTGGCGCGCATCCGCGAGGCGTGCGGCGAAGGCGAGCAGGCGTACTGGGTGTGCCCCGTCATCGAGGAGTCGAAAGCCGGCTTGCGCACCGCGCTCGAGACGTTTGAGAACCTGAGGAACCAATTGTCCGACCTGCGCGTCGGGCTGCTGCACGGAAGGCTTTCGGCGGAGGAGAAGAGCGCCGTGATGCAGGCTTTCACGCATAACGCCATTCAGGTGCTGGCGTGCACCACGGTGATCGAGGTGGGCGTCGATGTGCCCAACGCTTCCCTCATGGTGATCGAGAGCGCGGAGCGGTTCGGTCTTTCGCAGCTGCACCAGCTGCGCGGCCGGGTCGGACGCCCGGGAGGCAAAGAAGAGCGCGAAAGCGTTTGCATCCTGCTCTTCGGCGAGCTGCAAGGCAACGCGCCTGAGCGGCTGAAGGCAATGTTCGAGACCAACGACGGCTTCGAGATCGCACGCCGGGACCTCGAGCAGCGCGGCCCCGGCGAGTTCCTCGGCGAGCGCCAGAGCGGCGTGCCGCTGCTGCGCTACGCTGACCTCGAGCGCGACAACGATCTGGTCGAGGCGGCGGTGCAGGTTGCCCCGGAACTCATCCACGCCGACCCGCGCGCGGCGCAGGCGCACGTGGATCGCTGGCTCGGCTCAAGGCACGAGCTCACAGAGGCGTGAGTTATGCTTCCACCGTGAACCTGGCGATCATTGCGAGGCGCCTCGACGCGTACGAGCGCCTGATCCGCTTGGACAAGCCGATCGGCGCGCTGCTACTGCTGTGGCCAACCCTGTGGGCGGTATGGCTGGCCTCCGGAGGCAGGCCGCAACCTGACATTGTGCTGATCTTCATTGTCGGCACAGTCCTCATGCGCTCGGCCGGCTGCGCGCTCAACGACTATGCCGACCGGCGCTTCGATCTCCATGTCGAGCGCACCCGGGCCCGCCCGCTCGCTGCGGGCGAGATCCAGCCGCGCGAGGCGCTTGCCGTGGCCGCCGCCCTGGGCGCAGCCGCGTTCGCGCTCGTGTTGTTCCTCAGCGGGCTGGCGATCCTGCTCTCTTTTCTCGCGGTTGCGATTGCCGCCGCCTATCCGTACACGAAGCGTTTTTTCGCATTGCCACAGGCGGTCCTCGGCATCGCTTTCGGATTTGGGATTCCGATGGCCTATGCGGCGATTCAGGAGCGCCTTCCGCTCGAATGCTGGGTGCTGTTCGCGTCGAATCTGTTCTATTCGTTCGCCTACGACACCGAGTATGCGATGGTCGACCGCGACGACGACGCGCGGATCGGCATCCGCACCTCCGCGCTCACGCTCGGAAGCTGGGATGTGCGCGCCGTCATGGCGAGCTACGCGCTCATGCTTGCGCTGCTTGTCGCCGTTGGCTCGATGCACGGGCTGCGCTGGCCTTATTACGCCGGGCTGGCAGCTGCGGCGGCGATGATGATCCACCATTGGCGGCTCCTTCGCGACCGCAGCCGCGAAGGAGCGTTCAAGGCCTTCATGCACAGCAATTGGGTCGGGGCCGCGGTTTTCGTCGGCATTCTCTTCGGCCAATGAGCGACGCCGGCCCTGCGCTTACGCGCTTCGGGTTTGCGAGCGGCATGCTGCGCGGCACGCACCTGACGCTCTATCCGACGTGCCTCGTGCACCGCGGCGATACTCATCTGGAGACTCTGCCGCTGCGGGCGATGACGGCGGTCAGCGTTGCTTTCCGCCGCGATGGGCGCAAGCTCGGCTGGGGAATCATCCTCATTGCGATTGCGCTGCTCCTGATCGCGGTGAGCGGTCCGCTCGACCGGTTCGCTGCCGATGCGGCCACCGACATGGCGAAGTCCGACCAGGGGGTCGGCAAGGCGCTGTACGCCTTCTTCCGTTCTCTGATGGCTTTCTCGAGTCTCCTGCCTGTGGGCGCAGTCGCCTGCCTGATCGGCGGCGGCGCCCTGTGCGCATTCGGATGGATGGGGACGACGACGCTATGCGTAAACCTGCCGGGGGCGGAGCGCATCTACCCGGTGCGCGGACGCGACACCCTGCTGCTCGACTTCGCGGAGGCGCTAAGCGAGCGGCTGATGGTCAAGAAGTAGGAGAGCCGATTGCAGTACTCGGACCTGAGGCAATTCATCGCGCAGCTCGAGGCGCGCGGCGATCTGAAGCGTATCCGGGCCGAGGTCTCGCCGCGGCTGGAAATGACGGAGATTTGCGATCGCGTGCTGCGCGCGGGCGGCCCGGCGCTGCTGTTCGAGCGTCCTGCGGGGCACGACATCCCGGTGCTCGCCAATCTGTTCGGCGCGGTGCGCCGGATCGCCGCTGCGATGGGGCTTGCCGACACACGCGCGCTGCGCGAAGTCGGAAGAATGCTCGCTTTCCTGCGCGAGCCGGAGCCGCCCAAAGGGCTACGCGATCTTTGGGAGAAGTTCCCGGTTTGGAAGCAGCTGCTCAACCTGCCGCCCAAGGTGGTGTCCAGGGCGCCTTCGCAAGAAGTCATTCTTGAAGGTGACGACGTGGACCTCGCCCGTCTGCCGGTGCAAACGTGCTGGCCGCTGGACGCGGGGCCGCTTATCACCTGGGGCCTGACCGTTACACGCGGCCCTGCAAAGCCGCGCCAGAATCTCGGGATCTATCGCCAGCAAGTCCTCGGACGCAACCGCGTGATCATGCGCTGGCTTGCCCATCGGGGCGGCGCGCTCGATTTTCGCGATCACGTCGCATTGTCAAAGGAGCCATTCCCTGTGGCAGTGGCGCTGGGCGCCGACCCCGCGACGATGCTCGCTGCGGTGACACCGATCCCGGATGCGCTGTCCGAGTACCAGTTCGCCGGCCTGCTGCGTGGCGCGCGCACCGAGCTCGTCCGGTGCCTGGGGAACACCCTTGAGGTCCCTGCCACGGCGGAGATCATCCTGGAAGGCGTTATCAATGATTCCGAAACTTCGGCGGAAGGGCCGCACGGCGACCACACCGGGTACTACAACGAAGTCGAGCGCTTCCCGGTGATGACGGTGCAGCGCATGACGATGCGGCGCTCGCCGATATATCACTCCACGTACACCGGCAAGCCGCCCGACGAGCCCGCCATGCTGGGCGTGGCGCTCAACGAGGTTTTTGTGCCGTTGCTGCAAAAGCAATTCCCGGAGATCGTCGATTTCTATCTTCCGCCTGAAGGCTGCTCGTACCGGCTCGCGGTAGTAAGCATGAAGAAGCAGTACCCGGGGCATGCCAAGCGCGTGATGTTCGGCATCTGGAGCTACCTGCGCCAGTTCATGTACACAAAGTTCATCGTGGTGTGCGATGACGACGTCGACGTCCGAGACTGGAAGGAAGTCATCTGGGCGCTGACCACGCGAGTCGATCCGGCCCGCGACTCGGTGGTGGTCGAGCGCACGCCGATCGACTACCTGGATTTCGCCAGCCCCGTATCGGGTCTCGGCGCGAAGATGGGCATCGATGCGACGAACAAGTGGCCCGCGGAAACGGCCCGGCGCTGGGGCCGACCGATCGTCATGGACGAAGCGGTGAAGCGTCGCGTGGATTCGCTGTGGCGGGAGCTGGGGCTCTAGCCCGCACCCATTGCAGCAAGGCATCGAACGCCGCCTCGGCTTGCGGCGCGTTGGGATGGTTGGCGATCATTACGAGCGCATGCCGGCGACCGCTGCGGTCGAGCACATAACCGGCGATCGCGCGCGTATCCGATAGTAGTCCCGTCTTGATGTGAGCGTTGCCCGAGACACCGTCGAAGTGGAGGCGCTTGCGCATCGTCCCGTCGGCGGCCACGACGGGGAGCGAAGCCATGAATTCCGGCATCACCGGGCTCTTCCACGCTGCCTGCAATAACGCCATCAAGGTAGCCGCGCTCGCGCGTTCGTTGCGCGACAAACCCGAGCCGTTTTCGGTTCTGAGCTCTTTTGCTTCGATGCCCTTGAACATGAGCCACTGTTCGATGGCGCGCGCCGCCGCCTGTGGTTGCGCCGGGGGCCCGCCGAGTTCAGCAGCAAGCGTTAGATACAGTTGGCGCGCCATCACGTTGTTGGAGAACTTGTTGATGTCGCGCACCACCTCGCTCAGCGGTTCGGACTCGTGCTTGTAGACGAGCCTCGCATTCGGACCGACTTCGCCTTCGCGAATGCGTCCGTGCCATTGTCCGCCCATCTCGGCCCATAGCGTGCGCACTATGCCGGCGGCGTAATCCTCCGGCTGGTGCAGCGCGACATTGAGCTCGCGTTCGCCGCATGCGACCGGATAGAAGCCGTTGAACGCCGCACGTGGCGGCTTAGAGCTGAAGCTGGCCTGGATGCGATCGCGGAACGCGCGGCCTTCGGGGCAAACGCCGTCCGACAGCCTTAATCCATTGACGAGCTCAAGTCCGGGCAGCTGCGGCTCGACGAACAGGCGCACCGAGCCGTCCTGCGGCCAGAACACGAAGCGCAGGGACTTGAAGTTTACGAGGAGCGCGTCGGGCGCGACGTTGTACGGGCGGAACACCTCGTCGTCTATAAGCTCCGCCGGCACCGGGGCGAAGTAGCTGCGGTCGAGCACGATGTCGCCGCGGATCTCACGGACCCCGCGGCCGCGCACGTTGCGTAGCAGCATCCAGAAGCTCTCGTGGTTGAGCTTGGGATCGCCGTAGCCTTTGAGATACAGGTCATCACCGTCGAGATAAACCTTGGTCTTCCAGCGGTAGGCCGGCCCCAGCAGCTCCAGTGCGGCGTAGGTCGTCACCAGCTTGATGACCGAGCCGGGGTTGCGCGATGCGCTCGCATTGACCGCAAGCAATGCCCGGCGTGCGCCGACTTCCTGCACCAGGACGCTTACGCTGTCCTGCGGCACCTTCGCGTCGTGCAGACCCCTCGCCACCAGGGGTGGAAGCGCGGCATGCGTTTGGCTCATAGAAGCAAGCACCCACAGAAGCAGGAGAGTCTTGAAAACGGGGCGCACGACCATTATTATTAGCACTCGCTAGGACTGAGTGCTAAGTCCGGGATTTGGGGCTTGGGGTTCATGCCAAGTCATTGTAATACATCGAAATTTCTATTCTAAACGGGAGCTAGAGATGAAGATCCGTCCGCTGCATGACCGCGTCATCGTCAAGCGCATCGAGGAAGAGCGCAAGTCTGCCGGGGGCATCGTGATCCCCGACACCGCCGCAGAAAAGCCGGACCAAGGCGAGATCGTCGCGGTCGGCAAGGGAAAGAAAGACGACAACGGCAAGCTCATCCCGATCGACGTCAAGGTCGGCGACCGCGTGCTGTTCGGCAAGTATTCCGGCCAGACCGTGAAGGTCAAGGGCGATGAACTCCTCGTGATGCGCGAGGAGGACATCATGGGCGTAATCGAAGGCGCCTAAGCAAAGCAACGAGTTCAATCAGGAGAACGCACCAATGCCAGCAAAAGAAGTGAGATTCCACGACAGCGCACGCGCCAAGATGGTTCATGGCCTGAACATCCTGGCCGACGCGGTGAAAGTGACGCTGGGGCCCAAGGGCCGCAACGTCGTGCTTGAGCGCTCGTTCGGCGCGCCGACCGTCACCAAAGACGGCGTGTCGGTCGCGAAGGAGATCGAGCTCAAGGACAAGTTCGAGAACATGGGCGCGCAGATGGTCAAGGAAGTCGCCTCCAAGACTTCCGACGTCGCGGGCGACGGCACCACCACCGCGACCGTCCTCGCACAGGCGATCGTGCGCGAGGGCATGAAGTTTGTCGCCTCGGGGATGAACCCGATGGACCTCAAGCGCGGCATCGACAAGGCGGTCCTCGCCGTGGTCGAGGAGCTGAAGAAGATCTCCAAGCCGTGTACCACGTCGAAGGAGATCGCCCAGGTGGGCGCCATCTCCGCGAACGCGGATCCCGACATCGGCAAGATCATCGCCGACGCCATGGACAAGGTCGGCAAAGAAGGCGTGATCACGGTCGAGGACGGCAAGTCGCTGCAGAACGAGCTCGACCTCGTCGAGGGAATGCAGTTCGACCGCGGCTACCTCTCGCCGTACTTCATCAACAACCCGGAGAAGCAGATCGCCGTGCTCGAGGATCCCTACATCCTCCTGCACGACAAGAAAATCTCGTCGATCCGCGAGCTGCTGCCGGTCCTCGAGCAGGTGGCCAAGGCGGGCAAGCCGCTGCTCATCATCGCCGAGGAAGTCGAGGGCGAGGCGCTCGCCACGCTCGTGGTGAACAATATCCGCGGCATCCTCAAGACCATTGCGGTCAAGGCGCCGGGTTTCGGCGACCGCCGCAAGGCGATGCTGGAAGACATGGCGGTCCTCGCCGGCGGCACGGTGATCTCCGAAGAGCTCGGTCTGAAGCTCGAGAATGCGTCGCTCAAGGACCTCGGCCGCGCGAAGAAGGTGGAGTCGGCGAAGGAGAACACCACCATCATCGACGGCGCGGGCGACAAGAAGGCTATCGAGGCGCGCGTGAAGCAGATCCGCGTGCAGATCGACGAGGCCACCAGCGACTACGACAAGGAAAAGCTGCAGGAGCGCGTCGCGAAGCTCGCTGGCGGCGTGGCGGTGATCAAGGTCGGCGCCGCGACCGAAGTTGAGATGAAGGAGAAGAAGGCCCGCGTCGAGGACGCGCTGCACGCGACCCGCGCCGCGGTGGAAGAGGGCATCGTCCCGGGCGGCGGCGTGGCGTTCATCCGCGCCAAGCAGGCGCTCGAGGGCAAGCTCAAGGCCGAGAACCACGACCAGGAAGGCGGCATCAAGATCGTGATGCGCGCGCTCGAAGAGCCGCTGCGCATGATCGTCGACAACGCCGGCGCCGAGCCCTCGGTGGTGCTGAACAAGGTGCTCGAGAGCAAGGGCAACTTCGGCTTCAACGCCCAGACCGAGGAGTACGGCGACTTGGTGCAGCAGGGCGTGATCGACCCCACCAAGGTGGTTCGCTTCGCCTTGCAGAACGCTTCGTCCGTCGCCGGCCTGATGCTCACCACCGACGCCATGGTGGCCGAGCTGGTCGAGGAGAAGAAGGGCGCAGGCGGCCATTCGCACGGCATGCCGGGAATGGGCGGTATGGGCGACATGGATATGTAAGCGGTTGACGTTGCAGTGCAAGAAGGGCGCCTTCGGGGCGCCCTTTTGTTTACACTTCTTCGAATGAGGATCCTAGTCGCGGAGGACGACGCGATCCTGGCCGACGGCGTGACTCGCACGCTGCGGCAGTCGGGCTACGCGGTAGACTGGGTTAAGAACGGCGTCGAGGCGGATACGGCGCTGGACACCGACGACTTTGACCTGCTGATCCTCGATATCGGTCTGCCCAAGAAATCAGGGCTCGACGTGCTGAAGCGGCTGCGCGCGCGCGATTCGCGCGTGCCCGTCCTCATCCTCACCGCGCTGGACGGTGTGAACGATCGGGTGCGCGGCCTCGACGCCGGCGCCGACGACTATCTCGCCAAGCCATTCGAGCTCGCCGAGCTCGAGGCGCGCGTACGCGCCCTCACGCGCCGCGGCATGGCCGGCGGCCCGACGCTGCTGCGCCACGGCGCACTTACTTACGACCAGGTCGGCCGTATCGCGCGCCTGAAGGGCGAGCCGCTCGAGCTCTCGGCGCGCGAGGTCAGCCTGCTCGAGATCTTTCTGAGCCGCGCCGGGCGTCTCGTGTCGAAGGACCAGCTCGTCTCGCACGTGTGCGAGTGGGGCGAGGAAGTGTCGCCGAACGCGATCGAGGTGTACGTGCACAGGCTGCGCAAGAAGCTCGAGCCCGGCGGCGTGCGCATCGTCACCGTGCGCGGGCTGGGCTACAGCCTTGAAAAGTCGGACTCCCGCTAGCAATCCGCTCAGCCTGCTGGTCGAGATCCTCGACTGGCTGCTCGCCCCGCTCATTATCTTGTGGCCGCTGTCGGTGGTGGTGACGTTCTGGATCGCAAATGCCATTTCCAACATCCCGTACGACCGCGCGCTCGCCGACTCGGTGAACGCGCTCGCCCGCCACGTGACCTTCAACGCCGACCGGAAGGGCGGCGCGCGCGTGGCGCTTCCCGCGGCAGCGTCGAGCTTCCTGCGCACCGACGAGCTGGATACGATTTACTTCCAGGTGCGCGGCACGCGCGGCGAAATACTCGCCGGGGACCGCGAGCTCGCGGAGATCTTCCCCGAGGAGGCACAAGCCCAGCACATCGTGTATTTCCGCGACGCCGAGTGGCACGGCGATCCGGTGCGCGTCGCTTACATGTTCATGTTCGAGCCGCAAGCACCGCATCGGCGCGTGGTGGTGCAGGTGGGCGAGACGCTGAACAAGCGCAAGCGGCTTTCCAACGAGATCATCGCCGGCATTATCATCCCTCAGTTCTTCCTGTTCCCGGTGGTCGCACTTCTCGCCTGGTTCGGCCTGCAGCGCGGCACGCTGCCGCTAGAGCGCCTGCGCCAGCGCCTTCTCAACCGTCGCCCGGGCGATCTCTCTCCCATTAACGTGCGCGAGGTGCCCGAGGAAGTGACGCCGCTCATCGAGGCGTTCAACGGCGTCATGGAGCGCCTGTCAACCACGATGCGTGCGCAGGAGCGCTTCATCGCCGACGCCGCTCATCAGATGCGCACGCCGCTTGCCGGGCTGCGCACCCAGCTCGAGTTCGCGCTGCGGCAGAGAGATCCCGCTGACCTGCGCGCGAGCCTCGAGCGGATCCGATCGAGCGTGGAGCGCGCGACGCGCATGATCTCGCAGCTTCTTTCGCTTGCGCGCTCGCAGAGCGAGATGCCGCCGAAGTTCGAGCCCGTCGACATGAATGCGCTGGTGCGCGAAGTAACACAGGAATGGGTCGAGCAGGCGCTTGCCAAGCGCATAGATCTCGGTTTCGAGGGCGCGCCGGGGCCGGCGATGGTCGAAGGAAGCCGCCTCCTCCTGCATGAGCTGCTCAACAACCTGGTCGACAATGCGGTGCGCTACACGCCTCCGGGCGGCCGGGTCACGGCGCGCGTGGCGGTGGACAGCTCGACCCGCGACGCGGTCAGCGTCGAGATCGAGGACAACGGCGTCGGCATCGCCGAGCCCGATCGCGAGCTCATTTTCGAGCGCTTCTACCGCGCCGGCGGCAACGAGGTCCCCGGCACTGGGCTCGGTCTGCCGATCGTGCGCTCGATCGCCGCGCAGCACCGGGCATCGGTGCAGGTGCATCCGAACCCCTCCGAGCGCGGCAGCGTGTTTACGGTGATTCTTCCCCGTCTGTCTGTCGTGCCGCAGCGCGAGGCCGCGTAGCGGCGCTTGCTATAATTCGCGCCTCCCCGACGTATCCCCCGGCGGCCAAGTAGCTCAGTTGGTAGAGCAGAGGACTGAAAATCCTTGTGTCGGTGGTTCGATTCCGCCCTTGGCCACCAATGCCTTATGGGTCTATTCCGGTTACATGGGTAACGGTTTATACCGGAGACATAGGTAACACTCTCGTCTCGAACGGGTTAACTACGGGTTCGAGGCGAGATGTCTCATCATCAAAGAAGCCCAGATCGTGGTGCATGAAGCTGACCAGCCAGATCTTATCGCTGAGCTGCCGCACGCCGACGTTCTGGCCGGCAAAGACGGTGCTGAGGTTGATCTTGCGACTGCCCATGCAGAGCCGCCCGCATTGAGTGACGGTGATGGTGCGGTCATGGAAAGGATAGTCGAGATCGCCAAGGCCGTGATATTGCCGCGCTGACGGGCGATAGAGCTCGGCCGGGTAGCGCATCCCCAGGGCCTGGTGAGGCCGCTCGTTGTTGTAGCAGTCGATGAAGTCGTCAAAGCGCGCCTGTTGCTGGAGGAAGTTGCGCGCGGCGGGCTTGGTGGCCTCTTTCTTGAGCGTCAGGTGCATGCGCTCATGACGGCCGTTTTGCTGCGGGCGGCCGGGTTTGATGCGCTCGATCTGGATGCCTAGGCGCAGCCACCACACCGACAGCTTAGAGAGGTTGAACAGGGCGTTGGGGCTGGCGAAGGGCACGCCGTTGTCGGTGCGGATCGCCTTGGGAAGCCCGAACTCCTTGAAGACACGCTCGAAGACGCCGAAGGCGTAGGTTTCCCGGGTCGTTGCCAAAGCCTCGCAGCTGAGCAGATACCGGCTGGTGAAGTCGCTGATGGTCAGGGGATAACAGTAGCGCCTGTCGGTGAGCATGAACTCGCCTTTGTAGTCGGCGCACCACAGGTCATTGGGTTGCGCGGGCTTGGACAGCGTCGTGCCTTGGGCCTGGTAGCGGCGCTTGCGCCCGCGGCTGACCAACCCATGGCGGTCGAGCACCGCATGCACGGTGCTGATCGCCGGCAGCTGAATGTCGCCATGGGGCGCGCCTGAGCTTCTCGCGGATCTTGGGAGCGCCCCAGCTGGGGCGCTCCCGTTTAAGCCGAACGATCAGCGTCTCGATCTGCAAGGGCAGCTTGTTCGCATGCCGATATGGCCGGCGGCTGCGGTCGGTCAGTCCCT